>CAVCPY010000200.1:0-12576 GCA_963604245.1 Eggerthellaceae bacterium
ACTGTCTCGAAAATTCCGCATAATAAAATGCGGGAACCATTTTTAAACAGTTTCTGAATTGTCAGACTGAAAACTTCGATTACATCATTCCGCCCGCAGGCATCGCCGGAGCGGCAGTCTCCTTTTCAGGAATGTCTACGATGCCACACTCGGTGGTGAGGAACATACCGGCTACCGAAGCGGCGTTCTCAAGAGCCACACGCGCGACCTTGGTAGGGTCGATGACACCCGCGTCGAACAGGTTCACATATTCATCGGTGCGGGCATTGTAGCCGTAGTCCCCCTTGTGCTCGCGGATTTTCTGGATGATGACGCTGCCGTCAACACCGGCGTTCTGGGCAATCTGGCGGAGCGGCTCCTCGATTGCGCGCGCGATGATGTGGATACCTGTTGTCTCATCCTCGTTCTCACCCTTGAGCTTCTTCAAAACCTCGGCGGCGCGGATGTAGGACACACCTCCACCAGGAAGATAACCTTCCTCGACAGCGGCGCGGGTTGCGTTGAGCGCATCCTCGACCCTGTCCTTCTTCTCCCTCATCTCAATCTCGGAACCGGCGCCGACATAGAGCACGGCGACTCCGCCGGCCAGTTTGCCGAGCCTTTCCTGAAGCTTCTCCTTGTCGTAGTCAGAAGTGGTGTTCTCAATCTGCTTGCGGATCTGGGCGACTCTGTCAGCGATGGCGTCCTTGTCACCAGCTCCGCCGACGATGGTGGTGTTGTCCTTGGTGATGGTGATCTTCTCGGCCTTGCCAAGCATATCAGGTGTCGTGTTCTCAAGAGTGAATCCTCTATCCTCGGACACAACAACAGCTCCGGTAAGGGTCGCGATGTCCTGAAGCATTTCCTTGCGGCGGTCTCCGAAACCAGGGGCCTTGACTGCGGCGACCTTGAGCGTGCCGCGGAGCTTGTTGACAACCAAAGTTGTAAGAGCCTCACCGTCCACATCCTCGGCGATGATCAAAAGCGCTCTTCCATCACGGGCGATAGACTCAAGGATAGGCATAAAGTCCTTCATCGAGGAGATCTTCTTGTCAGTGATGAGAATTGAAGCGTCATCCAGAACAGCCTCCATCTTGTCGGAGTTGGTCATAAAGTATGGAGAGACATAGCCCCTGTCAAACTGCATTCCCTCGACGACCTTTACCTCGGTGTCTGTTCCCTTGGCCTCCTCGACCGTAATCACACCATCACCCTTCACCTTTGACATTGCGTCAGCGATGAGCTTTCCGATGGCGGCGTCATTGTTGGCGGAGACTGTTCCGACCTGCTCGATCTTGGAATAGTCGCTGCCGACCTTCTTGCTGTTCTTCTTCAGTTCAGCGACAACCGCAGCGACAGCCTTGTCGATGCCCCTCTTGAGATCCATAGGATTGGCTCCCGCCGTGACATTCTTAAGACCCACATTGATGATGGCCTGTGCAAGAACGGTAGCGGTCGTGGTGCCGTCACCTGCCTGCTCGTTGGTCTTGGAAGCGACTTCCTTGACCATCTGGGCGCCCATATTGGCGTACCTGTCAGCGAGTTCAACTTCCTTTGCGACAGTCACACCGTCCTTGGTGACCTGAGGAGCACCGAATTTCTTGTCAATCACAACATTGCGACCCTTCGGGCCAAGTGTGACCTTGACCGCATCCGCAAGAGCGTCCGCTCCTTCCTTCATCTTTGAACGGACATCAACATCAAATTTTATTTCCTTTGCCATAATGTTTTCCTCCTATGTTAATTACAGAATAGCCAGAATGTCCGACTGCTTCACGATAAGATACTTCTTCCCTTCAACTGTCACCTCCGTGCCGGCGTACTTGCCGTAGATGACCTCGTCGCCTACCTTGACCTCCATAGGTTCATCCTTTTTGCCGGGACCTGCGGCGATTACCTTACCCTCTTGAGGTTTCTCTTTTGCTGTGTCAGGAATATAAAGACCTGAAGCTGTCTTTGTCTCCGCCTCTTTAGGCTCAACCAAGACTCTGTCTGCCAATGGTTTGATCATAATATAAAGTATTTTTAAAGTTTTTAAATCTTTGCTCCGGCTCACTCCGGAAGCATCTGCCGTAAAATCAAAGGCTGTGCCACCGAAGGGCGGCTGACAAATTGTCATACAAAAAGCAAATGACGGCAAGGTATTGAATAAACGGAAAAGAATCCCTAAATTTGGCACATATGAAGTCTTGCATTGGACGTTTAAAGCGCAAGGAACTTCAGAACAGACAACTGCTGAATACACCTAACTATATTATTAAGGTATATGAACACCAAGATTCCGACAAAATCCATCATCGCCATACTGTCAATGGCAGCATTGATTTTCTCCGGTGCGTCCTGCAGCCGTTTCGGCAAAAGCAAGGGACAAAGCATCGAATTCGCGACATTCATAAAGGCCTACACAGGCGGAATAATCTCGGACAAATCCACAATCCGCGTGGAACTCGCATCCGACATTCCCGATGCGACCCCGGGAGCGGATCTCAAGGATGGCGTACTCACGTTCACTCCATCGGTGAAAGGTACCGCCAGATGGCTTTCGTCAAACACGATAGAATTCATTCCGGACAACAGGGCGCTTAAAGCGGGACAATCCTACACAGGGAAACTACGTCTGGACAAAATCCAGAAAGTCGGCGACCGGAAGTTCAAGAGATTCTCATTCAAGTTTCTGGTGGCCATCAAGGAAGCTGTGCTCTCAATGGATGAGATCACCATCACGGCGGCCTCGCCGGACAAGGCCAGCGTGGAAGGCACAATCTCCCTGACCGAGGAACTCCCGCTTGAAAAGGTACGGACGATGCTTGAATACGACTACCCCGACCACAGCGCGGAGACAAATGTGTCGGCGGGTACGGACTCACGGAGCTTTCATTTCGAAATCATAGGCCTCCAAAGAGACACAAAGGACAGACAGTTGAAAATCAGGCTTAAACCCGGAGACACCGGTTTCGTGGCGGACTCGAAACTGGAAATCACGATCCCGGCGAGGGGAGACTTCAAGGTTCTCGGTGCGGAGAGGGTGGACGCCGACACCCCTTACATAGACATCTACTTCACTGAGGCGCTCGCTGATGTGAATGACAACACGGGGTTGTTCACCGTCAAGGGGGTGGGACGTTACTACACCCAGGTCGAGAACGCCCACGTCAAGGTTTTCTATGAGGGTCCCGTAAAGGAGCCGGTAACCCTGAAAGTATCCGACGCCGTGAAGAGCCACGATGGGACAAAGCTGGGGCAGGAATATTCCAAGTCATTCTCAGCGACAGAATTGATGCCGGCTGTGGAGATACCGGTCTCCGGGACGGTCCTTCCGAACTCCAAGGAATTGATTCTCCCGTTCAAGGCAGTGAATCTCAACGCCGTGGACATCAGAGTCATCCAGATTTACGAAGACAATGTGCTGATGTTCCTTCAGGACAACGACCTTTCCGGCGACAACTCGCTGCGCAGATGCGGACGGCTTGTCTGCAAGCGTTGCGTGCGTCTGGACTCCGACCCGTCGAAGAACCTGCACAAGTGGCAGGACTATTCCGTTGACCTCTCCGGTCTGTTCAGGCAGGAACCGGGGGCGATCTACCGCATACGGATCACATTCAAGCAGGAATATTCAGTCTATGGCAAGAACGATTCGTTCAAGAGCGGAGCTCCTTCGGACAAGATGGTGAACATCTCGTCCGAAAACATCACTGAAGAAGACAACGACATCTGGGACAATCCTGAGCCTTACTATTATGAAGGTTTTTATGACTGGAAAGAGTACAAATGGTCAGACCGGAACAACCCTCTCAAACCTACATACTATATGGAAGATTACCGCTTCCCGGCGGTGAATCTTCTCACGTCCAACCTTGGCGTGATTGCCAAATATTCCGGAGGTGACCGGATCTGGGTCAGCGTGAGCGACATACTCTCGGCAGACCCAGTGTTCAACGCGGAATTGTATGTTTACAGCTACCAGCTGAGGGAAATCGGCTATGCCAAGACCGGTACTGACGGAATGGCAGAAATCGACCTTTCCGGGAAGCCATTCGTGGTGGTGGCCAAGAGAGGCGGAGCCACCAGCTACCTGAAAGTCACGGAAGGGAATCAGAAATCCCTCAGCAGGTTCGATGTCGGAGGCAAGGTTCTGGAAAAGGGTCTGAAAGCTTTTGTCTATGGAGAAAGAGGCGTCTGGAGACCGGGCGACACGCTTCACGTCACGATGATTCTGGAAGACAAAGACAACAGAATCCCCGACAACCATCCGGCCGTTCTGGAGATGTACACGCCACAGGGGCAGTTCTACACGAAGCAGATCAACACCAATGCAAAGAACGGGTTCTATTCCTTCACTGTCCCGACAAAGGCGGAGGATCCCACAGGAATATGGCAGGCCTACTTCAAAATAGGAGGGGCCACGTTCCATAAGTCTTTCAGGATAGAGAGCATCAAACCTAACAGGGTCAAAATCAAGACAGACCTTGAAAACAAGACAATTGACGGCGGTCGGAATGTTCCGGTCTGCGTGTCGGCGGACTGGCTGACAGGGCCTCCGGCGGCGGGACTGGTGGCGAAGGTGAATATGACATTGCGGCAGGGTGCGTCCACATTCAAAGGGTTCGAAGGCTACCGTTTCTCAAGCCCGTTGTCGAAGTTCAGCGAAAGCGAACATCAACTGATTGACACCAGGCTGAACGCAGACGGACAGGCGAAGGTCAACGTTGCGATGCCGTCAGCCGGAAACGCTCCGGGAATGCTGCGGGCTGACATCCTCACCACCGTCGAAGAACAAGGCGGTGACGTAAGCTTCAATTCGCTGTCGGTCGCATATTCGCCATATTCATCCTACGTCGGCGTGAAAGTTCCGAAAGAAGGAAGCGGACGTTATCTGGAGACAGACAAGAACTACAGCGTCAGTGTCGCCGTTGTGGACAAGAACGGGGCAAGAGTGACCGGCCACAGCCTGAAATACTCAATCTACAAGATGAAATGGAGCTGGTGGTGGGAAAGCCGCAGCGAAAGTCTTGACTCTTATGTGAACAGCCCGTCGGCGAACATAATCAGTTCCGGCACTGTCAAATCAGCCGGCGGCGACGTGTCCGTTCCTTTCAGGGTTGACTATCCTGACTGGGGGCGTTATCTGGTGCTTGTGACAGACACGGAAAGCGGTCACGTCTCCGGAGACATAATCTATGTTGACTGGCCGGCCTACAAGGGCAGATCCTCCAAGACAGATCCCGAGGCCTTGACAATGCTGTCATTCTCAACCGACAAGGATTCCTACGAGGTCGGTGAAAAGGTGACCGTTTATATTCCAGCCGTGTCAAAGGGGCAGGCGCTTGTGTCCCTTGAGAACTCAAGGAAGGTCATCTCCCGGAAATGGGTGAAGACTTCCGGAGAGGATGATGTGACATATTCATTCAAGGTGACTCCGGAGATGGCCCCTAACTTCTACATCCACGTGACTCTTGTCCAGCCGCATGAAAGAGCGGACAACGACCTGCCGATCAGACTTTACGGTGTGCGGCCGGTTCTTGTCAACGACAGGAATTCACATCTTGAGCCTGTCATCACGATGCCGGACGTGCTCCGCCCTGAGGAAGAGTTCAAGATCAAGATAAAGGAAAGGAACGGCAGGCCGATGACATACACCTTGGCCATTGTGGACGAGGGTCTTCTTGACCTCACATCATTCAAAACCCCGGATCCTTGGAACACAATGTACGCCAGGGAAGCGCTTGGGGTCAGCACTTGGGATCTCTACGATGACGTCATCGGAGCCTACGGCGGCCGATTCTCGCCTATGTTCAGCATCGGTGGAGACGAGAACATTATGGTCGGAGGGCGGAAGGACAACCGGTTCAACGCTGTCGTCAAGTTCATAGGGCCGTTCTCCCTGCAAAGCGGTTCGGCCACGCATAAGGTCAGACTCCCTATGTACGTCGGCAGTGTCAGGGTGATGCTTGTGGCGGCAAGGGACGGAGCTTACGGCAACGCGGAGAAGACGGTTCAGGTAAAGTCGCCGCTTATGGTTCTTCCTACCCTGCCAAGGGTCATCGGAACCGGCGAGAAGGTCGTGATGCCCGTCAATGTGTTCGCCCTTGAGGACGGAGTCGGGAACGCTGAAGTCAGCGTGAAGGTTGACGGGCCTCTGAAGATAACGGGAGACTCAAACGCATCTGTCCGGTTCAGCAAACCTGGAGACAAGATGGTCAGATTCAACCTTGAGGCCACTGGGACAGGCACAGCCACGGTGACCGTCACGGCAAACGGTGACGGACACAAGGCCGCCGAGAAGATTTCCATCAACGTCCGCACGCCAAATCCTCCGGTGATCTCCGTCACAAGGGCTATGATAGGCAAGGGAGCGTCCAAACATTTCGGATTCTCTCCTTTCAAGACAGACGACAACCAATGGGCGACATTGGAACTCACGGGATTCCCGTCGGTTGACTGTGGCGGGATATTCACGTTCCTGACCTCTTATGCCTACAGCTGCACCGAGCAGATTTCCGCAAAAGGAATAAGTCTTCTGGCAATCAGGAATATGCTCCCTGACGACAAGCAGCAGATTATTGACAAGCTGATTCCGGAACTGCTTCAGCAGCTGTACCAACGACAGATTGGCAACGGTGGCTTCGTCTATTGGCCGGGCAACCCGGACGCCAACGGATGGGTAAGTTCAATGGCCGGACAGTTCATGATCTCGGCTGCCCAGAACGGCTTCAGCGTCAGCAAGGGCGCGCTGGCAAGCTGGTCGAGATTCCAGAAACGGAATATTCAAGACTACCGCAATTCAGACAACGGAGGCCTGGGTGACCTTAATCAGGCCTACAGGCTGTACACCCTGGCTCTGAACGGAGAGGCGGAAAGCGGAGCGATGAACAGATTGAAGGAAAGCGAGAGCCTTTCCTGCCAGGCGGCCTGGATGCTTGCTTCCGCTTATGCCGTCACCGGCAAGAAGACCGTGGCCGGAGAGATTGTCGCAGGGCTTAAAACAGACTTTACCAATTATCGGGATAGCAGGACATTCGGGTCTCCTGTAAGAGACAAGGCTGTGGCTCTTGAGGCATTGGTCCTCAATGACGCTTTGCCAGAGGCCTTGGACCTCGCCCAGGAAATCGCTGATGCGATAGCCGGAGGATGGTACACAACACAGGAAATCGCCTTTGCGACCTGTGCGATGAGAGACCTTGCGCGGAAAGTCGGTTCAGACACAATCTCGGCCGAAGTCAGGCAAGGCGACAACACGACCGAGGTAAGAAGCGCCAAATCCATCGGCAGGGCTGAAGTGGACACCGAAAACGGCAGCATAGAGATCTCGAACAAGATGAACGGGAGTCTCTACGCCACCTTGATCACTTCCGTCATCCCTGAATTCGGCGACAAAGTCGAGGCCAAGTCCAGCGGATTGAGTCTGAGCGTCAACTACAGCACTTTGGCAGGCAAGAGCCTGAACCCGCACGACATCACCCAAGGAACGGACTTCACCGTCACCATCACCGTCGGCAACAGCAGCGGCTTCCGCGACTATGACAATCTGGCTCTTACCGAAATGATTCCTTCCGGATGGGAAATCGTGAACGACAGGCTCTTCGGAGGCGAGAGCTCCAAGACATCGTTCAACTACCGCGACATCAGGGATGACCGTGTCATCTGGTTCTTCGACCTCCCTAAGGGAGTCAGCAAGACATTCAGAATCAAGATGCACGCATCCTACCAAGGCGAGTTCATACTCCCGGCCGTGAAGTGCGAGGCTATGTACGACCCTCACGTAAGCGCCAACACGGCTTCCGGCACGGCAAAAGTCACGGAATAGCATATGCGTATGAGAATGCGGTCAAAGTTTATGGGCGGTGTCATCATCGCCCTTTTGACCGCATACTTTTTCTGTCTTCCAAAGAACCTGTTCAAAGGAACCTGTTATTCCACGGTAGTCACAGACCGGAACGGAGAACTGCTTGGCGCCAGAATCGCAAGCGACGGACAATGGCGGTTTCCGCCATCGGACACCGTGCCCGAAAAATTCAGAACCGCACTCATTGAGTTCGAGGACAGATGGTTCGCCTATCATCCAGGAGTCAATCCGGTCGCGATAGCACGGGCTGCCGCAGACAATCTCAAAGCAGGACGTGTGACCAGCGGAGGCAGCACGATCACAATGCAGGTCATCAGGATGTCAAGAGGGCGGGAACGTAACATCGGCCAGAAAATCATCGAGGCGATTCAGGCCACAAGGCTGGAACTCAGGTGCAGCAAAAAGAAAATCATCAGCCTGTATGCCTCACACGCCCCTTTCGGCGGGAATGTGGTCGGCCTTGAGGCCGCTTCGTGGAGATATTTCGGCAGACCTCCGGATGAACTTTCCTGGGGTGAGGCCGCCACACTTGCCGTGCTCCCGAACGCCCCTTCGGAGATACACCCCGGGAAGAACAGGGCGAGGCTGCTGGCGAAACGGAACCGGCTGCTGGGATCACTCTACAGGCACGGGCATATCGACTCGTTGGATTTCGCCCTTGCCTGCGACGAGCCGCTTCCCGGAGAGCCAGTCGCACTGCCACAGGAAGCGCATCACCTGACTGAATATTACTGGAAGACCTCTCCCGGCAAACGGCTCCGTACCACAATCGACATCCACCTGCAAAGACAGGTGCAGGCCATAGCCGACCAATGGAACAACGAGTTCTCCCTGACAGGAATATCCGATCTTGCTGCTGTCGTCGAGGATGTGCGCACAGGCGAAACATTGGCTTACATCGGAAACGCCAATCCAGACCATAAACGCCCAGGAAGCGAGGTGGACATCATCCGCGCTCCACGAAGCACGGGCAGCATACTGAAACCGCTTCTGTACTGCGCCCTGCTCCAGGACGGGGAAATCCTGCCTAACACTCTCTTGCCGGATGTCCCGATCAACATCAACGGCTTTTCTCCGCAGAATTTCAACAGGCAGTTCTACGGGGCGGTGCCCGCCGACGAAGCGCTCGCCCACTCGCTCAATGTGCCGTCAGTGCATCTCCTGCGCAGATTCGGAGTGCCTAAATTTCTGGATATTCTCAAAAGATGCGGTATGACAACCTTGACAGGAAGCGCTTCGCATTACGGTCTTTCGCTCATACTCGGAGGAGCGGAAGGCACCCTCGGGGACATCACGTCGATATATTCAAAACTGTCGGCATCCTACCAAAGTGCCGACACTTCGCACACTTCGAAAGGCGACAGGTTGCATAACTTCCCTTTGAAGGACAAATGCGCCTTATGGTGGACATTCGATGCTTTGAAAGAGGTAAACCGGCCTGACGAAATCGACTGGCATCTGATCGGCTCCGTCAAGAAGGTGGCGTGGAAAACCGGAACCAGTTTCGGCTTCAGAGACGCCTGGGCGGTAGGGGTGACCGCAGACTATGCTGTCGGGGTCTGGGCCGGCAACGCCCAAGGGCAAGGAGTTCCCGGTCTGACGGGCGCGCGCACGGCCGGGCCGGTGATGTTCGACATATTCAACCTCCTCCCGGCCAAGGAATATGCCAGTGAATATTCAAGGAACGGCTGGTTCAAAGAGCCAGTCTATGGAGATTACGTGGTCGCGGAAGTCTGCCATCAGTCCGGGTGTCTGAAAGGGGTGAACTGCGAAAGGTCGGACACTCTTATGCTGCCGCGCAAGTCCGTGCGGAGCGAGCCTTGCCCGTACCATAAGATAATAGACGGAACGCGCTCGTTCATTCTGCCTCCGGCGATGGAATGGTACTACAGGCAACATCATCCTGAATATGCCCCTATAGTTCCAAAAAGCAAGGCTGACGGTTCCCCGATGGAATTCATCTATCCCGAAAGCGGCGCCGTGATCTACATTCCGCGGCAACTGGACGGCTCTATCGCTGGCATCACCTTCAGCCTGGCGCACAGAACCCCGAACATCGATGTCTTCTGGCATCTGGACAATGAATATGTCGGGCAGACACAGATGATCCATCAGCTGACGCTGAGGCCTTCACCCGGCAAACACACGGTCACGGCCGTCGATGAGTCCGGCAATTCCCTTTCCGTAGGATTCACCGTTGCCGAGAACAAGAACGACCCTGATTATTTGGACGGTCTCTTATAGCCGTCCTTGGTGGCTCTCGCCGACATTCTGGAGATTCTCTCGGTTGTGGCCGGATGGGTCGAGAACAGTTGTCCTACCGAAGATCCGGAGGCGGCCTGTGTCCCGGAAGCCGTGCTTCCGCCGGACAGCCTCTGAAGCTCCTCAAAGGCCATAGCCATAGCCCAAGGATTCTTCCCGGAGCTCTTCAGGAAGTCATAGCCGTAGTCATCAGCCGCAGTTTCCTGCTTTCTTGAGAAACTGGCGCTCATCAAGGCTTCCCCAAGGTCTCCCAACTGCGATGCGGTAAGGACAGCGACAGATCCTCCGGTGGAAACCACGGCATCCCTGAGGGCAGATGTGAGGAGAGCCTGCTTGAACTGCATCTTGGAATGCTTCAGAGCCACGTGACCGATCTCGTGACCGACAACACCGAGAGCCTCGTCATCCGTCATCGCATCCAGAAGTCCGGAATAGATTCTCACACTCCCGTCCGCACAGGCGAAGGCATTCACTTCGCTTGTCTTGTAAACCTTGAAGTTAAGCGGTGTTCCGTTCACCGATGTGATTCCGGAAGTCATATTCCTGACCCTCTTGACGTACGGGCTGGTCTCCGGAAGGACGGTGTTCTCCGCATCCAGTTTCTGGACATACTGGCTGACATATGATTGGATTTGAGCGTCGGACAGAGCCGCTGCCTGTGCCACCTTCGCTCCTCCTGAAAGAAGATAAGCGGCATTGAACTGCTCGGAACAAGAGACGCAAAGGATAGCGGCCGTCAACAGGGTTATAATCTTACGCATGGCAATAGCTTTTTATGAATATGCAAATATAACCATTTGGTGGAATCCTCACAATCAATGCGCTTGACTTACGGGACACATTTATCTTTGAGACAGCGAGAATTGTTAAGGGATATTGATACCTGCGGCCGGACTTGAACCGGCCAGGTTAGCGTTATGTCCGACACAGTACAAAAAGACCTCTTCAAGAATCCTGAAGAGGTCTTTTCTTGTGGGAGCTGAGGGAGTCGAACCCCCGACCCTCTGCTTGTAAGGCAGACGCTCTGAACCAACTGAGCTAAGCTCCCAAAGCGTTTTCCCGTCCCTTTCCGTTCGGGCAGTGCAAAGGTACTACTTTTTCTGATTACTGCAAACTTTTTTGAAGTTTTTTTTGAGTTTTTTCATCTTTTAGTCCCTCTGCTAGTCCCTCTGCACCGCACCTAAAACATTTTACCACATATTGTCGGTCTTCGGTTTGAGCACGAAAACCTGGAGAGACAACGCCAAGATGAGCAGAGCGGCCATCAGCGCGAATCCAAGACCAAGATTGCCGTCTTCGGCCCATCGTCCGAGAGTCTTGGTGATTGCGGCTCCGGCAAACACTCCTGTCATATTCATCAATCCATAGGCGGAAGCACGCTGGCGTGCAGGAACGAACTGACAAAGAATCGGCATATTGTTGGTGTCGAACATTCCATAGCCCACTCCGAAGCACAAGCCGGCTCCGATCGCGGCGGCCATACTGTTTCCCAAACCTATCAGCACCAATGCCGGAATCATGAGAGCCATGCCCAAAGCGCTTACATAGATGCGTCCGCGCAGATTGCGCTTCACCCAACGATCCGACAATGGGCCACCGATTATGACTCCGATGAAGGACGATACGGCTATAGTGATGGTGGAAAGCGGACCGGCCTTGGACATAGGTATATCCAGATTCTCGGCAAAGAGCGTCGGCAGCCAATTCTTGGTCGCCCAACCCGGCAGTGAAGAAGAGGCAAAATAGAAAAGAATCACCCAGAATGCCAAATTCGTGAATATCAACGCAAAACTACGCCATACCGCCTCCCGCTCAGAGTTGGCGGCAGTCACATCGTCCTTCTGCTGATCACGACGCTTTTCATGCAGGAACATAATCAGGACAACGGCATAGACGATACCGATTATGCCGAACCAATGGAAAGTGGTCTGCCACGAGAACGCAGCGGCGACCGTGGCTCCGAAACCACCAACCGCCTGACCCACATAGAGTCCCGTCATATGAATTCCGATGGCGAGGCTTCTGGCCGAGCCAGTGAAATAATCCGCTATGAGCGAGAGTCCAGCAGGAATATAAAGAGCCTCGCTGACTCCCATCAAGGCACGAAGCCAATAAATCTGGGAGAATGTCGATGAATATCCTATCAGAAGAGTGACCGTTGACCAGACACCAAGGCTTCCTACAATCAACCACTTACGGCTGATGCGGTCGGCAACGGCCCCGGCTACCGGACTCATAAGGCCATAGATCCAGAGGAATACAGCCATAAGCCTTCCGAAATTGACTGCTGACTCAAGGTCCGCGATGTCTATCTGCATCGCATCACGCATTGTCGAGAGCATCTGGCGATCCATATAATTAAGCAACGCCACCACCCACAGCAGACCGACTACCACCCAAGGGTATATCTTACTGTTTTCAGACTGTCTCATACCTATTAGAAACTGTTTAAAAATAATTTCTCTTTTTTCTTATGCGGCCTTTCCGGCCAT
>CAVCPY010000201.1:0-10468 GCA_963604245.1 Eggerthellaceae bacterium
GTGTACTGGACGTACACGACCGATGAGAAAAGGAATATAGTCAAAAAAGACACATAAAGATTACCAAGTTATTTTTTAACGCTTACATAAAAGTGCTATTTTTGTAATTTGTAAGATAAAGCCCGAATATATAGGAATATGAACGGAAAAATGCTGATAATGGCGGTTCTGGCCGGGATGCTCGTGGCGTCCGGGTTGGGATATTCGCAAAACAACAAGACTGCAAAGGCTGCTGACAGCGAGCTGATTGACGCTGTCGCCGCTTTGGACGCCAAACAGTATAAGGAAGCCAAGGAGAGGTTGGAGAAGATCATCGGGACGGCTCCCGGAAACGATGCGGCGTTCTATTATCTTGGGATGTGTCGGCTTTACCTCAATGACATAAACGGAGCGAAAACAGCCTTCAAGAAGGCTTCAGAAATCGATTCTTCCAACTTCTGGTACAGGGAAAGGCTTGCGCGGGCATATTCAATGACAGGAGAAGACGATCTGACCATCGCGACTTACGAGGAACTGCTGAAGGTTTTTCCGAAGAAGAACGACATCTATTTCACGCTGGTCAACCTCTATCTCAATCAGAACCAGTACGACAAGGCACTGTCTGCTATGGACCAGATTGAGAACGTGTTCGGCAAGAGCGAGAACGTGACGGCCACAAGGTACGACATCCTGCTCCGGCAAAACAAGCCGGAAGAGGCGTTGAAAACCCTGAAGGACTACAACAAGGATTTTTCCTCACCGTACGTGCTGACCAAACTGGGCGACCATTCGATGGCTGAATATAAAGACACGGCGGCTCTGGCCTATTACCGCGAGGCTCTTGACCTCCAGAGCGGGTATATGCCGGCGCTGCTCGGGGAATCCGAGGTGTACCGCATCCGCAGGAACTTCCCGGAATTCTTCAAGACCGTGAACCAGTTCATAGCCGGGGAAGACACCGACGTGAAGACCAAGACACAGTATCTGGATATGCTCGTGATGCGTTCCGATCCGAGATTCGTCAAGAATGTCAGACCGCAGATTGACACTTTGTACGAGAACCTTCTGCTATACCATCCGACTGACAGCTCTGCGCTCACGGCAGCCGGGTTGTACTGGTACTCGACGGAAAGGATGGACAAAGCCAAAGAATTGCTGCGCAAGAATATGACCTTGTATCAGGAGAGCCTCGGAGCTACGGCGACTTACTTGCAACTCCTTGGCCTCCAGAAGGATTGGGACGCCTTGGACGCGGCCTGCGACAGTGCCTTGGTGCGATTCCCGGAAGAGACTTCGTTCCTGGATATGAAGAACGTGTGCTGCTACAACAGGAAGGATTGGCAGGGAATCATCGACAACAACAAGAGAATCATAGCAATGGCTCAAGGAGACACCTCGGTGACAATCCCGGCCCTGTCCTCCATCGGGGATATGTACCACGAACTCGGAAACGAAAAGGAGGCTTTCAAGGTCTATGAGCAGGTTCTGAAGTTCAACCCGGACTATGCTCCTGTGCTGAACAACTACGCCTATTATCTCGCGCTCAAGGGCAGCAAACTCAAGAAGGCCTGCGCAATGAGCAGGAAGACCATCGAGAGAGAGCCAGACAATCCTACCTATCTGGACACATACGGCTGGATTCTTCACCTTCTGGGAAGGGACCAGGAGGCAAAGACACAGTTCAAGCACGCAATGCTTTACGGTGCGAAGGAGTGTGTGACCTGTCTGGAACATTATGCGGTTGTGCTTGAGGCTCTTGGAGAGACTGACCTTGCCAAGGTTTACAAGACACTGGCCGAGAACAGGAAAGCGGAGGGCAAGGAATAATGGGAAGGCGTACCGGGATATTCATTGTTGCTGTCATCGCCGCGCTGGCCTGGCATATTCCGGCATATTCGCAGGACACACGGTCGCAGGAGGCACGCAAGGCACGTTTGCAGAAGGAGATAGCTATTCTGGATGAGCAAATCAGGAGCAATGCCGCCCAAAGTGCGAGCGCCCTGAGCCGCCTCACCCTGATCAGCGGGAAAGTGAAGTCAAGGAAGCTGCTGATAGAGGAAAGCGACAGGGAGATTTCTGAATATTCTGACTCAATCAGGGTCAAGGAGAGGGAGATAAAGGCTATCCAAGCCCGTCTGGACACATTGTCAACCCATTACGCAAGGTTGATCCGCGGGGCATACGTGAACCGCAGTCCCAAGATTTGGTACATTTATATCCTCGCCAGCGACAACATCGGGCAGGCGTTCAGGCGGTACGGCTACCTTAGGGACCTCTCCAAGCAGATGAATGTCCAGGCCTCCAAAATCAAGGATGCCCAGACCGAGCTTAAGAGGGAGAGCGCGAAGCTCTCGGCAATGAAGAAGGAAGCCGAGTCAGTAAAGGCCCGAAGAGTGGCCGAGATGAACAAGCTGAAGGCCGAAGAGAATGATTCACAAAAACTTGTGAATCAATTAAAGAGAAACAAGAAAAAGTACCAGCAGGATATTTCCAGGAAACAACGTGAGGTGGATGCGCTCAACAGGGAAATCGAACGGATCATCCGCGCTGCCACAGAAGATTCCGGAGAATCCGGCAAGAGCGGTTCAAAGACTGTGACGCGCAAGCCTATCGACTATACCTTGGCAAAGAAGTTCGAGGCGAACAAGGGTAAGCTGCCGTGGCCGGCCGACGGCCCGGTCGTGGATCACTTCGGACAGCGTTACCATCCGGTCTACACCAATCTCAAACTCCCGTTCAACAATGGGGTGACGGTCGCGCTTCCGGAAGGAACGGAGATCAAGGCGGTGTTTGACGGGGTCGTGAAGCAGATTGTGGTGATGCCGGGCTACAACAAGTGCGTGCTTGTGCAGCATGGCAACTATTTCTCGTTCTATTGCAAGCTGGGGACGGTCCGCGTCAAGGCCGGAGACAAGGTCAAGACTGGACAGGTTGTCGGGACCGTGGACACAATCGGCGGGGAGACGCAGTTGCATTTCCAGATTTGGTCGGGACGAACCCCTCAGAATCCGGAGACCTGGCTGAGGCCATAAATTCATCTGATATGAAGCACGAAATCATCATAAAAAACCTGCGGGACATCGACAGAGCCGCAGGTGAGTTCCTTTCGCAGACGGAGGGGCATAATATTCTGGCCTTCTATGCTCCTATGGGAGCAGGGAAGACAACATTCACTACAGCCATCTGCAGAAAACTCGGGGTGCGGGAGGACGCTGTCAGTTCTCCGACGTTCGCGATTGTGAATGAATATCGCACCGGGTCCGGAGAGCCGATGTACCATTTTGATTTCTATCGGATCACCAAAACGGAGGAGGCGCTCGACATCGGTTTCTACGACTATGTTGACAGCGGACGCCTCTGCATTATGGAATGGCCGGAGAACATCGGGGAGATTCTGCCTGAGGAGACGTTGCGGGTGCACATTGTGGTCAATCCGGACGAATCCCGGACGGTTTCCTGGGAGGATTAAGAAGCTGTTTAAAAATAATTCCTCTTTTTTCTTATGCGGCCTTTCCGGCCATTTTCATCTTTGTCATCGGTCACGTAGCTACTGCTACGCTCCCTCTTCCAAAGCCGAAACTGTCTCGAAAATTCCGCATAATAAAATGCGGGAACCATTTTTAAACAGCTTCTAAGATTGCTTGGGCATATCATCACTTTATAATTCGTGATTCCATACTTATTCCGGCCTTTGTGCATATTATCCGATAGTATCCAAGTTGAGGCGGTCGAGGAAGCGGTAGGAGGCGGCTTCGCGGAGATATTCAGGCTTGATATCGCCGGACATCTCAAGGTCGGCGATTGTTCTGGCTACTTTCAGTATTCTTGAATACGCCCGTGCGGACAGGCCGAGACGGCCTATCAGCAGCTCCATCACTTTACGGCACTCTTCATTCAAAGGGCAATGCTTCTCCAGCAGGCGGTTGTTCATCTCGGCGTTTGTGAATATCCCGTCTTCAGCGAAACGCTGTTTCTGGAGCATCCTTGCCTTCAAGACTCTATGCGCCACGACCTCGCTGGGTTCACCCTTCTTGCGACCGACAAGCTTCACTGTGTCAACAGGATGGAGCCATAGTTGGATGTCGATACGGTCCATCACCGGGCCGGAGAGCTTGGAAAGATAGTTCAGCCGTTGACCCGGAGTGCAGCGGCAACGGTCTCCTTCTCCGTAGTAGCCGCACGGACAGGGGTTCGATGCGGCGACAAGCATAAACGAGGCGGGATATTCAAGTTTTGAGCGTAGCCTTGAGATGGTGACTTTCCTGTCTTCCATCGGTCCCCGGAGAGCCTCAAGAACGGACTTAGGCATCTGGCCATATTCATCAAGAAAGAGAATCCCGTTTTCTGCCAATGTGACTTCCCCGGGACGGATATCAGCCCCGGCTCCGCCGCCGATGATCGCGGGGAGGGATGCGCTGTAGTGGGGAGCGCGGAATGGCCTTGTGCGGATCAGACCGATCTGCGAGCCTTTCATTCCGGCGACAGAGTAGATTTTGCTCGTGACGATGGCCTCTTCGGTGGTCATCGGAGGCAGGATCCCGGCCATTGCCTTCGCCAGAGAGCTTTTGCCGCTGCCGGGAGGTCCTACCATTATGAGATTATGCCCTCCGGCGGCGGCTATCTCCACTCCCCTTTTCGCACCCTCCTGACCGATTATCTCCGAGAAGTCCATCACATCCTGACCGGATGGTTTTCGGGAACGATGCGCATTTCTGGACAGTTTTCTGTAAAGCCTTGTGTTCCAGACAAGGAGGTCGCTGCAATCCTCCTGCTCCTCAAGAATACGGATGACATCGGCCAACGTCTCGACACCGAATATCGAGAGGCCATTGCATTCGGTGGCCTCAAGGGCGGAACGAAGCGGCAGGATGCACCCGGATATTCCCAGACCTGCAACCAGATCGGCGAACGGGAGGGCGCCCTGAACCTCCCGCACGGAGCCGTCCAGGCCCAATTCTCCCATAATAAGGTACTTGTCAAGCCCCGGAAAATGCTTTTGCTCCGATGCCGCAAGGATGCCGATGGCAATCGGGAGGTCGTAGCCGCTGCCGTTCTTCCGCACATCTGCGGGGGCAAGATTTATTACTATCTTCTTCCCGGGAATCCGGAAGCCCAACGACTGAAGGGCGGTAATTGTCCGCAGCAGGCTTTCCTTGACCGCGACATCGGCAAGCCCGACCAGATGAATGCCTATGCCGTGTGTTATGTCCACCTCAACGGTGACAGGAACTGCCTCGATGCCGACGCACTTCGCCCCAAGAATGTCTATCAACATAGTTTAAAGTTCTTTATGCTCTTCGGCAAAGATGCGGCAACAAAACGTAAATTTTCTAAAGAAACAGAAATTTCGACATAAGAAACAGAAATATTTTTTCTTATGACGGTTCCTGGCAGGGGCAAAAGAGACCCTAACCATCAGAATTCCAATGTCCAACTCAAACTTGGCATAATAGGGAATATGCTGACCTGCTTCCACGTGCGCTCGGTTGTGTCATAGGTCAGGCTGAAAGGATTGTGCCGGTTCAAGAGATTATATATTCCCACATTCAAGGTCCCTGGACACTTCCTGTTCTTGTTGTATTTCATGCGGCAACCAAGATCCAGCCGTATGTAAGCCGGCATCTCATAATTGTGGATTGTCGTCATATAGTCCAGCGAAACCTTGTCCGTCTCCCGGATAAGAAAGCCATAGTATTTCCCGGCCGCGACGGTCTCCCAATGTCCGGACTGGTATGTTCAAATTTTATGTTTCCGTTATTATTTTATTGGTAGCCTGTGGTTATATATTCACAAACATAGTCATTTTTACTTAAAAAGTTATCACTATGTACACAAATCGTTAAATTACTGTTACAACGTAAAGTTTGACATCATTTTTGATTATATTTGAGAGGTTTCTTTTAACAAACACGGGAAATGGAAAAGAATGAGATAACATTGTTCTGCGTCAATGACGGGAAGAAACATAAGGTTGAGAGAGGGCTGGATCTGAAAGCCCTGTCAGACAGAATCTGTCCTACAATCAAGGACAAGAAGACGGGACAGAGATACGATGTGCTGGCGGCTCTTGTGGACAACAAACTGAAAGAATTGAGCTTCAAACCCGATGACCTGAACAGGGTGGAATTCATCGGCTACAGCCATCTGGACGGAATGAGGTGCTACCTGCGGTCTCTGTGCTTCGTGCTGCAGAACGCCGTGAGGGAACTCTACCCTGACAAAATCCTGGTGATCGACCATTCACTCCCGAGCGGACTTTACTGCGGAATCATTGAAAAAACGAAGAATGACGACGGGCGGAACAATACCCACTTCGTCACCGACAACGAGATTGACCTGATCAGGGAGAAGATGCGCGAAATCGTAGCGAAAGACCTGCCGTTCAGTAAGGTCAAGATGTTCTCAGAGGATGCCGAGAAGCTGTTCCTCGCCAACAACCAGCCGCAGAAGGCAGAACTACAGAAGAGTCTCGGGACGTTCAGCTGCAGCGTTTACTACCTTGACGGAAAAGCAGATTCGTTCCACGGGCCTCTGCTTCCTTCGACAGGCTATCTCAAAGTGTTCGATGTCAGCGGAGTGGGAGACGGTTTTTGTCTGCAGCCACCACTTCTGACCGACTTCGGCAAGGTGATGCCGATGAAACGACAGAGCAAGATAGCGGCGACCCTCAAGGAATATTCCGACTGGTGTTCAATCATCAACATCGAAAGCATCGGAACGCTGAATCGGGCCATAAGAGACGGCAAGGCCGTGAGCATCATCAACCTGGCCGAGGCTCTGCACGAAAGGTACTACGCCAGAATCGCCAACAGAATCTACTCCGAGAGGGTCACGAAGAGAATCGTGATGATCGCCGGACCGTCATCCAGCGGTAAGACATCCTCGTCCCTGCGAATCGCCCTCCAATGCAAGGTAATGGGGCTCAACCCGAAAGTCATCGAACTGGACAACTACTTCGTGGACAGGGAGCACACTCCGAAAGACGAGGACGGGAACTACGACTTCGAGTCGCTCTACGCTATGGATCTCGGATTCCTCAACAAGCAGCTCAATGAACTGATTGAAGGGAAGGAAGTTGAGATTCCAAGATTCGATTTCAAGACTGGAAGCAGGGTCTTCGACGGCAACAAACTACGCCTCGAGGACAAGGACATTCTGATTATGGAGGGAATCCACGCCCTTAATCCGGAGATGACTTCGGCGGTTGACAGCTCAAGGATATTCAGAGTCTATGTCTCCGCCCTCACTTCACTGAACATCGACGAGAACAACAACATCTCCACCTCGGACAACCGTCTGCTCCGCAGGATGGTACGCGACAACCGTGTCAGGGGCATAACTCCGGAAGAGACGATAATGAGGTGGAACAGCGTGCGACGCGGAGAAAGCAGGAACATCTTCCCGTTCCAGGAGAATGCGGACGTGCTGTTCAACTCCGCCCTGATTTTCGAGCTTCCGATGCTGAAATATTACGCCGAGCCGCTTCTGCGCAGGATTGCTCCGAACTCTCCGGCCTACTCTGACGCAGTCAGGCTGCTAAAGTTCCTGGACTACATCGTGGCTCTCCAACCGGGCGAGATCTCCGCTATTCCTCCAACATCCATTATGCGTGAGTTCATCGGCGGGCAGACTCTCACAAGAGACTAAGAAGCTGTTTAAAAATCCGAAAGTACAAGACATCGGAGCGAAGCGACCGAAGGGGGTTCGGGGAATCCTTTCCCCGTGTCCCTCTGGGGCTGTCACGAAGTGACTGGGGGTTGAAATAAAATGGCTGGCTTTGCCAGCCATTTTATTTATATGACTTCCAGCGAGCTGGAAGTTATCCAGCCCTGACGACCGTCAGCAAGGGAGATGTTCTTCCAGGAGCCGACCTCGTCAAGAATCGTGACCTTGGTACCCTCGTGGATAACGAACAGATCCTTGGACGAACCCTCGGATGGAGAACTCTTCACAGAGACAACCGGCGACATCACAATCGCGGCGTCAGTCTTGACGCTGTCGGATTTCTGCCAGACGGAGAAACCCAAAGCCCCGGCGGAAAGAAGCAGCAGCACTATTCCGGAATAGAAACCTGCCCTCCTCTTGCCGGCTGACGAGCCCGACAGGAACAGAAGTCCCATCACCAAAGCTGCCGCAAGCAGCACAAGGAATATTACAGCCCAAGCGTTGGAACCCATCAGATAGCAGACCTTTCCGGCCACACTCTTCAGGATGAACTCCGGCACCGGCTCGATCTTGTCCTGCACGAAATTGCCAGTGAACTCCAGATTGTAGCGGGCGTCTGAATATGACGGATCAAGCCTCAAGGCTCTTTCGTAGTTCAGGATTGCCTTCGGGTAGTTGCCCTGCTTGAACCAAGCGTTGCCCAGATTGTAGTACAGTTTCGCTGACTTCTGTCCGGACTCTTCAATGGCTGTCCACGCCGCCGAGGCGTCGGCGAACTTCCCGTCAGTGTAGGCCTGCACACCCCCGGTCCAGAGGGAGTCAAGATCCTTCGCCTGAATATTCATTGAAACTCCAAGAGACAGGAGCAGGGTGACGACTGTGGCGACCTTTCTTAAATATTTTCCGCCGGTCTTGAGACCGGAATCGATTGACGAGATTACTTTCAAAGCGTCATCGTAGTGGGATCTCATAGCCTCGTTGCCGCCGTCAGGAGAATAGCGCGCGAACTCGCAGGCGTCCAGAAGATCCGTGAAAGCCTTTGTCTGCTCTCCGCTCACTCCGCCGTCCGTGAGGGCGGAAGCTATGTTATCCTTGCTTATCTGGGACATATCCAAGTTCAGTTTATCGGAAACGAAACCTATGAGGGCCTTGTGAAGCTCCTCATAAAAAGCCGTGTAGAGGTTCTTGTCAAGATATTCACCGGCCAGTTTAAGCCGTGTCCGCGCCATCTTCGTGGCACGCCTGTTCTTTGTTCCGGCGACATCAGCCCTCATCGCGGCCACCTTCCTGAAGGCAAGATAAACCGCAGCGGCTCCCGCAATCATCAAGGCCAGCAGAATCCAGAAAAGCACAGAACCGACAAAGAACGACCCTGAGCCGGAAAGATTCGGCTTGCCTGTGAATATGAACCTGATGTCATCCGCAAGGCTCTTCACGTCCTTCCTCTCGACTCCGGAGGCTACAGTCGCAGACGGCGCGGAATCGCCTCCCTTCCCCTTGGCCACCTTGATGTGCAAAGGTTCAGTCCTGAGCGTCACATATTTACCCGCATTGACATCGTAGTAGGAATATTCGACCGGATCAATCGTGAAATCCCCGTGGCTTCTCGGGATGAACGGATACTCAAAAGATTTGCTGCCGGAAGTGCCGCCGTTGCTCTTGTCTGTGTTCTCGGTGGTCTTTGTGTCATAGACCTCGAAATCAGGAGGAAACTTGACTGTCGGCTCCTCCAGAAGAGCCACGTTGCCTCGGCCGGAGACCGTGATGACCAGTGAGGCGGCATCGTGCGTCTTGAGGTTGTCCGTAGTCAGACGCGCGGATATTCCGAAATTGCCCACGCCGCCGCCGAAAGATGCGGGCTGGCCAGCGGGCAGAGGATTCACCCTCACCTTGACAACCGGAGTCGTCACCCTCTTGCGGATGGTGCGGTACTCATCCTGAAAGAATCGGTCGAACAGGCTGCTTGAGGCGGACGGCGCAGTCCTGATGTTGACAAGGCAGACAAGTTCGGCCGGATCGATCGTGATTGTTCCGGACTGCTGGGGAATCAGGACGTAGCTTCTGAGCACCGCAGTGTTGTAAATCTTGTCGTCAAGGCTCTCGCGCTTGAACTCGATATTGGTCGGGACATAGGTCTCCTGACTCCAGAAGCCGTTGAATGTCGGCAGTTTGGCATTCTCGAAACCCACCACGTTGGCTCTTTGGTAAATCTTCAAAGTAGCTGTGATCGGCTCGCCGATGACCACTTCAGAGCGGCTGAGAGACAGTCTCATAAAGAGGTCACTGGATGAAATATCGCCAGTGTTGGATGAAGATGTTTGACCACCCGAGGATTTTCCTCCGCCATTCTGACCGGAGGACTGCGACGGGGATGCACCGTCACTGACTACCTGAATGGTGGCCTGGGTTGAAGAAATCCTGTCTCCGGACAGAACCGCCGTGGCGACAGGAAGCTGGAATGTTCCGGTGGATTTCGGAATAAGGATGTACGTGAATGTCGTCTGATGGGAGGACGACCTCTTCCCGTTGATTATCTGTATGCTGGAACTGGAACCTTTCTGCGGTCCCCATACCAGCTGGAAGTCTTCGCCGGCAGACCATTGGAAGTCCGATGGACTCTTCTCCCCCTCTATTATGAAAGTAACATTGAACTGCTCGTTCACAGCGACAACATCCGGAGCCTCTACCCTTATATTCTGGGCGGAGGCCTGAAAAAAGGCCATGAGCAAAAAAGCCGCAATGCAAAACATTCTCTTCATATTCACGCTTTTAGAAACTGTTTAAAAATAATTTCTCTTTTTTCTTATGCGGCCTTTCCGGCCAT
>CAVCPY010000202.1:0-18083 GCA_963604245.1 Eggerthellaceae bacterium
CTTGCTCCGTCACTGCCGTGACGGGAAATGAGGTGTTTCGCATATGCGAAACTTTAGTTATTGTAATATCTCTTCCGAGTTGCTAAATTTGTCAGATATTTCATCTTACAATGAGCGCATTCATCAACGAGAACTTTATGCTGTCCAACGGGACGGCGCGGCAGTTGTTCCACAGCGTGGCCGAGAACCTGCCGATAATTGACTACCATTGTCACCTTTCGCCGCGCGAGATCGCCGAGAACATTCAGTTCCGCGACATCACCCAGCTTTGGCTGGTTGACGGCCACAGTGGCGACCATTACAAATGGCGCGCGATGAGGGCTGACGGAGTGAAGGAGGAATATATCACCGGCGACAGGTCTTCTTGGGAGAAGTTCGAGAAATGGGCTGAGACAATGCCTTACTTGATGAGGAATCCTCTCTACCATTGGTCGCATCTGGAACTCAGCCGTGTTTTCGGGATAGACAGGATTCTGAAACCGGAGACTGCCCGTGAGATATTCGAGGAGTGCAACGCGAAGCTTGCCACACCGGAATTCCGTGGTCAGTCGCTTATCCGGAAGTTCAATGTCGAGGTTGTGTGCACGACCGATGATCCTGTTGATGACCTGCGTTGGCACAGGCGGATCGCCGAGCATCCATTCGGAACCAAGGTTCTGCCGACCTGGAGGCCTGACAAGGTGACGGGAATAGAGGATGCCAAGTCATTTAATGAATATCTTGGCAGACTCTCCGAGGCCTCCGGCGTGGAGATTCGGTCATATTCATCATTGATCGAGGCTCTCCGCAAACGTCACGACTTCTTCGGGTCGATGGGGTGCCGCCTTTCGGATCACGGTCTGGACACTTTCTACGCTGCGGATTATGATGAGAGAGAGGTTGAAAGAATATTCAGCGCCGCACTTTCCGGGAAGTCTGTCAGTGAATATGATGCTGTGAAATACAAGAGCGCGGTTCTGTACGATCTGGCGGTTATGGATGCCGAGTCCGGTTGGACACAGCAGTTCCACGTCGGGCCGCTTCGCAACAACTGTACTAGAATATTCAATTGTGTCGGACCTGACGCGGGATGCGACTCGATGGACGACAAACCGGTGGCTGTGGCGGGGAACAGGTTCCTCGATGCGCTGGACAAGACCGGCAACCTTGCGAAGACCATCCTCTACTGCCTGAATCCTAAGGACAACGAGGTGATGATGACGATGGCCTACAATTTCAATGACGGAAGCGTTCCCGGCAAGATGCAGTTCGGCTCCGGCTGGTGGTTCCTCGACCAGGAGAACGGAATGCGCCGCCAGATGGACGCCTTATCGTCGCTTGGCCTCTTGAGCCGCTTCGTCGGGATGCTGACCGACTCACGCAGTTTCATCAGCTACCCTCGCCACGAATATTTCCGCCGCATCCTCTGCGATGTCATCGGCGCCGATGTCGAGAACGGTAAGATTCCGGCCTCGGAGATGCCCTCCGTCGCCAGGATGATCCGCGACATCTCTTACCGCAACGCCAAGGAATATTTCGGGTTCTGATTTTTTTGGAATATGCCCAGTTACCTCCAGATAGAGAACATCTCGAAGTCTTACGGCCCGAAAGTCCTGTTCGAGCACATCGGCTTCAACATCAACGAAGGCGACAAGATCGCCCTCATCGCCCCGAACGGCACCGGCAAGACCAGCCTCCTGCGCATCCTCGCAGGGAAGGACAGTTCAGACTCCGGCGGCAAGGTGATATTCCTTAAGGACATCCGCATCGCCTTCCTTGAGCAGGAGTATGAATATGACCCTGAATC
This sequence comes from Eggerthellaceae bacterium, assembly GCA_963604245.1. Lineage (GTDB taxonomy): Bacteria > Bacteroidota > Bacteroidia > Bacteroidales > UBA932 > Cryptobacteroides. The sequence goes on from CAVCPY010000202.1 coordinate 1,787, forward strand.
CACCGTGTGGGACCAGATAATGAGGGACAGCGAGCCGTGGACGAAGAACCTTGACCCTGAACATCTTGCTGATTATGAGCAACGTGTCCGCCGTCTCTTGACCTCTTTCGGAATGTCTGACTATGACCGCAGGATGAAGGTGCTCTCCGGCGGAGAGGTCAAGCGCGCCGCCATCATCGTGATGCTCGCCAGCGAGGCTGACTTCTTCGTGATGGACGAACCTACTAACCATCTGGACATCGACGGCATCGAGTTTCTGGAGAACTATCTGTCACACGCCCGCTGCACCCTTCTGATGGTGACCCACGACCGTTATTTCCTCGATTCAGTGGCGAACACCGTGATGGAAATGGATCACGGAGCCGTCTATGTCTATAAAGGCAACTATCAGAACTATCTTGAAAAGCGGCAGGAGCGCATCGAGAACTATAACGCCGAGACCGATAAGATTAAGAATCTACTCCGTCGGGAGCTGGAATGGATGCACGCAAGTCCGTGCGCAAGGACAGGCAAGGCCAAGTACCGCAAGAATGCGTTTTATGAACTGAAGGACAGGGCTGAGCAGGTTTACAGGACAAACAGTGTGAGCCTTGCCGAGATGGGGCAGGCCTCAAGGCTGGGGACAAAGATCATCGACTGCCGGGATGTCTGTTTCCATTACGGCGGGAACTGTTACCTGAGCCATTTCACCTATAATTTCCAGCGCTACGAGAAGGTCGGAATCGTCGGGAAGAACGGTGTCGGCAAGACCACATTCATAAATCTGTTAATCGGGAATATGGATCAGTCGGATTCTGGTTCTTCTACGCTTGGTGAGCCTGGTCAAAATACGGTTGGTGAGCTTTGTAGAACCACCGGAGTGATTGAGAGGGGAGAGTCTCTGAAGATCGGCTACTACCGCCAGAGCGGAATGCAGTTCGATGAGAACCAAACGGTTCTGGAGACCGTGAACGACACTCATCTGTTGAGCCAGTTCCTCTTCCCGCACGATATGCTGAACAACCGCATCAGCAAGCTTTCCGGTGGAGAGAAACGCCGCCTTTACCTGCTGACCATCCTGATGAGGCAGCCGAACTTGCTGATAATGGACGAGCCGACGAACGACCTGGATATCGTGACCATAAATATTCTTGAAGAGTACCTGAAGGAGTTCAAGGGCACTTTGCTCCTTGTCTCCCACGACCGTCATTTTCTGGACCGCCTCGTTGACCATCTGTTCGTCTTCTGCGGCGATGGCGAGGTCAAGGATTTCATCGGCAGCTACAGCCAGTACCGTGAGTTCATCAAGGACTACGAGGCCGAGAAACGCGCCAAGGCCCGTGAGGAGGAACGTGCCTCTAAGTCCGCCGCGGCTGCCGGCCCACTTTCAGCCTCGTCATCGCTTGACGCCTGTGCTTCATCCAAGCCTTCCCGTCCCGATGCCCCTCGCAAGCTGAGCTACAAGGAACAGCGTGAGCTTGAGCAACTTGAGAAAGACATCGAGTCCCTAACCGCCGAGAAATCCGACCTGGAGTCAATGATGAACGGCGGCCTCACCGACCCCGCCGAGCTTCAGAAGGTCACCACCCGTTTCGCCGAAGTCTCCTCGGAACTCGACACTAAGGAAACCCGCTGGCTTGAGCTCTCCGTCTGACATCTCCTGCACCCACAAATCGAAAGAGTCGTGCAAGAGGCTTGCCGGCTAGAATCCTCCGTCTGACACCTACTGTACCTTTCCCAATAGAATCAGGCTACGGAGACGTGAATCGTAATGTGTTGCAAATGAATATATTCGTAAAGACTGCCCTCTAAAAATGACCGGCAGCCTTTCGTAACTCGCACGGAATCAATGTTTACTTTACTCTAACTCGTCGGCCAGATTATCAACTTGTTCCTTTGTAAGTCCGCAGAACCGCATCACGAGTTCCTTGGCCATTCCGCCAAGAAGCATAGCTTTGGCTACCTCAGCCTTTCCTTCAGCCTTTCCTTCTGCCTTTCCTTCAGCCTTGCCTTTTGCTGTCCCGTCAGCGATTCCCTTGGCCTCGCCATCGGCGTATCCTTTCTCGAAGCCCTTGCGCTCGGCGAATTCCCGCTGCGCCAGAATGTCCCACTCGTTCATCTTGTCAATTTCGTATTTAAGTTTCTTCTCCTTGTCGAACGCCGCGACCTCGCACGCCTCGGCGAGCCGCCTGGAGATTCCTCCGGCCACCTCGATCCATTCAGGGATCTTTTGGAAGCCTTCGCTGTTCTTGAATATATAGAACAGCCTGTCGAACTCCGTCACGCACTCCTCCCGCGTCTTGGTGAACAGTGTCATCTCCACAAAGATAATACTAATTGTCTGATTCGCAACCATTCCGGTGTGTTTTTCAGTGAACCGCCAGTGGGAGATGAAGTGGTCTGTGTCCCAGAGGGACTCGTCGTCGTGCTTAAGGCGGTAGTTCAGGAACGACACCACATAGACAGGACGCAGTCCCTTGTACCGTTCCCCGTCCGACAGCTCCAGGTGATAGAGTCCTGATGCGTAATAGACGCACCTTTCGAAGAAGTAGTCCTCTTCCGCTGCCTGCATCTCGACGATGAAGGTCCTGTCGTCCTTGTCCACGCAGACCAGGTCGAGGACCGTCTTCTTCCCGTAGGGGACATCCCTCCGCTGCTCGCGGTCGGAATATTCCTTGATGTCCTCGATCCTTGCCTCTGGCGGTAGGATCTGGTTCAGCACTCCGATGAGGAGGTCCTTGTTCTTTTTGTCGGCGAAAACCGCCTTGAATCCGACGTCGCTCCGCAGATTCACGAACGGAGCGAATTCATTTCTGTTTTTCAAGTAGTCCATATATTTAAGCGTTAAATATTTGAACCGCAATAATATGGACAAAAAACGTAAAAAACGAAAAGAAACATATTCAAAATATAAGAAACAGAAAAATCGTCTTAAGAAACGGAAATATTTTTCTTTTGTGCGTTGGATCCGCGTTCCGGTGCGCGGAAGCGGAGGGGCTGGAGGCGGAACGGAATGGGATAGGATCGGGGGGGGGAATGAATAGGATGATTTCTGGCTGGGGAATATGCGTAATAAGAATCCCCACGGGACAAAAACTCTTGCCTCGTGGGGATATACGGGTGGGAATGGAATATGAATGATCATATAATTCCCGAAGATTGAAGGGTAGGGCAAGGATCTGCTGCTGCCCTACACCATTATCAATCAAACCTGTTTCTGATTACTGCGCCATCTCGTAGGTAATGGTATAACCTGAGGCGACGGAACCGGCGGTTCTGGCCCTGTTACCATTTGAACAAGAAATTGTGCTGCCACCATAAGCGCCGTTTGAAAGGGCCTGGAACATAGATAACGGATCCCTTTCACTGCGTGTACGGAGATTGAAGCACATCATTGCACCATAGCCATCATCCGAAGCTCTTTCAGCATAAGATTCGGCAGTGGCCGTGGAATTATAATTACCGAGATTGAAAGAAATAGGAGACCATTTTGATGCAGTCATTCCTGAGATTCCGCTTGACGTGTATTCAATGTAGCTGCCAAAATATCCGTGATAAGCGTAATCAATGCAGGCGGATGCTTCTGCGTCAATCTGACTTGTGTTACCCCAATCGAAAACAGTTATGAGCTTGTCGGACGGCATCAAGGCGTGCAGTTTCTTGATGATCTGGGCATAAGAGTTGGAAACGAGCGAGCCGCTATAGTTGGCGTACTCGTCATCGAAACCGATTCCGTCAAGACCGTACCTATTGACAGCATAAGCAAGGATAGTTGCGAACTTTGTGCTTTGCGCGTCGGTCATATTAGCCACACCGATTCCCTGCCAGTCGCCAAGAACGGTGAGAAGAACCTTGATACCCTTCGCCTGAAGTGGTGCGACGTAGGTGGCTGCGCCTCCATTCTCAAGGACGTTGGTAAGCTTGTCATTGAGGAACAGGGTTGGGTCTCCATTGTCATCCTTATGGATGTTGGATGCGAACAACTCAACGATATCAACGAAAGTTGTACCGTCGGACATAGTGTAGTCACCGGCGTTGAGAGGGTTGACATCATTTGTCTCAACGTACACTACCATTTTCGGGTTTTTCTGGCCGAATGATCTCGTTGAGATAGTTGACTCTTCAGGATGATTATCCTGAACCTGTGGTTGCTCGATCTCGTTGCAAGAAAGAGCTCCTGCGATTGTTGCAGCAAATGCAAGCATTTTAACGATTGCTTTCATAAAATTGAGATTTTAAATTGTTTATAAAAAAGGTTTCCACGATATTTCAAGTATGTCAGATATATCCTTAAAGTTATTGTTTTTACCCCAAGGACAGTTGTTTGTAACAGTGATTATAAAGTCACCTGAAATAGAAAGATTATCAAAAGTTTCGGATAGAACTTCCCATTGCATCTCTTTGAATAATGTGGCATCATAATCAATAGTTACATTTTGATTAAATAATTCATTCCCGGCAGTATTGGTGATCTTTATATTTAAGGAAATACCACTCTTGTAGTTGTTTCCCGTCATTAGAAAACCATATAGCAATCTAATTGCGGAACACCCTCCGGACAAACTAGGAGAAACAATGCTGCCTGGGGAATCGATGTTGCCATTTAATCCAACAGTGTAACTTTGGTTGTAGGCAGTTCCATCTTTGTAATGCCACCTAAGTGTTGTGTTATTGTAAAGATATATATTACTACCTTTCCATCCCTTGCCGGACACTATTGTTTCTGGATTATTTGAAACATATGAGAGGTTTCCATCAGGGTACATCGTTTCAAGGTCAGCCCTTTCCCATTTATCCTCAACAACTGCCTTCCCTTGTTGGACAATGTTGAAGGTCTGAACCTTTACACCACCCACACGGACTTCGATCTCTGCGGTTCTCTGGCTTGTCTCCGTATTAGGAGCAATAGAGAATGTCACGTTGTCCGTGCGCAGGGCTTTTGTCTGCACAAGGGTCACCCACGACTTCGCTGTCTCAGGGATGACGATCTCATAGTCAAGATTCGTTGTGATCTCAACTGTCACGGAACCACCATCTGCTGAAACAGGGGTAGCGTCCGCCTTCACTTCAAGTTTCCCTTCAGTGACTGTCAGAATCTTGCCGGACATCACTCCGTTGCCGTTCACCGCCACCACAAGGATGGAAGCGTCAACGGCTGGTGAAGGAGCTGTTATTGTAAGCGTGCCTTGACTGCCGGATGTAGGATTGACAGAGACTGTGTAGCCATTCTCCGGAAGGACTTTCACGATCGCGTTTTCCGCAGAGACGAGGGAATAGTCCACGCGGACGGTCTCGCCTGCCTTGATTCCGATCTCATCGGTTTTGATCACAAGCGCGAAGTTCTGGCCTTTAGGAATCACGATCTCTCTGTCAGAAAGCTCGATGATGACAGTGTTGTTCTCATTGTCCTCACGAACGTCCTTTATGAGACCGATTCCGGAAGTGCCGGCGTCACCTATGACAGTCCAGTCGGTTCCGTTGGCGGAGAACAGGAACTTGCCGTCCTCTACCTTGATTTTAGGAACAGTCACCTCAGCGGTCGCCGGGACTTTCTGGTTGTTGACCAGAAGCCAATCGCCGTCAAGAGTCCAGTAGTACTTGCCGTCAGTGTCCTGACGGATACTGATGACAGGGGATTTGCCGTCTGTGCCGTCCACTCCATCGGTTCCATTCTTTCCGTCCAGACCCTTCTCTCCGTTGTAAACGGTAATTGTGCCGGATTTCTTGAAAGTGATGGTGTAGCCGTTGCCGGCGGGAAGCTTCTCGACAGAGACGATCTCGTCTTGGTTGTTCAGAGCGTCCACTGCCGTGACTAACGAGGTCAGGTTGCTGTTCAGTTTCTCGACGAGAGCCCGCAGCTCCGCGACCTGTGATTCGAGGTTGTCAACCCTGCCGTTGATTTCGGAGTCATCGTATCCTTGACATCCTGTGAGAATAAGCGCAGACAGTGCAAAGGCTGTCATGATTTGTCTTAATGCTTTCATTGTGTTTTTAATTTTTATGGTTATAAATACGTCTGTGATTACTGTATTGATTGCAAAAGATGTGGTTACCAGTCTTTGCCCCATTTGTTATAGTTTGTCGGATGTGACGGGGTAAAGTCGAAATTAGTCAACCTTATTATGTTTATATTTATATTGTAGTTATTATACCAAACTTTCAAGATGCTATCCATTATGTTGGCACCCTCATACGCATCCTGAACAATTGACCTGACATCATAGAAAACAAATATATTACTGTCTGTAAGCACACTCTTGTCATATTGCTCAAGGGCGAACAGTGAATCATCTTGTTTTCTGTAACAGGTCACATTGATTATTCCGTATCTCCTCGGGTTCAACCCAGCGAACGGTTTGCGTGGATGAAGCTTGGAGACAAAGGACAATTCCTGATGCCACGGATCTACAATCTGGACGGGCTCGTCACCGCCGCAGTAGCCGGACCAGGCATAGTCGATGTACTCGCCGACCTTGATTCCACCGGTTGCTTCGGTGTTCCAGAAATATTCAGTCGGCTCCTCGTAGTCTGTGACAGTGATAAGTTTGCTCTGGCCGAGAGCCTCACGCAACGCCTTTATGAGTTTCGGGTATGATGTGGTGTTCACCTTAGGGAAACCTTTCTCTTCAGCCGCGGCATAGTTAGCGTTGCGGTCCCAAAGGTTGATGCCGTCAAGGCCGTAATATTCCACAACTTTCTTCACAGATTTCGCGAAATCCTCGATCTGCTCATCGGTCAGGTTGCAGAAGCCTATTCCCTGCGCCCCGCCGTCGATGCAGACGCAGACCTTGCGGCCGCTCTCCTGGACTGGAAGGACGCGTTCGGTGAAGTGCTCAAGAACATAGCGGAGGTCATTGTTAAGCTTCATCAAGACCTTATCCGACTTGCTGTCATAGTAGATGGAGGCCTGACGCAGATTCACGATATTCCCGAGCCCTCGGTGATAGTTTTTGTCCCGCATATTCTCAAGGATGAAATCATTAGCAAGCCTCGGGTCGAACACCGCCGTGTTCAGGTAGAACACCGTGAACATATCATCACCTTTGTAGAGCTCATAACCGTCAGGGTCAGAATAGGCCTCCCGCACAGTCACATCAATGTAGATGTTCCCGGAAGCGGAGTCGTTCCATAATGATGACACAGACAATGGCAGTAAGTACCTTCCTGCTTCCAGTGCATTGTCCAAAGGATTGACCGCGAACAATCTGAGCCGGGTCACCGCCGTGGATGTCGCGCCTTCGTGCAAATCAAGAGTCTGGCTTTCGAAAAACTTGTAGAATGGCTCCGGGAGCGGTTTGTACTCCACTCCTGTCTTCCGGCTGTAGGCGGCGACAACTTCCTCGTCGCCGACATTTATCTGGATAACCTGTTCCTCCTTAGCCGGATGTGTCGCATCCGCATAGAGGCCGCAGGTTGTGAAACCGTCTCCCTTTCTCAGCACCACCTTCACGACATTGTCCACCGATCGCTCCGCGCGGAGCGAGATCGTCGCTGGCTTATCGGTGAGATCCTGGAGAGCCGAGGGGCTGTACAGAATCTCAAGGTCCTGACATCCTGCGGCGAGAATGGCCGCCGCCATAATCACGAATATATTCCTTTTCATCGTCTATTCCTCCTCTTTGTTTATTTCCTGTATCTCGATTCCGTCGGGCCAGATGATGTCATTGACGGCCTTGCCGTCGTTGCCGACCCAGGAGTAGTCCTTGACGGTGTTGCCTTCGCCGTCGTTGAACTTCCAGTAGCCGATGAGATCCTTCTGTTCCTTCGGGTTCTCGATGCGGTACATATTCCTCCAGATCTCGTCCTGTGTCCTCGCCGTTCGCCAGACTCTTGCCTCGGCGATCTTGCCCTGGAGCGGACGGTGGTCGTTGTAGGACCTGCCGATGAAGAACTGGTAGGCCTCCGGCATTCCGAGGGCGCGCATCGCGAGGGTTATCCTGTTGTCTGCGGTCGGCCCGGCGATGCCGGCATCCTTCACCTCGTCGATCATCCGGCCGTTGAGGTAGATTCGGGCGGTTCTTGTGTTCTGGTCGTAGGTGCAGGCGACGTGGTACCAGCTTCCTGAATATAGTTTCTTGGCGGGGTCGCTCTTTGACGGAAGCTTGCCGAACTGTGAGCCGTTGCCGCTGCCGTCGAACTGGAGGCACTGGCGTTCGAAGTTGGCGTCTCCTATACGCAGGAGAAGGTACTGCTCGACACCCATCACTGTGGAGATGTTGCAGTCTTCCGTGCCGTTCTTGAGGTCGAAGCGGTCGATGTTGACAAGAGCCTCGTAGGTGAGGGACGTGAGGTTGTTGTAGGCGTCCGCAACCTCGCCCGGAGTGTCCATAAGCGGGAACTCGATCCAGTTGTCGGTGAGCTGCGCCGCCACCGTGATGGCAGAGGAACGCTTCACGAGATAGTAGGCCACGGACGATCCGTCCAGAGTACGGATGTCATCGGAGGTGACCTTCACTGGCAGAAGCCAGGTCTTGTCGATCTCCATCGCACCTGTCTGTTCCTCGCCTTGCCCCATAAGGTTCTTCATCCTGATGGTGACCTTCTCGGAGTTGACCTTGCCGACCTCCACGGTGACTGTGGCTCCGTTGAAATCAAGGTAATTGTCCGGCAAGATCCGGTAGTCGGTTCCGTAGCGGTGGTTGTAGCTTTCCACAAGTGCGGGATCGACGGAGACCGTGGCCTTGACATCCTTGTCCGCCGGGTAGGCGAGTGTGACGCGGAGCTGTTTCTCCAGACTGCCAATCCTGTTGCCGAAAGTGGCGGATTGGGTCTGGCTGGTCGCGCTGACGTCAAGGTAGGCGCAGTTGTCAAAGACGCGGTCCACCGGCTCGAACCTGTCGCAGGACGAGAGGACGACGAGCGCGGCGGCCGCTATGAGATTAATGTTTTTCATTCTGTTCATCTTGTTGTCATTTTAATGGTTGAGACGGGAGATGATTGAGCGGAGGGATGACCAGTTCCTGTCGTAGTGGTAGTAGTCGGACTCGATGTCATAGAGAGCGAGTCCGGCCATCGGACCATAGTTTACCACATTGTCGGCCATCGCCTCAAGCACTGGCAGCTCCACATTCTCGGAGTTGTGGAACACACCGTCCCGGGATGCCGCCAGAAGGATCCTCTCCCTCGGGACTCCTCGCTCCACGGCATCCTCAATGACGTTGCGGAGGTCATATGGATTCTCTACGCTTTCGGTGGCGAGGACGAAGAGATTGATCTTAGCGATGTCATCTGGGGAAATGAAAACCGGATTGCCCTCGAAGACGAGAATCTGGTTCTCCGATTTCACCCTTGACAGCCTGTCCACGGCCTCGGACGCGCTTGCCTTGGATGCGGCGGTGAATGAATATCCGTCGAGCGCGTTCTCCTTCACCGTGTTCACGGCCTTGTCGATGGCGGTTCCGGCATCTTCGGCGGCCGCAAGGTCAACCTGATAGATGACCTTGATGTCCACAGCCCTCATCCTTGCCATATCCTCGGTGTCATATTCGGAGAAATTCACTCCGTTTGTGAGACTTACGATGTCAAGGCTGTCCGGAAGACTTCTAAGGCTGCCTTTCTCGTTCTGCACCCCTTCCGGAGAGTTGGCGAAGCGGATGTAGGCCAGCTTGTGGGGGCGGTTCTTGTAGTCCCGCACCCTCGCCTGATAGTCTGCCCATTCCTTCGGGTTGTTCTCCCACGGCATCGTTTCGTCTATGCCGACACTCTCGACCTTGGTCCAGTCGGAGCAGGAGGCGAGAAGCAGAGCGGCGGATGCGAGCGTGAGTGACTTTTTCAATATATTCTTCATTGCCTGTTATTTTATAGAGTTGTATGGTTTGCGGTCCCACCAGACACGGGTGCAGAAGGTGTCCCCGTTCCCGTCGGAGGATTCGGAGTTGAGCGCGGAGATTGCCTCGCTGAGGTTCGCTCCGTTCCCTGAATATTCCTCCACCGGGTAGGTGAGCCTGCGCGCGTGGCGGTCGAGGTCCACATCGTCCGGCCCGAGGTTCTGCGGTGCCGGGAGGAGTTTCGGGTAGCCGGTCCTGCGGTACTCTGCCCAGGCCTCGTTGCCGAGCGGAAAGATCGCTATCCATTTCTGGGTGATGATCTGCTCCAGGTTTGTCTCCTCGTCTCCCTTCTCGTCCCAGGCTATCCGGCACTCGGAGGTCTTGGCGGTGGCGCTGTACTTCCCGAGCGGGTCGATGTACTGCGCCGGAGTGCTGGTGGCGTCGGCGATGTAGGCCTCGGCTCCGGTCGCGCCCCTCTCGGCGAACGAGAGACGGATGCCGTTCTCGTAATATTCCCTGGCCTTTGCCTTGTCACCAGCGAGACGGAGGTGGTACTCCGCGAGCAGGAAGCTGACCTCGGCGGCGTTCATCCAAAGGATCGGGCTGTCGGACTCCACGATTAGGTTTGAATATGCCTCTATGGCCTCGCTCTTCTTGGCCACGGTCGAGCCGATGCGGATCCCGACGAACCGCGGGTTGGCGCCGGTGCTCTTCAGGAACATCCTGTCAAGCCTCGGGTCGTTGTAGCCGGTCATATAACAGAGGATGTCGGCTCCGACGCGGTGATCGTTCCAGCTGTTGTAGATGAGCGTCATACGGTTCTCGCTCGGAGTCATATAGGCGTTGTCCTCGTTGGTGAGGATTACGCCGCCGGCTATGGCCTCCTCGGCCTTTTCTCGGGCGAGTTCCGGGGCTGCGTAGCTGACGCGCATCGCCATCCTGAGCTTCAGGGAGTTGGCGTACTTCAGCCATTTGGCGATGTCTCCTGAATATACCCTGTCGTAGGTGCCCCATCCGGAGGCCGGGAGGCTTGTGTTGCCGGCGAACGCCTCGATGGCTCCGTCAAGCTCCTCGAAAAGCTCGTCATAGACGGTCTCCTGAGGGTCGTATCTTACAGTGATCTTCTCCGTGCGGAGGATGTCGCTGTACGGGATCGGGCCGTAGTTGTCGGTGAGCCTCTGCATCACGGCCACCCTGTAGAGTGACGCGAACGCCCTTGCAACCTCGTCCTCGGTTCCGGCCATTATCCCCCTGTACGGGGCGTAGAACTCGGTGATGATGTCCGAGAATGTGGTCTTGCGCCAGTCGATGGACGGGTTGAACGTCTCGAATCGGGTCTGCCAGGTGTCCACCGTGCTTCCGATGTAGCCGCCGAACGGCCCGCCGGAGAGGCTCTCGATGAACTGGTACTGGTGCTCCTCGACCGGCACGACGAGGCTCTGGAGCGCAAGGACCTTCGTCCCCGTGCGGTAGTTCTTGGCCTCCATCTGCTCAGAGGTGACCTGGTTCGGGTTGGTGTTCAGTCTCTCGAAACGGTCGGTGCAGGAGTCCAGTGTCAAGGCGAGTCCCAGGCAGGCGGCACTGAATATTCCCGCTCCGCTGAACGTGGCCTTTATTGAATGAAGAAACCTGATATTCATAATTTTATATTCCATAAATTTTCCCTCCGTCCGTTAGAAATCAAGTTTGACGTTGAGACCGACGCTGCGCAGCGACGGCATCATAAAGTAGTCTATGCCCTGGTAGTTGTTGCCCGTCGAGGCGACGGACTCCGGGTCGAACGGCGCCTTACACCAGATCATCCAGAGGTTGTGCCCCACGAGCGAGAGGGTGAGGGCGGCCTTGTCCTTGAACCACTTGCGTGGCAGGGTGTAGCCCAGTGAGAGTTCCTGGAGACGGAAGTTGGTCGCGTCGTAGGTGTAGTACTGCGGGAGGCCGCTCTGCGAGCCGATCTTCTGGTACCACTTCTGCGCTGGGATCAGTTCCCTTCCGTTCACGAGGACTCCGCCGGCGTCCCTTGCGTCAGCCGAGGCCTTGGACACTCCGTAGAGGTCGAGGTTCGCCTGTGTGGCCGAGTAGCAGACTCCGCCGATGCGGCCGCTGACGAGGAAGCCGAGGTGCAGCCCTTTCCAGCTGAAGTCGTTGCGCCACGCGAGGTTATATTCAGGGAACACACTGCCGAGGAACAGTTCCTCTCCGTTGTCGGCAAGGCTCACCTCGCCGTTGTCGTCGAGTTCGATGTAGCCGTAGTTGTTCCTTTTCAGGCTGGATGTCGTGTAGAGGTCGCCGAGTGTCCCTCCCTTTCTGAGAATATACTTGGCCTTTCCGAGCGCCTTGATCTCAAGCTTCTCAAGCTCCAGCTTGTCTCCGGTGACCGGGTTCACTGCGTCGGCGGCAAGCTCACGGATCTCGTTCCTGTTCCAGCTGAAGGTGAATCCGCTGTCCCAGGTGAACCCGTTCCAGGTGTGGTTGTAGCCGACGCTGGCCTCGATTCCCGTGTTGCGCACGCTTCCGGTCTGGAGGTAGATCGTCGTGTAGGACGATGACGGCGGAAGCGACGGGTCGAAGGTCTGGTTGTAGGTGTCGGCGAGGTACCAGGAGATGTCCACGCTGAGGTCCTGCCAGAGTTTTGTCTCCAGACCGACCTCGTAGGTGAGGGTCCTTTCCGGCTTGAGGTCGCCGATAGGGTAGTGGGTCTTGTCCTTCCAGATCCTGTTCGTGGCGTCATATTCATAAGTCGGCATCGTGAGGAACCTCGGGAATGGCATTCCGACGGAGGCGATGGAGCCGCGCACCTTCAGGTAGCTGAGCGCTCCGAAATCCCAGACCGCCGTAGGCACCCAGGAGAGGCCCACAGACGGGTAGAAGAAGGATTTGCTGGATGATCCCGAGAGCTGCGAGGCCCAGTCGTTGCGCCCCGTGGCGGTGAGGTAGAGCATCTTCCTCCAACCCACCTCGACGCTTCCGAAGACGGACTGGGTCTCGTCGTTCCACCCGCTCTTGGATGCGCGTTTCTTGGTGTCGTCGAGGTCGAAGACATTGAATATGTTCGCGAGGCCGTTGTCCTGGATCGGGCCGCCGTAGCGGAGCTCGTCCGTGCCGATGTTGTTGTAGGACGCTCCGATGTTGGCTACGAGGCTCCAGTCCTTGCCGAAGTCCTTGTTGACGTTCAGGATGATGTCGGCGTAGGTCTGCTTGTCGTAGGTGCGGGCCTCCGTGTAGTGGCCGTTGACCCCGCCCTCGGTGAGGGTGGCGTTGGAGGATGCGTAGAGCTTCTGCGTGAACAGGTTGTCGGCGTTGTCGATGCGCACGCGCCCCGCCACGTTCAGCCAGTCGAGGATGTCGTAGCCGGCGGAGAAGGACATCATATAGCGCTTCTTGTCGTTGTTCCGCAGGTTGCGGTAGTTGATCCAGTACGGGTTCTGCATCCTGAGGTCGCCCTCAAGGTCGGCGCTCCAGAACTGCTCCATCAGCTTCGTGCCGGCGTTGTACCTTTCGAAGTTGCGGTAGATGTCGAAATTGTCGCCGCGCGGGAAGATATAGACCGGCACGAGAGGGTTTGAATATACTCCCTGGTTGGTCATATTCTGATCCTTTTGGAGGATGTAGCTCGCGCTTGCGTCGATCTTCAGCCTGTCCTTGAGGAAGTAGCTCGTGTTGCGGAAGGTGAAGTTGTAGCGGTCGTACTTGTTGTTCGGGATGATGCCGTCGGAGTTGACCGCCGCCGCTGAGAAATATGTCTGGTTCCTGTCCGTCCCGCCGCTGACCGAGAATGCGTTGGTGTAGGTGCGCCCGGTCTCGAAATAGTCTTCCGGTGAATAGTTGTAGCGGGCGGATTCGGGAATATATGGTCCCCAGCTGTAGGTGCCGCTGTTGCCTGTCTTTCCGTTCAGTCCCGTGCCGTAGGAGTTCTGGAACTCCGGAAGGCGGAACGGGCTTAGGAACTCTGTGTTGCTGGAGAATGTGGCCTTCAGCCTGCCCGACTGTCCCTTCTTCGTGGTGATCATCACGGCTCCGTTGGCGGCCTCCGATCCATACAGCGCGGCCGCGGCGGCTCCGGTCAGGACGGAGATGCTCTCGATGTCCTCGGGGTTGATGTCGGCTATGGACTCGGACGCTCCCTTGGAGTCGAACTCGGTTCCGCCTCCGCCGCCGAAGTTGTACATCGGGATGCCGTCGATGACGTACAGGGCGTTGGAGGACTGGCTGATGGACTTGTTACCACGCAGCACTACCTTGGAGGCTCCACCGACTCCGGAGGACGACGCGTTGATGTTGACTCCGGCGACCTTGCCGCTGAGTGAGTTCATAAAGTTGGCGTCCTTGACCGTGGTGAGCAGATCCGACCTGACCTCCTGCACGTTGTAGCTCAACGCCTTCTGGTCACGTCTGATGCCGAGCGCTGTGACGACTGTGCCTTCCAGCGACACGACCTCCTCCTTGATCGTCACATTGAATATGTTCCTGTCGCCGATCGGCAGCGTGACGGTCTCGTAGCCGAGGCTGTTGAACTCCAGCCTCCCGTCCAGCTGTCCGGCCGGCACCGGAAGGGAGAACCGCCCGTCAACGTCGGTGGTCGTGCCTGTGGTCGTTCCCTGCACGAACACCGACGCGCCGGGGACCGGCTGCCCGTGCTGGTCGTTCACTGTCCCGCTGACCGTCCGTGATTCCCGTTTCGGCTTGTTGGACAGGTAGATGTAGTGCCCGTTGATCTTGTAGTCGATCCCGAGCGGGGTGAAAACCTGTTTGCAGACATTTCCGATACTCTCGTTCTTCACGGAGACGCTGACCGTTCGGGTCAGTTCGACCTGGCTTGTGAAGAAAAGGTACGGAGACTGCCCTTTGATCTCGTCCATCACCTTTTGAAGAGAGACATTCTTCAACTCAAGGTTGATCCGGATGTCCTCCTCCTGCGGCCTGGCATCCGTGCCGACCGCCGAGGCAAGAATGAGAATCAAAGAACAGACGATGCCGCAAACCTTTTGCAGAATGCTGTTTTGATGCATAAAATTGAATATTTTGATTGGTTAAAATGTTTTAATAATCAGTGCCTGAAAAAGTCACGGGACTTGGAACAGCGCGACCGAAAGGGCCGGGATTCCTTTATCCGTACTCTTAAAGACGGGAGAATTACCTTATGACGATGCTTCCCGTCTTATAGTCCTTTGAATATGTGAAGTCGGCGAAGTTCTGTAGGTTCCGCAGTGCGGTGTCGATGCCGTCGCTGACCCTAAGTTCACCTGTGGTGTAGCGCAATACAGGAATATTCTCGCATTCCATCTTAATCCTGACATCATAGACTTTCTCGATTTCCCTCATAAGCTCCTCGAAGTCCATTCTGTTGAGGTTCAGGATGCCTTGTGTCCAGCTTGTCTCCGATGCGACGCTGGCATCGCCGAGGGTCAGTCCGCCGTCTCTCAGCACGACTGTCTCTCCGGGCCGCATCAGCATTTCCCTTTGGTCAGTCCCGTGGCTGCGAACCTTGACCGATCCCTCGACCAGAGCCACACTGAACGCCTGTCTTTCCTCGTCGGCCTTGACGTTGAACTTGGTGCCCAGCACAACCACATCGGAGGCGAACGTACTCACGACAAATGGCTGCCTCTCATCGTGCGCGACACTGAAATACGCCTTTCCCGAGAGACTTACCTTCCTTTCCTTTCCTTTGAATATCACAGGATAACGAAGCTCGGCGCAGGGGCTGAGCAGCACTTTCGTCCCGTCCGAAAGTGTGATCTCCATCTTGTTTCCGGCAGGGACAGAGATGACGTTCTCGGTCTCGGCGATCATCCTGTCATCGTGCCTTTTCATAAGATAGCCGCCGGACAGGAAGAACACGCCCAACAGTACCGCCGCGGCGATTCCGCTTGCCGTGCGCAGGAATATCCTTCTTCTCCTTTCCCTGCGTTCTTTCACGAATCTTTCCTTGCGTATGCTTTCAGCGGTCTTGCACTTAAGGGCAAACCGTGAAAGCATATAGACTTTGTAGATCTTGCTCAGATGGTCATAGTTTTCCTTGTCCTCCGCCCACTTGTTGACAGCGGCGTTCTCCTGCTCGTCCGTTTCCCTTGCGACGAACCTGTAAAGCAATGTGTCATCGATCTGTATCATATTCCTGACTCAATTATTCCTATGTGGTTTTATTCATTCCGTTCTCCGCCAAGTGAAATTTTTCACAAGCCGATCTGGCAACGTTTACTTATATTACGATTGAGCAGGGTGTTTCCGTAAAAATAATGGTGATTATATACGAGTTGGTGATCCCCGAGCTTTGTGAATATGGCGGCACACAAACCTGCGATGAGTATGACGTGAGGTCAGAGGATATGCCGCCTATTGTTTTCTGTTCCACAGTCGGCATACAGCCGTGCCTCACAATGTCATAGAGGTATGTTCGTATGCCGCCATTTCGCAAAATGCCATTCCCTCATCCTTGGAAGTTGTTTTGATTTGTTGGAATGTTCTTTGAGGAGGATGAATATTTAGAAGCTGTTTAAAAATAATACCTCTTTTTTCTTATGCGGCCTTTCCGGCCATTTTCATCTTTGTCA
>CAVCPY010000203.1:0-4221 GCA_963604245.1 Eggerthellaceae bacterium
CTGTCTCGAAAATTCCGCATAATAAAATGCGGGAACCATTTTAAACAGCTTCTTACTTCCGCGGAAAGCGAACGGTGAAGCAGGCTCCCTTCAGAGCGAATGACTTGGAGTAGAATATTTCCCCGTTGCATTTTTCAAGGATGCTCCTGCATATCGACAGTCCCAGACCGGTGCCGTTGCTTTTTGTCGTGAAGTTCGGAGTGAAGAGTCTCGGGCGGTTCTCCTCGCTGACACCCGGGCCGTTGTCCTCGAAGACTATGTCGTAGAAGCCGTCCTTTGAGGACAGACGTAATGACACGACAATCCTGCCCTTGAACGCTTCCTGTCCCTTTTCCTCGGCTTCCGTCTGGGCGTTCTCGATGGCCTGTACAGCATTGTTGATCAGGTTGGCGAACACTCGGGTGAGTTGAGGCTTTGGCCCCAGGACCTGGGCGTCCTCAAGCCCCATATAGGAGAAGACGATGTTGTCCCTGCTGTCGAACAGGTCTATCTCCTCTTTCAGCAGGTTGTCCAGTTCAATCTCCACAGGCTCTTCGGTATAGAGTTTAGCGAATGTGGAGAACTCGTTGGCAGTGTCGGCCAGCATATCTATCTGCTTGAGCACCTCCACTGAAACCTCGTCGAACCTGTCCGCCCAAGCCGGATTACCGTTCGCCTTCATCCGGATGAGTCTCTGAATCTGTAGCTTGATAGGTGTCAACGGGTTCTTGATTTCGTGAGCCACCTGGCGGGCCATCGTCGCCCACGCCTTGTCCCTTTCCGCCTGGGTCAGTTTTCTGGTGGAGTTGTAGAGGTCGTGCACCATCAGGTTGTATGCGCGTACAAGCCGCGCGACCTCGTCGTCCCGTTCATAGACGATATATTCAAGATTGTCTATGCTCGCCTCGTTCATTTTGCGCCCCATCTCGGACAGCGGCTTGAACATCTTGTCCACCGCCGTTGCCATTATGAACCTGGCCAGAAGCAGCAGGATCATGAACACCGTGATGACGGATATGGAGTGCAGCACGGCTTCGGATTTGAAGTCGAAGCTTTCATCGGTGAAAGGAGAGCACAGGATGGCAATCATCCTGCCCTGTGCGTTGAACACCGGAGCATAGAGGAAAAAAGTGCGTTTCGCCCCGATGTTCTCCTTCCCGATGTAATATCTCATATTTTTGTAGATGATGCTTTCAAATGCGTCCGGATTCATTCTGGTGCCAAGAAGCATTCTGTCGAACACTTCCGGGGTGGTGGACCGGAATTCCTTGCCGCTTGTGGTGTAGAGGGTGATGTCGGATTTCATCGTGTTGCTGATGTCTTCCAGGATCACGGAGGCCTCCTGGGCGCTGAAGTCGGTGAAATCCTGAATGTAGCGGCATCTGGCCTGAAGCAGGGTCTGGAGCGAGTTGACCTTGTCGGCCATCGAGGATTTCAGATTGGCGTTGTTCCTTCTATAGACGAAGAGCACGCTGACCGTCGCCAATGCGATGAGGGTCATTACCAACGCCATAAGCATCGCTGCGTTGATCCTGGATTTGTAGTAGTTGCTCTCCCGGTGTCTGGAGTGAGCCCGGGTCAACGTCAGCAGCGTAAGGCAGAAGTAGAAGACCAGTGTCAGGAAAAGGAATGCCACGATGTAGGAGAAGCCTTCTGTTCTCGGCCGTGAGATGATGATCAGGTCGTCATCGGAGATTCTGTTGATGAAGTGAGTATAGCCGTTCATCCTTACCACCCCGCTTTCAGCCTCCTCTATCTCTTTCTCAAGATCCTCGTCCACGATTGTCGGATAGGAGTAGTTGCCCTTGTAGGATGTCAGGGTCTTGTAGGAATACTTTGCATATGAATACCTTGCTGGGATCAGCACATCTCCCGGGGCGGAATATCCCAGCAGTTGGGCATAGCCCTTGTTCTCGCGGTTGGACTTGGGCGACACGCGCATCAGCATCATCGTGACCCCGCTGCCGTAGTTGTAATAGGCGAAACTGCCGGCGTAGAGACTGTGGCCGCCGGAATCCCTCAGGTACCGGAATCTTGAACCCTCGGAGATCACTTTCCCCTGTCGGATCATCTCGGTGAAGTAAGCGATGGCGCCCTTGTCCTTGACGTTCTCCGGGAACAGTTCGACCATAATGTCGTAGTCTTGCGAGGCTCTCGGCATATAACTTTCAATGATCCTGTTCAGGATGATGCTGTTGCTGTTCCGGATGGCCGAGAGTGTGGCGATCAGCTGGTCGGAAGCGATTTTGTCTTCAATGCGGCGAAGCTCAAGCTCAAGGCTGATGTCCCTTTCAATGGAGAGCCTGTTGGCCCACACATTGACCCTGTTCTGCTCTTTCCTGAATCCGAGGCCTCCCGTCATTGCCACAATGTAGGCGGAGAATATGACAGCGGTGACAGTCCTGCATCCCGCCGAGAACAGGTCGTGCCTTATGCCGAGCAGGTGCTTGAGCGCCGGGGCAAGCATCTGGGTCAGCAGCGGAATGGTCATCAGCAGGCTGACAAGCGCCAGATAGACAAGGAAACTGAATATGTTGAGGTCGTTCAGCCGGTAAAGCTCCAGTGAGATGTTGGAGTTCAGGATGATGCTCCTTAACATCATATGGACGAAGACAATGTTCCCGATTGTCAGCAGGAACAGGAACGAGGCGTAGAGCCAAAGGAACAGCCTGACGTGTCCGGTCTTGAGAATGCGCCTGAATATGTCGTTTCTGGTCACGAACGTGCATCCGATGCACAGCAGGATGAGCATAGATGCGATCAGGACAGCCCCGAGTGAATTGAACAGCTGGCCGTCGGCATAGACTGTCGGCGAGAAAAGCCTTGCGCTGTTCTTCATATTCTCGCCCCAGAGATAAGTCGCCACAATCACCGCAAGCAGTCCGCCAAGGACCGGCAGAAGCCGTTTCAGGCTCCTCTTTTCGGCCAGGTGCAGGAGTGAAGCGATTGTGAAGCAGGCAATGGCAAGCCAGATCATCATCGAGTGTGCCGCCGATTGGCCGGTGACAGGGTTGGACACTATCTTGAAGACAGGCTCTCCGTCGAACGTCACGGCGGATCCGCTGCTTTCCGACAAAGGAACGATGGTGTAGTTCCGTCCCATTCGGAGTTTCCGGTTCACTCCGTCAGGACTGTCGTCGGACATCGAATCGACGATTTCAAGCCCGGCGATCACCCTACGGCTTCCCAAAGTCTCGGATTTCACGAGGTACCATTTCTGGCCATAGTTGACGAAGGATGGAGTCGAAGTGATCTCGGTGAGCGGAGAATTTATGCTGTCTCCCGGTTTGGACAATCGCGGGAGCACTATTCTGGAGGCGATGTTGTCGTTTCTTACCGGAAACTGGTTGCTCCAAGACTGGAGGGTGTCATCGATGTATCTGTAGATGACCATATCGGAAGGGACATCGTTGTGCCCGGCCCAGACCCTTCTGTCGGCTGCGAGAGCGGATCCGATGTACTTGTCCAGAAGGTGCATCCTGCCGCTGACTGTACCGCTGATTCTGGCAGCCTCCCTTTCAGTGTTGCCAGGCAGGTTGTTCACGGACAGCGAAAAGACGAGGAGAATGACGGCAAAAGCCAGAAATCCTCCCGCAAACCATTCTTTTATGCCAAACCTTTTGCCTCTCATTCGTGATGGTATGGTTCTCCCTTGATTATGGTGAACGCCCTGTAAAGCTGTTCCGTGAATATGGTTCTGACCATCTGGTGCGAGAAAGTCATCCTCGACAGTGAGACCATCCCGTTGCATCTGGCATAGACCGCTTCGGAGAAACCGTAGGCGCCGCCGGTCACAAATACAATATCTTTGCCACCGCAGAGCGTCATCTTCCTGATTTCATCAGCGAATTCCATCGAGCGGTACTCTTTCCCGCGCTCGTCCAACAGGATGACCCTGTCCGAGGGCTTGATGTTCTTGAGTATCAGTTCACCCTCCTTTTCCTTGATCTGCGCTTTCGTCAAGGCGGAGACGTTCTTCAGCTCGGGAATCTCGCAGATGGAGAACGGTACGTAATGCGACAGTCTGGAGGAATATGTCTCCAGGCCTTCCCTAACCCAACCTATGTCGGTCTTCCCGACAGTCAACAGAGAGATCTTCATCGTCGCAGAGCGCTAATTCATAAAGGAATATCCCATCTCGCAAGTATAGTCATCCCTTTAGAAGCTGTTTAAAGATAATTCCTCTTTTTTTCTTATGCGGCCTTTCCGGCCATTTTCATCTTTCCCATCGGTCACGCAGCT
>CAVCPY010000204.1:0-5370 GCA_963604245.1 Eggerthellaceae bacterium
CTGTCTCGAAAATCCCACATAATAAAATGCGGAAACCATTTTTAAACAGTTTCTCAATCTGTTTCTTGGAGATGTTAGTCAGCTGGCAGCAAGACTGAAAAGATGCTTTCGTCTCCGCAGATGTTACGGATTTTCAGGCGTAAAGGACGCTCGTCGGATGTGATGCTTCCGTCCCAGAACGAGTTGGTTTTCTTGCCGTTTTTTATTACATAGCCGAGGCGGTCGATCTTGATTTCAGAGTCGCTGTGCCAAGGTGCGGCCTTGGCGGCTGAAGTGCAGTCAAGGCTGAGCATCTCAATCGCCTCCAATCCTTCCTCACTCAAGTCTATCGGATTGTGTTCCGTTTTTTTGCCTTTTGAGAGTTCGACGAGGTACTGTTGCCGGGCCTTCTCGTTGACCTCATCGATTTTACGCCAGACTCTGTCGCTGTGGAAGGCTTCAATCTCTACTTTCCAGATGTCCAGAACACCGTCCTTGTCCTTTTTGACCTCATAGCGGACATCATCTTCGGCAACCACATCGTCCAGAACCCTTTTAAGGTCACGAAGCTCAACCTCGACCAATGTGTCGTTGCTTTCTCTGATGTACTGTTCCAACTCGGGGCGGTTCTGGATGTCAATGTAGTAGACGATCGCTTTTTTTGTGTCCTCCGGGAGTTCCGGGAGAGCTTCCTTGATGATCGGAGCTATTGCGCAGATGTCCAGTACTCTGGAGGAACTGTCCAGAAGATTTGGAAGGTGGACGGGCATCCATCCAGACTCCAGATCTTCTATGCTTCCAGACCAGAGAGGGTTAAGTCCGGTCTCATTGCGGAATCCCGGAATCAGGCTCTTGAGTTTGTCCATTGTTTGTACAGGGTTCCTGAACAGGGATATTCCGTCTTTTACCTCCAGAACTTTAAATCCCGCTCCGTCGGCTTTCAGCCTGTCCCTTGCTGTCTGGATGCTGTTGATGTTGATGTCGCAGTGGATGAACCGTCTTCCGAGGCGGCTTGCCACCGCTGCCGTCACCCCGCTTCCACCGAAGAAATCCGCGACGGTCATCCCCTTGTCACTGCTCGCTTTGAGGATCCTCTCCAGCAATGCCTCCGGCTTCTGGGTGGCGTAGTCCACTCGTTCCTGAGCCTGGGAATTTACAGCATAAATGTCAGTCCAAATATCTTGCGCAGGTACTCCTTCCATTTCGTCAAGGTACTGCTTGTATCGTGGCGTTCCATTGCTTGTATAATAAAGCCGGCCTTCTTTCTCAAAGCGTTCCATTGTGCTGACAGGGCATCTCCAATAGCCATCTTTCCCTTTCCATGAATATGAATATCCTGATCCCTTAAGGCCTTTTGCAGATAGGTCTCGATCAAGATATCTTCTTCCATTTTTGTCTTCTTTATTATAGTAATGTTCGATATAATCCTTAGAATATGGAACGAGAGGCGTTACAAAATATGGCTCGTTTGACTTGGAATAATAAAAGATGGTGTCATGCAAGTTGGCATATCCTGTACTATCATTGTGTGCAGTGGATCTTTTCCAGATGATTTCATTTCTGAAGTTTTCCTCCCCGAAAATCTCGTCCATCAGAATCTTGACATAATGCCCTATGTGCCAGTCCAGATGCACGTAGATGCTGGCATTCTCGCTCATCACCGCCTTGATTGCCGAAAGATTCTCGTACATCCAGTTGAGGTAGAGTTCCTTGTCCCAGATGTCCCCGTACATCTTCTCCTCGAAAGATTTCAGTTCTTCATTATCCAACTCTTTCTCGGACTGTGCGATCGCTTCCGCGACCTTGGGATTCCGCCTGATGTACACTTTCTTGGAGTAGTCGGCGCCGCTGGCGAACGGAGGGTCGATGTAGACCAGATCCACGGTCTCTCCCTTGTCCTTAAGGTAGGCACAGGCGGAAAGGCACTCGCCTCTTATCACAAGATTGTCATCAGGATTGCTTCCGACTTCTTCAATCTTTTCAACCTCAAACAACGGCATTCCACGTTGGATATGCGTGAACACCTCTCCGTTGTCCTTGTACTTCAAGACTCTTCGGGTTCTTGCAAAATTGTCAAGAATCGCCTGTCCTTCAATTGGTTCCGGATAATATGGAATGTATTTGACTGCCATTTTTCGCTATGTTTAATCCTTAAAAAAATCAGTGATGGTCTTGCTCAATAATATTAGCCTGCCGTTGCTGCCCAGAGTGTCCTCAAGATAGACGAAGCGGAACTTGTCGTAGCCGGATTCTGTGTTGTTCCGTGGTACGAAATATTCCTCCATAAATTGTCTGCGACCGTTGAATTTGGCTGCGAAACCCTCTCCTTTTGTCTCGATGATCGCGACCTTATGAATCTGTCCCTCCGAGGTTCGGCTGATCATCAGGAAGTCAGGAATATATTTGCCGAGATATTCCCACTTCCCATTGTTTTTCCTGTAGCAGTTGATCTTGAATTCCGTGAGGGTGTCGTCTCCATTGAAATAGACCTCAAGTCTCTTCTCTTTGATGATAGGAAGAAGCTCTTCCGTGAAAACTGCCTTTTCAAGACCGCTGTCAAAATGATAAGGCAGATAGTGGTAAGTCTGTTTCCTTTCAGGATGCTTGTCTGAAACATCGGACATTACAATTCCCCGTTTGGCCAACAACTCCATAGCGGCTTTCTCGTCTGGAGAGAGTTCCGGTGGCGCAGGTTTCCTGTCTTCCATCAGAATATCCTCGACAGCTTCCGCATCCGGATAATAGATGTCGGAAGCAGAGGCATCCACCACATCGGCAAGATTGTCTATTCTAAGTAGTTCCGCTTCCTCTGGCACAATTTCCTCTCGAACGCTCAAAGTTCTCAATGGAACGAAAGCCTGCCTGATCGATGAACGGATGGCCTCATGGTCATATTCGGGATTAAGTGCTGAATATGTCCCATAAGGGATGGTTATTCTTTCGAAAATATTCTCAAGGCTGTCACGGTGTCGGTGTAATTCGTTTATTGGAAGAGTGCCGAAGCTTTCCTTATGGATCTTGTAAACCCAGTCATTGAACGTGGTCTGTTCAACAGAAACTTCGTTGTTCTTGCGAACATTCAGTATTTTCCCGGTCAGGTCTTGTTCGTGGACAAGGCTGGCATCAGAACTGACGAGGATGCTTGGAGACTCCAGCCTTGCCTGAGTGTCGGCTTGATTCTCGACAACCTCACTGCCGTAGCTTATCCTGAACTGATGGAAACTGATTTCAGGAAGCTTCAGCACATCCATTCGGGAAGCTCTTTTGATGCGGTGCAAACTCCCTTCAGCTGCCTTTCTAAGCTCCTCAAGAGTAATGTTTTGCTGTTGTTTCAGCTGCTTGTTGAGAGTGTCTGCATTAAACTTGTTCAGCCATATTATGGCCGTTTCATCAGCTTTGTGCTGAACTTCTCTGAGGCATCTGCAGCTTGTCTGGAGAACCATATTCGTAGGGCATACTCCCTTTTGAGGCAGAATGACTCCGGTGAGGCTTCGGCAATCCCAACCTTCTTTACCTATTTGTACAAGAAGGACAACCCTGACTTTGGAAAATGGTTTGTCGAGGGTGGAGAACGATACTTCCGAACCCTCCGGAATGGGGTAGGTTTTGTTTCCTCCGTGGTATTTCAGAATCGTTTCCGTCGGGTTCAATCCAAATGATGACACGATCTGGGTCACAAGAGGGTGTACGACCTCTTCAAGATTTTCAATCTTGCCGCAGTAGATGGCCAGTTTCGCGCGGGTTCTGTTTGGATATTCCGTGTCTTTGTAACTTTTCAGGAAATCCGTGACACCGTTCCGGATGATTTCCGTTTGCTCGTTGTCGGCGTATCGGATTATGGGACGTTTGAGGAAATTACCCACCCCCTCAATCAATGGATAGTGGTAGACTACGTTGGCGATGTCTGTGTTTTTGATTGTCAGCCCGCCGGGAAGGTTCACGCACTCCGCCTTCTCAAGATAAGGCGTGCCGGAGAACCCAAGGATTGAGTTGAAACTGTTGAGTTTACCCCATCCGGTCACTACTTGGCGCAGTTTGATCTCGCTGTCTGTCGCATGGTGTACCTCATCGATGAGCACGGCCAGATTCGGAATCCGGCCTATGATTCCGCGCAACTCATTAGCTTGTTTGATTTCCTGAAGGTCCTCGTTGTCCAAAACACCGTTCCCGTCATTTTTGTCCATCTTGTTGAGTATGACCTTTTCCGCATTTGTCACTGCGACAAGTCCCATCAATGTGTCGAAAGGCTGGTGGGCGCTGATCTTGCGGGCGTTCGGATTTCTGGTGATATTGCTTTTCCGGGCGCTTTTCGACTCGTCCAGAACCTCGAAGCAGATCATCTTTTTGAGTTGTGTCGCAACCGGATCCGGGATTACCCAAGTAGGATCGAATTCGATTATGTGCCTGAGGCTTGGCACAATGGAGGACTTCAATCCGGAAGGGGCCAGAATCAGGAAGTTGTGGGCGAAAGCCTTGGCTTCCGGTTTTTTGGACGCAAAGTAAAGGTTCAGGTAGATTATCGCTGACATCAGGAACGTCTTCCCCGCTCCCATCGGGAGGCTGAAGATGTAGTCAGTGTAACTCACATTGTAGAAGATGCTCTTGAAGACACTCTCATAATCGATACTTTCAGTGTCGAACCTGATTGCCTTCTCAAGTTCGGGAGCGATTTGTTTTCCGCTTCTGTCTTTCAACAATGAATATTCATACAACGCCTGAGCCGCGGGATTCTTTTCCAGGAATGTTCTTGCCTTCTGAGTGAGTTCGGTTTCACTCAGATCAACACTGTTGAACATTCCGGAGGAAAACAACTGCCACAGAGGTTTGCACTTACACTTGATTATCAGAAACAGGTATGTTTTGATTGCCTCTGTCTGGGCATCGCGAAGTCTCCCTTTTTCCTCAATGTATCGAATAAGATTTCCTGCAGTACAGTCACTTGACCCCAGCCATTCGTCTCTTTTACTTTCTATGAGCTTGTAGAACATATTCGTTTTTCGTCTTCCTGCAAAGATAACGAAAGCGCTTGTCAGTTTGAAATGTTGGGCGATGTTTTTTGATGTTATCCGCCACAGGCTTTCTGGCTCGTCCGGTCGTTTCGGCTGGTTAAGCTAACATCTCAAAACCACTTTTGAAAAAGCGAAAATATTATACAAAATCACCTTTGTGAAAGTGACAATGGTTGAGTGGCGGACCCTCCCTTGACCTTCCCTGAAAAACTATGAGGGGGAAGGTACAGGATTTTGGCCGCGATGTTTAAGAAACTGATTAAAAATAATTTCTCTTTTTTCTTATGCGGCCTTTCCGGCCATTTCCATCTTTCTCATCGGTCACGTCGCTACGGCTACGCTCCCTTTTCCAAAGCCGAAACTGTCTCGAAAATCCCACATA
>CAVCPY010000205.1:0-8403 GCA_963604245.1 Eggerthellaceae bacterium
TGTCTCGAAAATCCCACATAATAAAATGCGGAAACCATTTTTAAACAGTTTCTTAGACATTCAACGGTGAGAAATCATTTTTTTTGCGTAGGTTTGTATTCAGAAAGATCACGAGTATTATGACAATAATCGATAAAGCCATAAGCAGGAAGATATTAACAGAGATGGCACAAAACTTCTATGGTGAAATGATCAAAGGAGTTGTGGACATCGACAGGCGAATTATGGCACTGGATGCCGAACTGCATTCTGATTTGGAGAAACTCTTACTTGAGGATGGCTCTAATCAAGAATCGCTGTGGGGAATCAACTTGTATCCAGATGTTGAAGGGGATGATTTCATTGAATTTGACTCACTTATTAACATAAGCCCTCGAAGGAACAATTTCAGCAGGGATGTGGAAGACGAGGTAGTACGTGGTCAAATTCGTTCAATAGTCAATAATCTTATCAAATGACAACGACATCTCTTCCTGCGAGACCTGATAAGGATAAATGGGCGGCGATGGATTTCATCGCACAGATGGCAAACATTGGAAGCGAGGTTGGGCGAACCTTGAAATGGAAACGAAAGGGGAACATCACGCTGGCCAACAACGCCTTTATCCGGGCCCTCGACTTATTCGATCTCACAATCGAAACAGGACGCACTAATGGTTCTCTATCATCCAGAGATTCGATGCTCAGGGAGCTTCTTAGGGCGAGAGACCAATTCTGCGAAGAATATCTTTCCGAGGACAACAATGCGATAGCGCCATCAGACAGGTATTTCTCTCAATTCGCCAAAGTATGCGCACTCAGATCGGGACGCTAAGCTATGTTGTCATCCAATGGAATAATCGGACAAAAATCCACAAAATCACTTTGGAAAAACGGACATATTCATGATTAAAAAAAGATTTACAGCGACATAGTTGATTTCTACAAGAACCCCAACAAAGCTTTGCTGCTTACGGGAGCCAGACAGGTAGGTAGGGAAAACTTATGCTTTCCGAAAGTCCCGGTTCATAATTTTACCAGATGTGTGTCTCCAACCACATAGCGAAAAATTTGTCATACACTTCGTACACGCCCTTGTCGTTGGTCACGATCTGCCGGTCAACCAGTGCCTTGATTGAAGTCTGAACGGTCGAAGGACTCTGGAGGCCATATTTCTTCACGATTTTTCCGCCGGTTATCGCAGTGGCCTTCTTCTCTCTGCTGATTGCTATAAGAAGTTCCTTTTGCCTTCCGGTCAACTGATAAAGAAGATCGCTGTATATGCTGCTGTTCTCATCGATTATG
Organism: Eggerthellaceae bacterium; assembly: GCA_963604245.1. Classification (GTDB taxonomy): domain Bacteria; phylum Bacteroidota; class Bacteroidia; order Bacteroidales; family UBA932; genus Cryptobacteroides. The sequence goes on from CAVCPY010000205.1 coordinate 1,285, forward strand.
CTTTTGACAGCGGCATCGACCATATCCAGTGTGCAGTCCGCACCCTCCGGCGTGTCGGAAAACAACCGGTTCATCACTCGCTGCATAAACCAGGTCACACCTTCAAACTTATTGTAAACATATTCGGGAACTTCACGCTCGACAATCTTGCCATATCTACTAAACAATGACTGTGAGAAATCAGTGTAGGCACCACAAGAAAGGCACTCCAGGCTCATCGCTGTCGTCGAAGCGTAGAATGGCCTTGCAGACGATATGAACATTTCCGAAAGAAGGTGCCTTGACGATCCCGAAAACACCCATACTGTGTTTTTGCAACTCTGGATCAGTGTACACAACACCGCCTCGACATTCTTTTCCGGATAAAACACAATCTGTTGGAACTCATCGATAGCGACGATGTTCGGCTTCTCAGACTCACTGAGGTACTTGAATATCTGATCCAAAGAGTACGACGGCTCCTCAGAGCGTGACGGCTCTATGCTCCAATTTGGATTTCCCATAATGTCCACAGACATCACAGGACGCAAAGACGACACAGTTTTCACAAACCGGGACAAGGCTTTCTGGCCACGAGACATCAACTGCGACAGTATCGCCTTGCCCATAGAGAACACAAGATCCTGCAGATTGCTTGTCGCATAGATGTCAATCAGAAAAGTGTTGTACTCTTCCGCAACCTCCGCCTGACTGAAACTGTGCATCAGGAGTCCGGTCTTTCCCATCCTGCGTGGTGACATCAACACGACATTATTCCCGTTCCGAAGCAGTCTCGTCAAGGATTCGGTTTCTTGTACACGGTCGCAGAAATATTCCGGACCTTCATAACCATATGTAATGAATGGATTTTTCAGCATAGTATGTTATTCAATCTTTACAAATATAGCACATTAGACAATGATACGCAATCAACATTACGTTTTTTACGTATAATCATCCGCAAGTCGGATCAAAATGGCATTTCGTAATAACGCCCGAAGAGCCACCGTCTCTATATTTTACAAAAGCACTTCAGCCGCACCGCCTCTGCACAACACTCTGGCGGCATATTCCCTGAAAATGCTCCTCCTTGCCGAACCACACTTTCAGGGGCATCCAGTCCCCAACCACACCAAAGGCATCATCCAATGAAAGCGATTTGCAAATGTGTTATAATTCCGATTCTGACTTTCTCAACGGAAAAGGCAAACATGAACCGAAATGAACTTGATTCGGATTAAGTTTCTTGCCACTTTTGCAGAAAATATGAGACCGATTATATTGTTAACATCTTAATAACATTATGAAACACATAAAACTGTTTGCGGTCATCGCTGCGATGGCCATCTGCGGGACGGTGTCTGCGCAGGAGAACTTTCTCAAAGTGTCATATTCAAATGTCGCGATCAAGGCGAGCGCAGGAGGATTTTCCTTCACGGAGAATATGAACGGCCTCTCGGTCGGTGTGTCGCAGGCGAGAGTTCTTCCGGGCGAGCTGCCTTTCCTCTACGAATATGGAGCCGACATCCTGATGGCGTTCGGGGACAACAATTCGACACTCATCTCGGCTGTGGTGCCGGTCAGCCTGATGTATAAACTTGACCTTGGTCAGATCCAGTTGCTCCCGTTCGCTGGACTCAACCTGACAGCACACATCATCGGTCAGAACAAGGATGACGAGTACACCTACAACTGGTTCAAGGATGACGAGGACGGCGATGCGTGCAACCGCTTCCAACTCGGCGCACAGTTCGGAGCGAAAGCCCTCTACGGCAAGTATTTCCTCGGAATATCCTACCAGCCGTCTCTGACCAAATTCGCGGACAGCGTCAACCTGAACATCCTTAATGTGTCTTTCGGAATATCGTTCTGACGATGAACATAATAAAGCGATTATCAAGATTAGTTATGGCTGCAATGGCGGCCATAACTTTTTGCTCCTGTGATAAAGAAGGCACAGAGACCGGCTCGGCCAGCGGGATTGTCGGGACTTGGAGGGTTATGCGGCTTGAATATTCATTCAATGGTGAGACTGTCGGAAAAGAGACCATTACGGATGGAGAGATTTATCAATTCAGAAAGGATGGAAAAGTTGAGATTCCGGTAGAGGATTCAGATTACAGAGTTCCAGCGGCCTACAGTTATTCCTCTAAAGACAAGACATTAACTTTGGATCTTTTCATCGCCCGCACGGTGTTCTCAGTAAAAAAACTCACATCGACAGAAATGGCTCTTTCTTCAGATTATAGCAACACTTCCTTCATCTTTGATTACGAGGACGAAAATGTGGGAAAAGCCGTGGATTCCTACAAGGGATTTAAAATTTACGAATATGACGGAAATTGCAGTTATTGCTACAGAAATAAAGGAAAGATCATTCCGTGTGAGAAGAATTATGACGAAGATTACGTGGAAGGCGATTTTACCGGTGACAAGGACGGATACCACGATTCAGAGACGACATATCTCAAACGCATTAAATAACGCACATACACTATGAAAAGAATCATTAAAAATTTGACACTTCTTACTTGTCTTTATGTGGCAGTGATTTCGTGCGGCAAGGACGACTCCGTAAAATCGTCAGCTTCACTTGTCGGGACGTGGAAATACAGTGAATGTGAACTTATGTTCAACGGGAAATCAACATCATACACAGTTGATCATAAGGAAGATTTCGGTTCTGGGTTCATCACATTCACAGAAGATGGGGTGATGATAGACAATGGTTACACCGGCCACTACATATACTCTCCCAAGTCCAACACGTTGACAGACATTTATTATGAAGGCGGAATAGAAGATAGAGACACTTGTTATTTAAAGGTGCTCTCTCCATCAGAATTCGTAATGTCTTATGGGTGCAGTGAACATTACATAAGTGAGGATGACCAGAAAATTTACGTTGGAACCTATAAGGGTTTCAAGATATATCGAGATTATGGTGAATATTACTATTACAAAAATGGTGAAGCTATCAGTTGCCACCCTCTTGGCGATTACGATGACTCTTACGAAGGACAGAGAGAGTATTATGACGATGATTTAATACACTTCAAGCGCATCGATTGACAGTCAAAGACTACTTCAGTAGAATCTGGCTCGCCGATCCAAAACCAATTTGTCCGGAGATCCCTGCGTTTCTCCGGACAAATTGGTAATAATACACCCTATCCTGTGAAGCCCTCTTTCACCGGACATTCCATTTCACTCAACCACAATGACCTCTGTACCCGTATCACAGACAAGGTCAATGGTCGATTTCTGGGCGGCGGTAAGGTAGAGCGTCTTGATCGGGGAGCAGGACAGGTAAGCTTCCTTCAAGGCTGGATTGTGTGAAAGGTCAAGAGACTCCAAGGATGTGTTTTGTGCATAGAGCGACACCAGAGCAGGACAATCACGAAGATCGAGCGATTTCAGAGATGTGTTGTCGCAGACCAAGACCGTCAGGGCGACATTCTTGGAAAGATCCAGCTCAGTCAACAAGGTCTGGTCAGAGACATCCAGACTTTCAAGGGCAGTAAACATCCCGACTCCATAGAGAGATGCTATTCCGGAATATTCCTCCGCCTGGATATTCATCGACTCTACTTCCGCCGCCTCCGCCAAAGAGACAAAAGAGTCATAGTTGAAGTCGTAGTTGTCAAGGATGAACCGTCTGAAAACCTTGTCTTCGATGCGTGGCGTATAGACAATCTCGACAGATTCAGGAATATACCTGTGCTGGCCGAGGTTGACATTGATACCATCAATCTCGTGTCCTTCAAGCAGTTCCAGACGGGAGAGGTCCTTGCAAATGCAATGAAGTTCGGAAAGTTCCGGGTTCGTGTTCAGATCCAGGAACGAGATTCCGTCGCAACCATCAAGATCAAGATACCTCAACTTGACATTGTACCGCAGGTTCAAGGAATGCATCTGGCTTCCGGCGCAATCAAGCACTTCCAAATCAGAGAGCAGGTATATCTTGTCTCCATCCTTAATGGCATCTCCGGCGTAGAGCCGACGGAGGTCGCTTTTCTGACGGAACAACTTCTCATTGTCCTTGATTCCGGAGCGGGAGTCATAGCGGAACTCCTCAAGTGACGGGAACAGAGACAGATCTGGAGCGAGGTTCCGGCAAGCGGTGATGTCAAGCGAACGGAGCTCCCGCAAGGATGCCAGGCTGTAGGTCAAGGCTTCTGTCTTCAGTTCCACATTACCAGAGAGGACAAGAGATGAGAGGCGGGACGTTCCGGACAGAGTCATTGATTCGATGTGGTTGTTGGACAGGTCCAGGCAAGTGACGTGATGATTCGATCCAAGATCGACCGACGAAAGGACGCCACTGCCGCCCTCCGGGCCGCACGATAGCCCACGACAGCGGACGGTGTCCAGATTCGGAAGATATTCCAGTCCTTTCAGCGACTTGACATCGTCCGAAAGGATGTCTATCTTGGTCACAAGAGCCGCCTCCTCAAAACTTATCAGCCCATCCGAGTCCTTATCCCAATTGGCAAGCATCCAATCGGCCAATGTCTTGTCCTCGAACGGCATCGGGATCACCACCTCCATTTCCCGACTGTAGGCAGTTCCCTTCGCATTGACCGCATAAGCACGAAAATAATAGGTTTGCCCGATTGTCAATCCCTCGACCGACACAGTCCGCTCTCCATAGTCTGAACCATCCATGGTTTTAGTCGTCAAATCAAAAGTCGGTGATGGAGAAAGACTCCAGCACAATCCACAAATGACCATCTCCCCGCTGAAAACATCCTCAACGGAATAGTCAAAAACCAGAGCCGTTCCGTTCCTTATGGTCAAGGAGTTGATGGACAGGACAGGCATCCGCTGCTCTATCTCTATTCGTTGGACCTCCGACAATCGATCCTCATCTCCGCCGGAGACGAAAGAACGGCAAAAATACTCGCCACAGGCCAATCCGGAGATTGTCATCGAGAACTCATTGCCGGATAGGACATCCGCATCATAACGTTCCATTGCGTTCTCGCTGTTTCCGAAATAGAAACCGCAACCCTTGATGTTGTCACCACGTGACACACTGCACCGGAGCCGGACATCCAGCCCTTCCACACTATAGGCGGTGCTCAAAATCTCTGGAGCGGAATGAAGCGAAGCGTCAGGATCTTCTACACAGGAGGCCAACCCGACGCACAGCGACATAAACATCAAAAACACTCGTGAAACCGACATAGCGTCTGCAAATATAACGGATTTAAAAGGCAATAAAAAGACTATCAAAGATTATCAAGTCAGTTTTTTAGGATATAGCCACAATGAACCGAAATGAACTTGAACAAAATGCACGAAATGAATATCTTTGTGTGTCAAAAATGAATTCATGCAATGACTAAAATAGTACCGGAACTGAATTACCTGCTTGCTGAGGTCGAGAAGCACTACGGAAGACGGCTCCAGACATCGGCCGACTTCGAGGCGCTGTCCGTTGTGGTCGAGCACGAGTCAGGCGAACTGATCTCAGCCTCCACCTTGAAAAGGCTGTGGGGATATGTCACACTGAAACCAACTCCGAGGATCTCAACACTAAACGTGCTGTCCCGATATATCGGAAAAAGAGACTTCAGCGCATTCAAGCAAAGCATTCTGGATGACGGGCACTATGTGTCAAATTTCTTCTCGGTGAAGAAAGTCTGCTCATCCGACCTGAAGAAGTGTGCTGAAGTACTCATCGGCTGGGCTCCGAACAGACTTGTGACCTTAAGGTACGATGGGGACGGAGACTACACGGTCCTCAAGTCCGAGAACTCAAAACTGCTTGAAGGCGACAAGTTCCAGGCGGAAGCATTCATGGTGGGATACCCTCTGTACATCCCGAGAATCCTGAGGAACGGGGAATATACCCTCTCCTACATTGCAGGGACACAGGAAGGCCTGAACAGGGCCGATGTCATCAGCGAGGGGAACGATCAATAGCCGGCTTCCCGGATGTCCGCGGAGATTTCCTCAAAAACGGAATCCACGGTGCGGCGTTCTCGCCAAGCCTTGATGTCAGGGACCAGCATACTGAATGACAGAATCATACACAACCACGAAGCGATAAGAAGGATCCAAAACCAACGCCTCTTTCTCTCCTCTCTCAAAATGGCGGACCGAACCTCCGAAGCCGACCCGTAGCGCTTGCCACGATCCTTGGCGGCACAGACAGCGGCGATCCGAGAATATACCCCAATCCGCTGCATTATCCTGCCCAATGAATATATGTCCGTCCGGCAGTCCTCGCTCTCTCCCGCCATCTGCTCCGGCGAGATGTAATCTTTCGTGCCAGCCGGGTTCTTGAGCACGGCGTACCAGTCGGAGTCGGCAAGGCCGAAATCTATCAGTTTGACATTCTGACCGTTCCGAGTGATCATTATGTTGCCGGGTTTCAGATCACGGTGAATGATCTGGTTGCGGTGCAGGTACTCAAGAGCATCGCAGAGTTCGAGAATGATCTTTCTGGCCAAGGACTTGGCACTGAGACCTTCACTTCGGTCGCTGAGCCTGTCGAAGCGCCGAAAAGACCGATGACCGATGCGCTTCGACAAGCTCAGCGACCGGCAAGGTAGGCTCAGCGACCGGTCGGGAAGGTCCTGCAACAAATCCGCAAGACTTTCGCCGTCAATCCATTGCATCACGATGCAGTTGCCGTGAGCGGGGATATTCATAAAATCCAGAACCGGGCAGATGTTCGGGTGATTCATTGTGCGGCCGATCTCATACTCCTTGCGGAGATGCACCTCATAGAAGGGATTCCCGACATATTCAGGCTTCAAGGACTTCAAGGCCACAAGCTTGCCGTCAAGAGTAGCCCTGCTGAGTATGGAATAACTTTCCGGCGACTCGTGGATTATCTGAATATCCCCGGATCCGCCGTCAGACAATTCTTCGTAGGAGCCGAAAAAAGCTGATGTCTCTTCCATCATAACACAAACTATGCAATCCTAAAAAACATTACTGACAAATTGAAACAGCAACAAAATCGCCAACTTGCATTTATGCTCACAAAGTTCAAATATAACCTTTTCCACACGTTTTTTTACCAAAAATAATGGTAAATTTGTTGGTTAGATTGAGAAGCTGTTTAAAAATGTTCCCGCATTTTATTATGCGGAATTTTCGAGACAGTTTCGGCTTTGGAAGAGG
>CAVCPY010000206.1:0-3846 GCA_963604245.1 Eggerthellaceae bacterium
AACTGTCTCGAAAATTCCGCATAATAAAATGCGGGAACCATTTTAAACAGCTTCTAATGATGGGCACAAATTTACGCATTTTTCAAATAAAGCGTTCCTGACGCTTGCCAAAGTGTCGCAAGAAAACCGTGGGAGCAAATGAAAGCGGATAAAAATTTGGCCGGTTGGTGAGTTTTTTCGTATATTAGTGAATTCTTACTCGTCTCATTCAGAAAAAGAGTGCGGAAAGAGGGGGGTAAAAGGAGCGTCAAAGATGGAAGAACGAGGGATTGATAACACAAAAACACAAATAATTAACAAAGTAAACACATCTTTATGAAAGGACATCCTAAAGGTCTGATTTCCGCCGCGCTGAGCAATATGGGCGAGCGCTTCGGGTACTACATTATGAATGCGGTTCTCACCCTCTTCCTTTGCTCGAAGTTCGGGCTGAGCGATGAGACGGGAGGGCTCATCTACTCTTTCTTCTATGCGGGAATATACATCCTCAGCCTTGTGGGAGGCATCATCGCCGACCGCACGCAGAACTACAAGGGGACCATCCAGAAAGGTCTCATCATTATGGCTCTGGGCTATGTGGTTCTCTCCGTTCCGATCCTTGCGACTCCGGAGAACAAGGCTTGGCTTCTGCCTCTGACCTGCTTCGCCCTCTTCCTCATCGCGTTCGGCAACGGTCTGTTCAAAGGCAATCTCCAGGCCATCGTCGGACAGATGTATGACAACTTCGAGGCCGAGGCCGCCAAGCAAGGCCCCGAGGCCCTGAAGGAAGCGCAGGGAAAGCGCGATTCAGGATTCCAGATCTTCTACGTGTTCATCAACATCGGCGGTCTCGTGGCCCCGTTCGTGGCCCCGCTTCTGCGTAGCTGGTGGCTCAAGGCCCACGGATTCATCTATAACTCACAGCTTCCAAGGCTCTGCCACGAGTTCATCAATTCAGGCACACAGTCGGACAACTTCATTGCCGAGGCGACGAAGTCCATCACTGATCCCGCAGTTCTTCAAAGTCTGTCCCAGGGCGGCGAGGCCGTCGGTGCGTTCTGTACGAGCTATCTGGACGTTTTCAACGCCGGAATCCACTACTCGTTCATCGCATCCGTGGTGGCAATGCTGATCTCCCTGACAATCTTCCTTGTCAACAAGAAAAAGTTCCCTACTCCCGCAAAGAAGGTGGCATCCGCCAACACCGGCTACGCCGCCGAGGAGAAAGCGACTATGGCAAAGGAGATCAAGCAGAGAATGTATGCCCTGTTCGCCGTTCTCGGCGTGGTAATCTTCTTCTGGCTCGCATTCCACCAGAACGGGCAGTCGCTCTCGCTCTTCGCCCGCGACTTCGTCAACACCGACAAGATCGCTCCGGAAATCTGGCAGGCGGTGAATCCGTTCTTCGTAATCGTGCTGACCCCGGTCATAATGTGGATATTCGGAGCGCTCGGAAAGAGAGGCAGACAGATTTCCACCCCACGCAAAATCGCCTACGGAATGGGAATCGCTGCGACGGCCTACCTGTTCCTCGCGATATTCTCCGGTTCTATGGGTTATCCGTCAGCCACTGATTTCAGAGGTATGGACGTGGCGCAGCAGGCCACGATGAAGGCCGGTCCTTGGGTGCTCATAGCGACATATTTCTTCCTCACCGTGGCCGAACTCTTCATCTCCCCTCTTGGGCTCTCCTTCGTGTCCAAGGTAGCCCCGAAGCATCTGCTCGGACTTTGCCAGGGACTTTGGCTAGGCGCGACCGCCGTGGGCAACCTCTTCCTGTGGATCGGTCCTCTGATGTACAACAAGATGCCTCTGTGGGCCTGCTGGAGCGTATTCCTCTGTATGTGCCTTGCGGCAATGGGCGTGATGCTCGGGATGGTCAAATGGCTTGAGAAAGTAACCAAGTAGGAATATTTATGTTCAAAAACCAACCGAAAGGTTTATTCGCGCTCGCCCTCGCAAACACGGGCGAGCGCTTCGGCTACTACACGATGCTGGCCATCTTTATGCTGTTCCTTCAAGCCAAGTTCGGATGGGAGCAGGCGGCGGCCAGCCAGGTCTATTCAATATTTCTCGCCGCAGTCTATTTTATGCCTGTCGTAGGAGGATGGCTCGCCGACAAGATTGGATTCGGGAAATGCGTCGTCACCGGAATCTGCGTGATGTTCCTCGGCTATCTTGTGCTTGCTGTCCCTACGGCCGCCAACGGCTTCGGAGTCGCCGTGATGCTCGGGGCGCTTCTGGTCATCGCCGTCGGAACCGGACTGTTCAAAGGCAACCTCCAGGTTCTGGTCGGCAATCTTTACGACGAACCACGCTACGCCTCCAGACGCGACAGCGCGTTCAGCCTGTTCTATATGGCCATCAACATCGGCTCGATGTTCGCTCCTGCTGCGGCCACTGCCATCACGAACAGATTCCTCGCGAAAGCGGGTCTGGTCTATAAGGCGGCTATTCCGGCGCTTGCTCACCAGCAGATGGCCGGAACAATCACTCCGGAAGGCACGGAACAGCTCAACGGACTTATGGCGATGATGCCGGACACCGGAGTGGCCGGAATGGGACTCGACCAGTTCTGCCCGTACTACATCGACAAGCTTTCAGCCTCCTACAATATGGGCTTCGCCGTCGCCTGCATCTCATTGGTGGTCTCAATCGCCATCTACTTCTCGACCAAGTCGTGGTTCAAGCACGCAGACGTCAACGCCAAACAGGCGAAGGCCTCCGGCGGCAACTATGTGGAACTCACCCCGAAGCAGACCAAGGAGCGCATCGTGGCCCTGTGTCTGGTGTTCGCCGTCGTGATTTTCTTCTGGATGGCCTTCCACCAGAACGGCCAGTCGCTGACGTGGTTCGCGCGTGACTATACCCAAAGCACCGCTGAAGGGTGGAGCAGAATAGGATTCAACATCTGGGCTCTGGCGCTCATAGCGACCTCTGTCTATACACTGTTCGGAATATTCCAGTCTGAAAAGACTTCCGGCAAGGTCTGCTGCGGAATCGTGACGGCGGCTCTCTGGTGCGGCACCTATGCGATTTTCAGAGGACTTCCGAACCCTATGGACATCCAGCCGCAGCTATTCCAGCAGTTCAACCCATTTTTCGTGGTAGCCCTCACGCCGGTGTCAATGGCGATATTCAGCGCCCTCGCGTCGAAGAAGACCGCCGCACACCCGGAGGGTCTGGAGCCTTCCGCCCCGAAGAAGATCGGAATAGGAATGTTCGTCGCCGCCTGCGGCTATCTGGTGATGATCCTCGCTTCAGTCGGACAACCTTCACCTGCGGCGCTCAACGGGACCGTCGCTCCGGATCCTGTCGTACCGACCTACCTGATCGGCACCTACCTTATCCTGACGTTCGCCGAGCTGCTGCTCAGCCCTATGGGAATCTCGTTCGTCTCGAAGGTCGCGCCTCCTAAATACAAAGGTCTGATGATGGGTCTGTGGTTCGCGGCCACCGCTGTCGGCAACTACCTCAGCTCAATACCGGGTCTGCTCTGGAAGAAGGTTTCCCTGACGGCCAACTGGGGCATTCTGACAGGGCTATGCGTCGCGGCGGGTGTCGTGATGTTCGCCCTTCTGAAGAAACTTGAGGCGGCCACAAAGGACTGAGAAACCTTCAAATAGTAACCCGCATCGTGTTTCTGAAATGACTTGGTTTCGCATATGCGAAACACCCTTTTTTCCGTCACGGCAGTGACGAATCACACTCCCTCCCCCGAGGGGAGGGAGTTAGGGAGGGGGTAACGTGAACTGAGCATTCCCGGCAGATGCTCTCAGAACGCAAGATAAGATATCTTGTCACAGGCACTTTGAAACTGTTTAAAAATGGTTTCCGCATTTTATTATGTGGGATTTTCGAGACAGT
>CAVCPY010000206.1:3856-4848 GCA_963604245.1 Eggerthellaceae bacterium
ATGGCCGGAAAGGCCGCATAAGAAAAAAGAGAAATTATTTTTAAACAGTTTCTTTATTATTTGCGAAAGTTGAAAGAAATGACAGAACAGACAAGACAGAGCCTGATCCTGTGGGCCGAGACCTACAATGACCCTCGGTACTTTCAGGAAGATCCGATAGCTTTCCCGACCTTGTTCGCACAGCGTTTCAGGGCCGGGAAACGCTCATTGGCAGATGTGGAGATCGCGGCTGTCTTCGCGGCGCATTTCGCCTGGGGACGCAGGGCGATGATCGTCAGGGACTGCGGCAGACTGTTTGACGAAATGGGCTGGCGTCCCTACGACTATGTGATGGGCGGCAAGTGGCGGGACGATGAGGTCAGCATCCACCGTACCGTCAAATGGAGCGAAGTGGCGGGAATATGCTCACGCCTGAAAAAGTCCTACGAATCGATGGCTTCCCTCGAATCCTTGACGCAGGAAGAGTTCCGGACGGAAATCTACGGCCAGAAGACCGACCCAAAAGCTCCGAACAAGAAGATCAATATGATGCGGCGGTGGATGGTCAGGAACGACGGGAAAGTGGATTTGGGAATATGGAAGGACACCGATCCAGCCGACCTTCTCATCCCTTTGGACGTGCACGTCAGTGACGAGGCGGCCGCGCTTGGACTTACGTCCAGAAAGCAAAAGGACATCACAACGGTGAGAGAAATCACCGGATGCTTTGCGGAAATATTCCCGGGCGACCCCTGCAAGGGTGACTTCTCCCTGTTCGGCTACGGAGTGACCCATCCGAAAGCCGCCAAAACAAAATGACGAATATATTCGTATAACAATATAACTTAAGTGATGATGAAAAAAATAAGTTGGTAAGTTTTTGTGAAGGATTTTTGCGGAGCAATTTGTTTGTGAAGAAGGAGTGTGCCGGTGGCACAGAGGCTGATGAACAAATAAATTCAGACCAAAAAGACGAGCAAAAGCACCAAGTTATTTTTTAGGAATCACTAAGA
>CAVCPY010000207.1:0-23071 GCA_963604245.1 Eggerthellaceae bacterium
TGTCTCGAAAATTCCGCATAATAAAATGCGGGAACCATTTTTAAACAGCTTCTTAGTTGTTTCGCTCCAACACAAAGGTCAACGCAGACGGCCAATGGAATTGTCCGGTGAAAGCCTTATCGGCCGGAGAAGTTTATGATTTTCACATTTTGTCCGGCAGGATCACAATCCACCGGACGTATGCCTGCGACTTATACCGTTGGTTTGCTTCCCTGGCGTACTAACGCTCAAGGAGGCGGTAGGTGTCGAGGAAGGCCGGGAAGGATTTGGCGATGCAGGCGATGTCGTCTATCAGAATAGGGGAGTCGGCGCACCGGGAGGCGACGGTGAGGGCCATTGCCATACGGTGGTCGTGCGAGGAGGTATATTCGCCGCCCTTCAGCAGAAGGCCGTTCAGGAGGCGGCTCTCGACGGATTCCCCGTCGATGGTGAGGGTGTCGCCGGAAGCGGAGGCGCTCACGCCCATCCGGGTCAGCATATTCAGAATAGCAGTGCCGCGGTCGCTCTCCTTGCTCGCCAACCTCTTGAATCCTTGAATATTACTGCGTCCGTGGCAGAAGGCGGCGAGCACGGAGACGATCGGGAACAGGTCCGGGCAGTTATTGAGGTCGGTGTCGAAGGCCCGCAGCGGGGCTTTCTGGGCGGTGATCAGGCCGCGGTGGCCTTGCGGGGCATTGGCCTCCGGAGCGTACATCGCTTCATTGTCTTTTCCGTTGGCGGATTCTTCCTCCTGCGGCCCGTCATCGGTCTGCGAGAGACTGGCTCCGGCTTCCATCAGGATGTCCATAATAGATATGTCGGCCTGAAGGGATGTTGTGTCGAGGCCGGTCAGCTTCACGTCCCCGAACAGGGATCCGGCCACCAGAAAATTGGCGGCGGCGCTCCAGTCGCCCTCTATGTCGAAGGCGGCGGGGGAATATCTCTGCCCGCCCTTGATTTTGAATGTGATGCCGGTGCAGTGGCTCCAGTCCTGCGATTCGAGGAAATCCTCACCGCCTTCCATCTCGCTGCCGATTCTGATGCCGAAGCGGCGCAGCACGTCCGCTGTGATGAACATATACGGGATGCTCTTTGGGTCGTGAACGTGCAGGACCGAGTCTTCGGGGAGAAGAGGCAGGGCCATCAGCAGGCCGGAAATCAGCTGCGAGCCGCCTTTGCCGGAGACGCTTGTCTTGCCGGAAAGAAGAGGGCCTTGGACGGTGAGTGGCACGTGGACTTCAGGGGTCGGGTTGAGCGGCCTCAGGACAGTCCCGAAGCCGGCCATGATCTCGGCCGCACCTTTCAGTGGTCTGCCCGGAAGGGTACCTGTGCCGTCGATTTCGATTTGGTTGCCGTTCCCAAGTGCGGCGGCAAGAGGAATCATAAGGCGGGTCAGGAGTCCGGATTCGCCGACATTGATCTTTCCCGGGATATTCGCTGATGAGCCGATGCCTTCTATGATTAGGGTGCTTCCGGTTGCTTCGTCTGGCTCGTAGCCAACGTTTTCTGTCCGTACTTTTGCCCCGAGCGCCTTGGCGACCTCAATCGCGGCCTCGTTGTCTCCGCAAGGAGAGTAGCAGCCGAGTCTGGACTCTCCTTCGGCGAGAGCGGCGGCGATGATCGCGCGTTGGGCGAAACTTTTTGAGGCCGGCATATTCAGAGCCACCTCGCAGTGTAGAGGTTCCCGGCCGCCATAGACGGCCGTAAGCATCTCTGGATAACTCCATTGTCCCGGGGCGGCGGCTTCCTTCCCATTCAGTGCTGCGTAGGTGAACGGGCTGCCGAACCTCAGGCATTCCAGTCTGCTGCCACGTCCGGCATCGCCCATCGAAAAGGCTATCAATTCGCTCGGCCTCCGATCCTGTCGAAGCGACGTTTGCTCCGCAGAGTGATCAGTAGCCGCGACCGGTCCGGCGACCGCATAAAGCGCAAGCACCCTCGCGACATCCTCTTCCGATTTCGCCATAGCCGCAATCTTCACGATCTCCCCGCCGAACTTCCTGCATTTCTCCACCGTGGCTCGTAGCACATCGTCCGAAGGCGTTCCGGCGAAGAAATGGCTGGAGCGGATCATCGTCGTGCCATATTCAGTGCAGACACGACGGAGCCTTTTGCCAATCTCCTTCGGAGCCTCGATCTCCAAATCCAGAAACGCCGCCCCGGCTTCCACCGCCGCAGTGAGTTTCTCTTCGGCCTCTTCCCAAGTGCCGCTTCCGTCATCCGCTACGCGGCAGGTGGCCACAAGCGGAGTGTCCGAAGAGGAGAACAGACACTCGATCTCCTCGATGTCCAGCGGACACCTGTCCAGCCGTATCTCGGCCATCTGAATCCGTGGCTCGCTGCTCTCCAGCAGGTTCATTATCTCTTCCAGAGTTCGGTTCTGGATCGTTGTGCAGATCATAAGTTTGAAATATTAAAAAAGTCAGATTGCTCCTTTCAGAGCGTTTACGGCATCCTCGACGCGGAGTTCCCTTGTCTCAACGTGCCCTATGCCCAGAGGCAGCACGAAATGGACGAACGCCCCGTCGGCCTTCTTGTCCTTCTTCATCGCGTCAGCAAGAGTCTCAATACTATACGGACTCTCGATTGGCAAGCCACAAGCCGTGAAGTCGGCTTTCAGACGTTCGGCGAGACCATCAACCAGTCCCAAAGACTCAGCCAACCGCACCGCCAGAATAATCCCCATCGAGACCGCCATTCCGTGCGGAACGACCTCTCCCGAATTCTTCTCGATGGCGTGCGCGAAAGTGTGTCCCAGATTGAGCAGACGGCGCTCTCCGCACTCATTCGGATCCCTCCCCGCAATGCCAGCCTTGACCTTTGCGGCGGCCGCGATCAACTCGCGGAATGTCTCTGAATATTCCCGGACCACCGCCTCGGCAACCCCTTCCAACGCACGATCGTGAATATTCATAAGCATATTCACCGCCCTTTCATATTCACCGCCCTCATTGTTGATTATGAAGGTTTTGAGCAGTTCGGCCGCTCCCGAAAGGATCTGTGGGTAGGGGAGTGTCTCCAGCGCCTCCGGGCAGATAAAGGTCATTTCCGGCTGGCGGATCACTCCGATGATGTTCTTGTACGAGTCGAGGTTCACGCCGTTCTTGCCGCCGATCGCCGCGTCAACCTGTGAGAGAAGGGTGGTGGGGATGAATCCGAACCGTACCCCGCGCTTATAGACCGAGGCTGCGAACCCCGTGATGTCAGTAGTGATCCCGCCGCCGACCCCAAGCACAAACGCCCCTCTGTCAGCCCCTTCCTCTAACAGCCAGCGCTCAATCTCCAACAGCGTGGCGAGAGTTTTCCTTTCTTCCGTAGCCTCAATCGGGAATCGTCCTTCCGCCTCGACGCCAAGCCTTTCCACGATGCCGCCCACATTGCGGTCGTGGATTATGAATATGCTTCCATAGCCGCCGAGGTGCTTCCAAACCTCCCCCAGCGGGCAGTCGATGATGTTGATTCTATCCATCCGGTTATCCTTTGCCGATTGCTTTGGCGGCACTGGCTACAATGTGTACAGATTAAGCCCTGTCTCCTCGTCGAAGTGCCTGCCTACCTTGCAGTTATAGCGTCTGATGAACACCTCGCAGGCCCCGTTGATCGTGGCCGTGAGAAGGTGCCCTCCGACAACCGTGTAGTCCGCACGCCCGAAGTTGGCGTGAAGATGCAGATAGACATTCCCGTCCTTCTCGGAAATGTTGCCCACAAGGCTTGAGATTTCCATCTGCTCGTCGAATGTCTTGTCAACATAATGCTTCGTGGCCGGATTGAGGAACCTCAGCGTCGCGTTGTTCACCGCTCCGATACCGCTCACTTCTCCCGCCAGAATCCCCTGTTCCTGACAAAACGCAGCGATCGCCCCCATCAGCTCCTGATGGTTGTCGATGCTGACGACAAACCTGTCGCCATCCTGCTTGAATGTGTACATTGCTCAAATTTTTTTGTGAATATACTAAATTCCCATGATATCATGAAGATTCGTGGTGGCCTTGACCCGAAATTGCCAAAACAACGACATCGTTGTCCTTTGTTGCACTTTACATATCAGTATAAATTTGCTAATTTTGTCTCTACAACCTTTGGGCAGAGAATAACGCTGCAAATCTAAGGTTAATTAAGTTTATTTATGGCGAATAGTGATAAAATACGTGCTGGCCGGAATCGCACCCTGACCGTTTCCGAAGAAGAGATTCCAGATCTGAAGAGGATTATTACCTTCCCTGATGAACTCTCTGGTAAATCTTCTTTTGTCGATTTGCTTATCAATGCTGACGCATTAGCCGTTTTGGATAAGATTCCAGATGAGTGCGCGAGTCTGATAATCATTGACCCCCCCTACAACTTAAGCAAGACATTCAATTCCTCGAAGTTCAATGCCATGTCTGATAATATGTATGAGGAATATTTACGGACATGGTTCAAAAAAGTATGTGATAAGCTAAAGCCGGATGGCTCCTTATATATGTGCGGAGACTGGAAGTGCTCCTCATCGCAACAAAAAGTCATCAGCGAAGAGTTGACTGTCATCAACAGAATAACATGGCAGCGGGAGAAAGGACGTGGTGCGAAGACAAATTGGAAGAATGCCATGGAGGATATTTGGTTCGCTGTCAAAGACAAGGATAATTACTACTTCGATGTGGATTCGGTGAAGATGAAACGTCAGGTCATCGCTCCATATAAAGAAAACGGGAAACCAAAAGATTGGGAAGAAACGGATGAAGGCAATTTCCGAATCACTTTCCCCTCGAATTTTTGGGACGATATCAGCATTCCTTTCTGGTCAATGCCGGAGAACACTGATCACCCGACCCAAAAGCCCGAAAAACTGATAGCAAAACTAGTTCTTGCATCCTCCCGTCCTGGAGATATTGTCTTGGATCCATTTGTCGGAAGTGGAACCACATGTGTTGTGGCAAAAAAACTTGGCCGACATTATTTAGGGATCGAGATTGATGAAGAATATTGTCTTTGGGCGGCAAAACGTTTGACGCGAGCGGATAAGGATCTGGAGATCCAGGGCTATAACGGTGGCTTTTTCTGGGAGCGTAACACTTTGAATCTACAAAAGAAATCCACAAGTGTCAAACACCCTCGTCCCGAAGAATATAATCAAACTCTATTCGGTTAAAATGAATAATATTGTCCATCAATTTGTTAACGATATCGTTGGTAAAGCTCCAACCGGAGACAAGGATTCTGTTATCAAATACGCCAGCGAAAGGTATTCATTTACGCTTGACAGAAAAGTTTACTATTGCCGCTATTTTGCCGTTCGCTTCAGTTATTCTCAGAGCGGTGCTTTCAGCAATACTGTGCTGTCCCTGTCTGCTTTGCAAAAATATGACAAGTTACCTTTCTTTGTTGTACTTGTAAGGAATGGTGCTTCGAATGTCATTTATCTCGCAAACTCAACATTCCTGTCCAAAATCAGCCATAGCTCTAAGGAATTGACTATGTGCAATATCAAAGGAAGTTTTAATGGCAGAGATATAATCAAAGAGTACAATGGATTGAAAAATGCTCCTGAGAACTTCGATGAGTTGTTCGCACTCCATGAAGGGTTGGAATGGGATGATAATTTATTCAGATTAGTCGAGGCGTCATCTGCTATTAAACCAAAATCTCAGAAGTTTTCTCCCGACGATTCTGAGCTGCGGAATATTTTCGCTTCAGTTTCAAGATCACAGTCATTTGTCCAATCGGAGAATCTTCGGATTCTGAATGAGGATTTGAATGAGCGGTGCAATAAGTGTCGGGATGCGATTATTGTGGCATCTCATATAGAGAACGTGAATCTTCGTGGACGACTGATTGAATTTCTTATTACAACTGATGATGAGCAACGTAACAGGATCAGTGCGGTTCTTCGCGATAGGGAGCGATTACTTCCCGAGTTCTCAACTCATGACGACTTGGGCGATTATATTCGGGTGTTCGGCAACGAGAAGACATACACGGACATAAAGACAAAAATTCTTTATCTTGATTCGGCGCCTAAGGCATACAATGTGGATAAATTCCTCGAGAAGATGGCAGAGGATAATTCTTCATTCTTTTTCTTCCTGATTGGAATTGACGAACACGGAGTTTTTAATACCGCTCTATGTTCTGTATATCATAGCGATTTGATAGATGCCTCTGTTGTTCAGCATCATTGGGCTGGCAGAGCGACAAGGGGAGTCGTTCAGTTGAATGGTAAAATGTTAAACCAGATTTTGAACGACAAAGCATTTGTGAACAAGATTGATTCACAGAAGGCTACACAGTATTTGACGGATCTCTTAGCCCGGTAAGTTTATATTTTTGGAATATGAGAAAAGACATCACGAATGTGGTTTTTGATTTCGGTGGGGTGGTCGCTCCTGCGGATCTTGGCATTGTGATAGGCAGATTCAAGGCGATGGGACTTGAGAACATAGAGGATTATCTTAATCTAGTCCGTCAGCAGGGATTCTTCGGGGATTTCGAGGCTGGTTTGATTGACGAGGAGGAGTTCCGGGTCAGGGTAAGCAATGAAGTCGGCAGGGAAGTAAGTATGGAAGAGTGCAGAGACGCCTATATGGGATTCTTTTCGACCGTTCCGGAAAGGAACCTTGAACTGTTCAGAAAACTGCGCGCCGAAGGCTACCGCCTTTCTCTCCTTTCCAACACCAATCCTTTCATCAAGCAATGGTTCACGAGCAAGGCCTTTGACGGCCGCGGCCACTCGCTCGATGAATATCTTGACAGTCTCTACCTCAGCTATGAGCTGAAGGCTATGAAACCGGACGAACGGATATTCCGAACGATGCTGGAATCTGAGAATGTTGTCCCGTCCCAGGTGCTGTTCATTGATGATGGCCCGAAGAACGTCGCCTCCGCCAAGGCTCTCGACATCAACACTATACAGGCTACCAACGGGGAAGATTGGACAGGAGCCGTTCTTGATTTCCTTGGCTGGGGTCTTTCCTGTTGAATATGAAGACTTTTGCTCCGAAGGCTCTCCCGCTTGTCCTCTGCCTGTTTCTTTTAGCCCCGCCGCTTCCGTCAAAGGACAAAGATACTGTGGTCAAGACAGGACACTCGTTCGTCCCGTTCCCGCTGGTCGGTTTCGACGGAGCCAAGGGCTTTCTGTTCGGCGGGATGATGAATGTGTACAACTTTGCCGACGGCTCGACTTACCCCAATCCGAAAAGCAGCGCCTATCTTGAGGCTTCCGGCTACACGGGAGGCAGCAAGACTTTCGTGGCCTCATTCGATTCCGGAGAACTTCTTTCCGGCATCCGGATGAATCTTGCAGCCAGTTACTGCTCGGACAACGCGATGGAGTTCTTCGGCTTCGGAGGACGAAGGACGTTCTATGATTCCTCGCTCTCGGACGGATTCTACAAGTACGACAGGGCCACGCTCAACATCAAATCCGATTTTTCGGGCAGGATTTCAGACCACCTGTCCTGGGAGGCGGGCTACCACTTCAACCGATTCACTGTAAAGGACTACCATCCGCAGGATTCCGGTCAGGAGGTGTCTTTGTTCGGTCTCTACAAGGCGTGGGGGATAATCCCATCAGAGGATGTTTCCAAGAGGTATTCCTCGGCGTTGCGGGCGGGTCTTGTCTATGATTCCCGGGACTATGTGGGCGTGCCGACCAAAGGCGTTCTGGCCGGAGCGTATCTTATCGCCGCTCCGAAGTTTATGGGGTCGTCGGAATCCTACCTCAAGGTCCACGCGACGTTGAGGCATTATGTGCCTGTGGCAGGAGAGAACCTTGTCTTTGCCTACCGCCTTGACTATCAAGAGTTCCTTGGTGACGCACCGTGGTATGCCATTCCCTATTACACCCCTGGCGGCCCGATTTACGACAACGCCGCGTTAGGTGGCTACAGAACCGTCCGCGGGCTGATTTACAACAGGGTTGCTGGTCCGGCGGTCGGTTTTGTCAACGCCGAACTGCGTTGGAAAATCGTGGGGTTCACATTCTGGGGACAGGACATCGGGCTGATGCTCAGCTGTTTCTGCGATGGAATAAGTGCCTTGAAGTCTTACTGTCTCACCAACCGCACCGGCGCTTATCTGGATTATTACGCCAAACTCATCGGCACATCGCGCCCCGACACGCTTCACCTTTCGACCGGCGCTGCTTTGAAAATCATCCTCAACCGCAACTTTGTCCTGAACATCGAATATGCCCGCGCCCTTTCCGCCCGGGACGGCGCCGGCGTGATGTACTTCAACACCGGCTTCTATTTTTAAACAGCTTCTTGAACAGCTTCTCACTCTTGCAGGAGCAAATATCTTCTACAGGAGTTTGTTTTCGATGGAAATTTAGTATATTTGCAGTCCGTTTCCGATTCTATGGACGGAAACGTGGAATGGTTCCGTAGCTCAGCTGGATAGAGCAACAGATTTCTAATCTGTGGGTCTAGGGTTCGAATCCCTACGGAATCACGAAGGCGGGTGGCTGAATCGTAGTCGCCCGCTTTCTTTTTTATGTCCCTTCTTTGTACGGTGGTGATATTCTCCGAGTAAAGTGCTAAATTTGCCTTCGTGGCTTCGTTGTGGGGAGTCCACGTTGAGTTCCGCTCTTGTAAGAAGCTGTTAAAAAATGATTCCCGCATTTTATCAGGTGGGATTATCGAGACAGTTTCGGTTTTGGAAGAGGGAGCGCAGCAGTGGCTACGTGACCGATGAGAAAGATGAAAATGGCCGGAAAGGCCGCATAAAAAAAGATTTATTTTTAAACGGCTTCTAAATTATTAGGATATGAAATTCATAAGTTGGAATGTGAACGGCCTCAGGGCGTGCGCCGGAAAAGGCTTTGACGAAGTGTTCAATACCCTTGAAGCGGATTTCTTCTGCCTTCAGGAGACGAAGATGCAGCCGGGGCAGCTGGATCTGGAGTTTCTGGGTTACACTTCGTACTGGAACTCGGCCGAGAAGAAAGGCTATTCCGGCACGGCTATATATTCAAGACACACGCCGTTGTCAGTGGCGTATGGTATCGGCGTGGAGGAACACGACCACGAAGGACGCGTCATTACGCTTGAGATGCCGGACTTCTACCTCGTCTGCGTTTATGTCCCTAATTCGCAGGATGGCCTTCGCCGACTGGACTATCGGATGCGGTGGGAGGATGATTTCCGGAAATATCTTGCCAGCCTCGCCGGGCGCAAAGGTGTGGTGGTCTGTGGAGATATGAACGTGGCCCACAATGAGATAGACATAAAGAATCCGGACACGAACCGTCGCAACGCCGGCTTCACCGATGAGGAACGCGGCAAATTCTCGGCTCTGCTGGGCTCCGGCTTCACGGACACGTGGCGGCTTCAGCATCCGGATGAGGTGAAATACTCCTGGTGGTCTTATCGTTTCCGCGCCCGCGAGAAGAATGTCGGCTGGCGTCTGGACTATTTTCTGGTTTCAGACTCCCTGAAGGACAGAATCACAGCGACGGGAATCCATTCTGAGATCCTCGGCTCCGACCATTGCCCTGTCGAGCTAGATCTGGATATATGATGACCGGTTTATGACAGTTCCTTTGTCGTGAAGTCCGCCATTGTAACCCCCTCCGCTCCGTCCGAGCTTCTGAGCCTCCGCACCTGTTGATTACTTCCACAATATTGCGGAGCGGACCGGTCAGAGTGTTGTTTCTGTATTTTTTTTGCCTATATTTGCAATCCGCTTAAACGATTCAAAACGGCATTTTTACCAATATCCCTTTGTAAAAGAGCTTTTTGACGGAAAACTTCTCGGAGATTTTTGAGGAGGTGGGTTTTTTTGCCGATGGCTACAAAACGTTTTTTATCAAACGCTACGTTTAACAAAACCAAGTTATATGAGTAAAAGAATCTTTATGGTCTTGGTCTTTCTACTGACAGCGGCAGGGCTGCTGTCAGCGCAGACCCGAACCGTCAAAGGCAACGTCATCTTTTCGGAGGACGGACAGCCGGCGATCGGGGCGTATGTCTCGGTGGAAGGAACCAAAATCGGTGGAATCACCGATGTCGATGGCAACTTCCAGATCACTGGAGTTCCCGAAACAGCTAAATTCGTCGTCGTTACCTATCTGGGAGCCAAGGAAAAGAGGGTTGCGATTGCCGATGTGATGAAAATCACTGTCGATCCGGACTCCGAAGTCCTCGAAGGAGTTGTGGTCACAGGTATGCAGAAGATGGACAAGCGTATGTTCACGGGTTCCGCCACAAAGATCAGCGCCAGCGACGCCAAACTTGACGGTATGGCCGACATCAGCCGGTCTCTTGAAGGAAGGGTCGCCGGTGTGTCGGTTCAGAACGTGTCTGGAACTTTCGGAACAGCTCCGAAGATCCGTGTCCGCGGCTCGACTTCCATCTACGGATCTTCCAAGCCTTTGTGGGTTGTGGACGGTGTGATTATGGAGGATGTGGTCGAGGTGAGCGCGGAGGATCTTTCCTCGGGAGACGCCAACACATTGATCTCTTCGGCGATAGCCGGTCTCAACTCGGATGACATCGAGAGTTTTGACATCCTTAAGGATGGCTCGGCGACTTCCATCTACGGAGCCAGAGCAATGGCCGGAGTTATCGTCGTCACCACCAAGAAAGGTCGCGCGGGTCAGGCTCATCTCACCTACAACGGTGAGTACACGATGCGTCTGAAGCCTTTGTACAGCACCTTCAACATTATGAACTCTCAGGATCAGATGGGAATCTATCAGGAACTCCAGCAGAAGGGATGGCTCAACTATGCCCACACTTCCACGGCTTCAGACAGCGGAGTTTATGGAAAGATGTACCAGCTTCTCAGCCAGTACGACCCCAAGACCGGGCAGTTCGCCTTGCCAAACACTCCGGAGGCGAAGGCTGAATATCTCCGCGCGGCGGAGTACCGCAACACCGACTGGTTCGACCGTCTGTTCTCGACGGCCATCCAGCACACGCACTCCGTCAGCATGTCCGGCGGCTCGGACAAGGCAAGCTACTATGCGTCAATGAGTATTATGGACGATCCGGGGTGGACGAATCAGAGTTCGGTTCAGCGTTACACTGCCAATATGAATCTGACTTACAAGATTTTCGACAACCTGTCCCTCAACCTCATCAGCAACGCTTCGTACAGAAAGCAGAGGGCTCCGGGAACCCTCAGCTCCTCCATCAACGCCGTGACCGGCGAGGTGAAGAGAGACTTTGACATCAACCCGTACTCCTACGCCCTGAACACTTCCAGGACGCTTGACCCGGACGTGTTCTACACAAGGAACTACGCTCCGTTCAACATTATGTACGAGCTGGACAACAACTATCTGGATCTGGACGTGTTCAACATCAGGAATCAGGCCGAGTTGAAGTACAAGCCGATTAAGAAGTTGGAACTCAGTGCCTTGGCATCTGTGAAATACTCCCAGACGACCCGTGAGCACAACGTGCTGGACAATTCCAACCAGGCCCTTGCCTACAGGGAGATGAGCACATCTACAATCAGGAACAGCAACCCGTTCCTTTACACCGATCCGGACAACCCTTACTCTTTGCCGGAGACCGTACTCCCTAACGGAGGTATCTTCCAGCGTACGGACAACAAGATGTACGGATGGGACTTCCGCGCCACGGCAAGCTATAACGACCAGTTCGGTGAGGATCATCTGCTGAACTTGTATGGTGGTATGGAGGTCAACAGCGTTGACCGTCACGCCGTCTGGTTCAGGGGCTGGGGTATGCAGTACGATATGGGCGAGATAGCCAACTACGACTACCTCGTCTTCAAGAAGGGTTCCGAGGACGGAGCAGACTACTACACCCTTGCCAACTCACGTGAGCGCAGGGCCGCTTTTTTCGGAACGGGAACATATTCGTTCAAAGGTAGATACATCATCAACGGGACAGTCCGCTATGAGGGTTCCAACCGACTTGGAAAGTCTCGTACCGCAAGGTGGCTTCCTACTTGGAACGTGTCCGGGAGATGGAATGTCCATGACGAGCCGTTCCTGAAGGAACTCTATCCTTACGTTTCTCACTTGGCCCTCAAGGCATCATATTCATTGACCGGAGAAAGCGGTCCGTCCTGGGTCAACAATTCCGAAGTGAAGATCAGCAGCGACATCCCTTGGAGGCCGTCTTCAAGTCTCAAGGAGTCCATCCTCACCATCTCCAGTCTTGCCAATGAAGATCTTACATTCGAGAAGAAGCACGAACTCAACATCGGCTTCGAGTCCGGCTTCTTTGACAACAGAGTCAATTTCGCCTTTGACTGGTACAAGCGAAACAACTTCGACCTTATCGGTCTGACCAACACCCCGGGTGTCGGCGGAGAGGTGAAGAAGTACGGCAACATCGCCTCGATGAAGTCCAGCGGTGTGGAGCTCAGCCTTACCACGACCAACATCAAGACAAAGGATTTCACTTGGACGACGAACTTCATCTACTCTCACACAAAGAATGAGGTGACCGATCTGCTTACTTCGCAGAGAGTGATAGATTTGGTTTCCGGCACCGGTTTCGCACAGGAAGGCTATCCGAACCATAGTATCTTCTCGATTCCGTTCAAGGGGTTGAACTCCGAAGGTCTCCCTACATTCCTCAATGAGGACGGAGATATCACCGTCACCGGAATCAACTTCCAGAACAGCGACCCGGACAAGCTTGGTTTCCTTGAATATTCCGGAACTTCAGAGCCTACGGATGTCGGTTCCTTCGGTAATATGTTTAAATTCAAGAGATTCACATTGAATGTGTTTATGACGTACTCGTTCGGCAATGTAATCAGGCTGGACCCTGTGTTCAAGAGTTCATACTCTGACCTTTCTTCGATGCCGAAGGAATTCAAAAACCGTTGGGTTGTCCCGGGTGACGAGAACTCCACAACCGTTCCTGTGATCGCAAGCCGTTGGCAGAACAAGAAATACTCCTCGTTGAGTTATGCCTACAACGCCTACAACTACTCCACCGAGCGTATCGCAAGCGGAGACTTCATCAGGATGAAGGAAATCTCCCTGTCTTACGAGATGCCATCGAGGATTGTCAAGGCGATGAAGATGAATTCGATGTCCCTTAAGCTTCAGGCTACGAACCTCTTCCTGATCTACGCTGACAGCAAGCTCAACGGTCAGGATCCGGAGTTCTTCAACACCGGCGGTGTGGCGGTTCCTGTCCCTAAGCAGTTCACATTGACACTTAAACTCGGACTCTAAACGCAATAATAGTTATGAAAACATTCAAGACAACATACATTCTGGCTGCCGCCGCCATGCTCGGCCTCTCAGCCTGTAACAAATTCCTCGACACGACTCCGGACAACAGGGCCACCGTTGATTCAGAGGAGAAGGTAGTCGCGCTTCTGGGGTCGGCTTATTCCGAGAATGACCACATTCTCATCGCCGAGTTCTATTCCGACAATGTGGACAACTATGGTGTGCAGTACACAGGAACAAGCCGCTTCTTTGACTCCATCTATGAGTGGAGTGAGCTGGAGGAATCCAACAATGAGTCCACTGAAAGAATCTGGGGATCCTATTATTCGGCGATCGCCTCGGCGAATCAGGCCATCATCGCGATTGATGAGCTGGGCGGTCCGGAATCTTCCACCGCGTTGAGCCAGGCTCTTGGCGAGGCGTACCTATGCCGTGCCTACTCACATTTCATCCTTGTGAATATGTTCTGCCTCCAGTACAACAAGCAGACAAGCACGACTGATCTCGGAATCCCTTATATGACGCAGCCGGAGACCACCCTCGCACCTCAGTATGAAAGAGGCAATGTCGCCGATGTCTACGCCCGGATTGAAGAAGACCTTGAAAAAGGGTTGGCGCTTGTGGGTGACGACAACTACACTGTGCCGAAGTACCATTTCAACAAGCTTGCCGCCTACGCATTCGCCGCGCGCTTCTATCTTTTCTATGAGAAGTACGAGCAGGTGATAAAGTACGCCGACTTGTGTCTGGGCTCATCCCCGGCCACAATGCTGAGGGACTATGACGTGCTGGCTACGATGCCAAACGGCAGCCCGCAGCAGCAGCCTACCACACTTCACTACGTGGATCCTTCGGTCAATGCCAACCTGCTGCTCTTCACTGCGTTTTCCGTGATGGGCCAGGCTTTCGGAGCCTACTACACCTCGACTATGTATTCTCACGGCGCCTATCTGGCAAACTATGAGGATTGCCTTGCCGTGCAGCCTTGGGGCAACGCCGGCTACAAGGATGCCCCGAGCGTCTATGTCGGCAGTATGGACAGAGTGATTTTCTGGCGATGCCCAAGAATATTCCAGTACACCGACCCGGTCGCCGGAATCGGCTACATCAGGACTGTTTACCCTGCCCTCAGCACGGATGAGTGTCTGCTCAACAGAGCCGAAGCCTACATTCACCTCGGCAACTACAACAAGGCCTGCGAAGACCTGAATCTTTGGGTTCACAACTGCAACAATTCCACCGCGGATATGACTCCGGAGTCAATCAAGGCATTCTATGACGGTGTCGCTTACTGGGAATGGAACAAGGCCACTGTCAAGAAGCACATCAATCCGGTCTTCGGCGCGGTTGAGGAAGGTTCCCAGGAAGAGGCTATGTACCAGTGCGTGATCGCTGCGAAGAGGGTCGAGTCACTCGGCCTGGGGCAGCGTTGGTTCGATGTGAAGCGCTTCGGAATCGAGATTCACCGCAGAAGTATGAATATGACGGGAGAACCGGAAACCCTTACCGACTCAATGCCGCTTGACGATCCTCGCCGCGCGATGCAGATTCCGGCGCGCGTCATCGCGGCGGGCATCACGCCTAATCCTCGTTAAACGTAGCGTTTGATTAACATTTAAGAGTATGAAAAAAACATTGACATATTTTCTGATGGCTGTGGCTGCGTTTTCCGCCAGCGTCTCCTGTTCGGAGGACACTCTGGACCCGGACAGCATCATCACGGTTGACCAGTACACCAAGAATGATTTCGACAAGTGGCTTGAGGCCAACTATGTCTCTCCTTACAACATTGAGTTCAAGTACCGTTACGAGAACATCGAGTCTGATTTGAATTATTACACGATTCCGGCTGACTATGAATGTTCGGTGATGTTGGCCCATCTGGTGAAGTATCTTTGCATTGACACGTATGATGAGGTCGCGGGAGTGGACTTCACCCGTCAGTACTTCCCGAAGGAGTTCTTCCTCATCGGTGAATGGCAGTACAAGAACAACGGTACTTACATTCTCGGTACGGCAGAGAGCGGAAAGAAGATCCTTCTTGCCGGCGTGAATTACCTGAAGTCGTACCTGTCCTCCGCTTCCGGACTTAACAGCCGGTACTTCAAGACGATTCATCACGAGTTCACCCACATACTGAATCAGACCAGAGACTATCCTGCCGGATTCCGTGAGGTGACCGGAACCACCTACGTCTCTGACAGCTGGAGTTCCTCTCCTTACAACACGGGCTATCTTCCAAGAGGATATATCTCCGCTTATGCCCAGCATTCATCAAGCGAGGATTTCGCCGAGATGCTGTCCCTCTATATCATCAACACTCCGGAATGGTGGGAGAGCCAGTTGGAGGAGGCCTCTGCGGACGGAGCCAGCGGCGCTGAACTCCTCAAGACCAAGCTTGACTATGTCCGCTCCTATATGTCGGACACTTTCAAGATTGACATCGACCTTCTCCGTTCAACCGTTCTGCGCCGTCAGACGGAAGTCCACGAAGGAAAGGTGGACCTGACAGACCTGACACTTAAATAAGAATTCACGAATATGAAGACAAGAATAAACATACTTTTAGCGGCGGTCTCATTGGTTTTGCTCCTGCCGTCCTGTCTGAAGGATCAGGCCGACATTTTCGATGAGTCTCCTTCCGCAAGGATGACCGATTACCTTGCGAATGCGAAGAAGGTTCTGATGAAGCCGGACAATGGCTGGGTGATGTACTATTACCCGGACGGTTCCCAATCCTACGGCGGCTACAACTTCACCGTTAAGTTCGGTGAGGAAAACGTGGAGGTCGGCTGTGACTTCTCGTCTGATGTGGCCGAGACGCTGACAAGCCTCTATCGCCTTGGCAGCGACACGGGTCCTATGCTGTCTTTCGACACCGAGAACAAGTTCATGCATTATTTCTCCACACCTACTTCCTCGATGTACCAGTCTTATGGAGGAGACTTTGAGTTTATGCTCCTTGAGGTTGAGGATGACCACGTGAAGATGATGGGAAGGCGTTCCGGCAACATCATCCTGATGAAACCTTTGGCCGAGGACGCCAAGGCATATCTCGAAAAAGTGAAGGAGGCCTCTGATGATTTCGCCGGCAGCGGCCTGAGCGGCCTGACCGGAAGCGTCGGCGGCAAGGAGGTGAAAGGTACCGTTGACCAGACCTACCAGCAGATCACGTTATCTTATGGAGAGGAGTCCAGTCAGGTTGCCTATATGTTCGCGCCCGGTGGGATCCGTCTCTATGAACCGCTTGCAATCGGCAGCGCGGTGTTGGACGAACTCCAGTTCGATTCGGAGACAATGAAGCTTACATTGGCCGGGACATCGGAGAGTCTTCAAGGCACCGTGCCGGACGGTTTCAGAAAGTACAAGGACTACGCAGGCGAGTACTGGCTGTACTACAACCGTCAGAATGAGGCGGATCTGCAGTACGATTCGGTTGCTGTGACCCTTACGCCAGGTGTCAAGAACTCCACTTATCTGATGTCCGGGCTGAATGAGAACTATGACATAGTCTGGGACTACAACAGGGCTGACGGAACGCTTTCCTGGAAGAGGCAGACCCTTGGCTACCTCGCCAACGGTTACGAGGTCCGTCTCTGCGCTCTTGACGGAGCGACAGGAGGGTACACCTGGACGTCCGGCGTCGTGATGAGCTACACCGAATGGAACGGAGACGAGGATAACCCTGTCTACTTCCTTCAGCCTAAATACCGGTGGTCCGGCAACACACGTATGGCCAACTCTATCTATCTCCGTATGTGGGACTCCGCAGGGAACAACGTCGGCGCTCCCGCTCTAAGTACCGGATGGTGTTTCATGAACAAAACCACGATTATAAGGTGGATGTATTCCCTTGCTAAAAAATAAAAGAGTATGAAGAAGATATTAATGGCTCTTGCCGCCTTGCCGCTTGTCTTTTTCCTTGCGGGCTGCGAGAGCGAGGAAGGAGACTATGAAATCCTGGAGACTGTGAAGGTGACAGCCTCGGACATAACTTTCCAGCCGCAAGGCGGTGTCGGAACGGTGGCTTTCACTTCCACCGGATCTGTCACTGTCGAATCCTCCCGCTCCTGGTGCGCTGCTTCTGTGAGCGGAAGCACCATCAATGTGACCGTGGAGGAATATGATGGTTTGGAGAACCGCTACGCTGACCTCGTGATCAAGTCGGGCAGTTACTCCACAAGGGTGACCGTCCATCAGTACGGCTACTATTTCTCCCTTGAGGAAGCCGAGGACAGCTACCACTTTGAGGATGTCAACGGGCAGGTGTCCATCCCTTTGACGCACTACAACTATAAGCCGGACGGAGTGGCCGATGTGGACTGGCTTTCGGCCGTCTATGAGGGCGAGAACGTGATCATCAAGGCCGCCGACAACACGACCGGCAAGATGCGTACAGGCCACATCACAATCGGCACCAAGACCATAGAGATTCAGCAATGGTCGTTTGAGAATGTCTTTGTCGGCGAGTATTCCTGGTTCGGCACGACGACCGCCACGGGTACAGCGACGAACTCTATGACGGTGACGATAAGTGACTACGACGCCGAAAAAGGAACATTCAGAATCAACTTTCCTGACAACAACGTAGCGCAGGGAGCCTATATTGAAGTTCCTTTTGACCCGGAAACAATGACATTCACGATCGGTGCAGGACAGTATGCCGGAGAGGGTGTTTACAAAGATGCTCCGGTCTATATTTATTCCGTGCTTTATGGCGGAGGTTACGTCACCTGGGGCGACTTCTCGATCAAGGCGGCATTCACCTTCACCTTGGATCCGGAGACTGGCAAGTTCTACGCTCCTTTGAGAGACATCGGAACCTGGTCTGCAAGCGGCCGTGTGGTTTCCGGGGTCTATTTCGAGATCTTCAGTCAGAAAAATCCAACTTCAACCTACAGGATGAGTCTGTCGATTTTCACGAAGGTCTACAACAACGTCCTCATCCAGAAGTAACAATTTGGGAGTATTGCAGCCGGCTCCAGAATCGGAGCCGGCTGCTTTTTTTTAGGGATTAGAAGCTGTTTAAAATGGTTCCCGCATTTTATTATGCGGAATTTTCGTGACAGTTTCGGCTTTGGATGAAAATGGCCGGAAAGGCCGCGTAAGAAAAAAGAGGAATTATTTTTAAACAGGTTCTACATAATTGATATGTGTCGGATGAACAGAATCTCTCAATCTATCTCCAGCGCCATCAACCTTGGTGCACCCGTGCTGGTCAGCTCGTTTGTTCAGCACTACAAATATATTCAGTATGTCCTTTTGACTGTTGCGGTTGTCACTGTTCTGCTTGGTCATATCGGTGATAGACACCCCGACCGAACGAGTCACAAGACCATTGGAGGCTTCTGAATATGTCGCCAAAGGCTCAAGGGTTTCATTCGAGCAAGAGCAAAAAGCAACAATTCACGCACGGGATGACATAAACAAAACTCGGCAAAGCGGAGCAAGTACTTCCGCTTGCATATAACCGCTGAATGAAAATCAGGCATATCCAATCATTCTTGGGGAGAATTTGCTAACTTTGCAAGTTGCGGGTCTGCGAGAAAGACGCGGGCCGCGGAGGAAGAATATTCAAAATACATCAAATATGTACAGAACACACACGTGCGGGGAACTCCGCATTGAGAATGTCGGGCAGAAGGTGACCCTCGCCGGTTGGGTGCAGAGGTCAAGGAAGCTCGGCGGAATGACCTTCATTGACTTGCGTGACCGCTACGGTGTCACCCAGCTTGTCCTTGAGGCTGACGCCGACGCCGCTTTGGTGGAGACCGCGACCTCGCTTGGCCGTGAATATGTCATCCAGGCCATCGGTGAGGTTGTCGAGCGTCAGAGCAAGAACGTCAAGATGGACACAGGTGACATCGAGATAAGGCTTGAGGCGATAAACATCCTCAACAAGTCTGTCACCCCTCCGTTCACGATTGAGGACGAAAGCGACGGAGGAGAGGATCTCCGCGCCAAGTTCCGCTATCTGGACCTCAGGAGAAATCCGCTCCAGAGGGCGCTGGCACTGCGGCACAGGCTTGCCCAAGAAGTGCGCAACTACCTTGACGCCAACGGATTTATGGAGATAGAGACTCCGTATTTGATTAAATCCACTCCGGAAGGAGCCCGCGACTTTGTCGTTCCTTCCAGGATGAACCCGGGTCAGTTCTACGCCTTGCCGCAGTCCCCTCAGACCTTCAAGCAGCTTTTGATGGTGGCAGGTTACGACCGCTACTTCCAGATTGTGCGCTGCTTCCGAGACGAGGATCTGCGCGCCGACCGTCAGCCGGAATTCACCCAGATTGACTGCGAGATGTCTTTCGTAGAGCAGGAGGATGTCCTGAATATGTTCGAGGGAATGATGAGGACGATGTTCAAGAACGTCCTTGGAGTTGATATTCCTAACCCTATGCCTCGAATGAGCTGGTACGACGCGATGGACAAGTACGGTTCTGACAAGCCGGATGTCCGTTTCGGTATGACCATCCACGAAATCACCGACAAGGTGAAAGGCAAGGGCTTCTCCGTTCTTGAGGATGCCGCCTACGTCGGAGCCATTGCGGTTCCGGGTGGCGCTGAATACACCCGCAAGCAGATCGATGAGCTGACCGAATGGGTCAAGAGACCTCAGGTCGGTGCCAAGGGGTTGATTTATATTAAGTTGAATACCGATGGCTCTGTGAAGTCATCCATTGACAAGTTCTACACTCCTGATGAATTGAAGGCTATAGCCGAGGCCGTCGAGGCCAAGGCCGGAGACATCATCTTCGTGATGTCAGGAGACAACAAGCGCAAGGTCCAGACAATGCTGGGCGTTCTGCGTATCGAGATGGGAGGCAGGCTCGGGCTTCGCGACCCGAAGGTCTTTGCTCCTCTGTGGATTGTGGACTTCCCGCTTCTGGAATGGAGCGAGGAGGACGGTCGTTTCTACGCTATGCACCATCCGTTCACTGCGCCGAAGCCTGAACATATTGACCTGTTCTACAGCGACAAGAAAGAGGATCTCGAGAGGGTTTGCGCCAATGCCTATGATTTCGTGCTGAACGGCACAGAGCTCGGAGGCGGCTCGGTCAGGATCCACAACGCTGATGTGCAGAAAAGAATGTTCGAGGTTCTGGGCATCGGTCCGGAGGAGGCCGAGTACAAATTCGGATTCATCATCCACGCTTTCCAGTACGGAGCCCCGCCTCACGGAGGTCTGGCCTTCGGTTTCGACCGTGTCTGCGCCCTTTTCGCCGGTAAGGAGTCCATCCGCGACTTCATCGCCTTCCCGAAGAACAACCAGGGCCGCGACGTGATGATTGACTCTCCGTCCAAGATCGACCAGACCCAGCTCGACGAGCTCAGTCTGGACATCCGTCCGCTTCCGGAGAAGTAATTCTGTGGCAGTATGAAAAGAGAGGATGACACAAAAGATTATTTTGGTTATCCTCTCTTCTCATCATCAGCTTCTTGCTGAGGTTGTGCAGGCTTGGAAAGCGAATAATATGGTTGGAGCAGAATGGGTGCTTGGTAATCCTTAAAAACACTGGTTCTCCTGCTTCATAGACAAAAGAGGCAGCATTCACAACCTCTACGGAGGCTGTGCAAAGAGAAAACCGCCACGGAAGCCGTGGCGGTCAACTTATTGGATATGTGGCGGTTAAAAAGGAGTCCTCCTGCCCTTTCGGAGGGATAGGATACCTATCTATGCTGTTGGTTTACTGACAGTTGTCCACCACGGCCGTGTGGTATTTCAAGGCCCGCAGCTGACTGTTCACGCTGGAATAGCCGTGGCGTTTGCCAAGAAGGTTCACCTTCAGCATCACCGAGACTGTCGCTATTCCGGCAGGGGTGAGTTCTCCATCATAGAAGAGGTACTTGTAGTTCCCTTGAACCCCGACAGTGACGACCGGGGAGATGTCATATTCTGCGGACAGGGCCGCCGGGATGTAGGCGCTCTTCCAGTCGTTTCCTGTGTTCTTGGCTTTCAGCCAGGTGTGGATCTCCTCACTGTAGCCCTCGCTCCACCTTTCGTGTCCCATAGAGATGCTGTAGGTGTTGCCTTTAGAGAGCATATAGCCACCCCCGACACCGACGTAGAGATTGAACTTCCCGCATCCTCGGTCCTTCCAGATTTCCATTACGTTGAACTCTGCCATAAAGTCCAAGGCGTGGTAGCGGGTGGTCATCTTGGCATAGGCCAACCCGCCGGCCTTCTCGGTAAGCCAGTGGTCGGAAGACCCTTGACTGACCGTGACCGGCTTGAACCGGTCAAGCCGCTGTTCTCTTGCGAAGCCAGACCAGTCGTAGTTCAGCCCG
Source organism: Eggerthellaceae bacterium (assembly GCA_963604245.1). Taxonomy (GTDB): domain Bacteria; phylum Bacteroidota; class Bacteroidia; order Bacteroidales; family UBA932; genus Cryptobacteroides. The sequence continues at coordinate 21,416 of CAVCPY010000207.1, forward strand.
AGCCGTACCCACGGCTTTATGTTGTAGTTTACGCCCAAGCCGAACTCGGGGCTGACATCCGTGAACGGCGCGGCCTTGACATCATTCATCCCAAGTCCGTGGACCCAGGTGGCGCCGCCCTCGCCGTACAGACTCCAGGAGCCGGTGCGGTACGCTCCGTACCCCTTCTCCTGTGCGTTCGCCGTCATACCATAGACGGCGAACGCACAGGACAGTATCATTATCGCTGACAGTCTCATATCAATCAATAACCAATTTCGTCTACAAGGAATGTGAAGATAAGGTTGTCCTTTCTGCTGTCAGTGTAGGTGAAGATGTGCTTCAGCGGCAGGTCTGAGTGGAAGGATGTAGTGTACGAATAAGAGCTACCTGTCCCACCGATGTAGAGATATTCGGCAAAGACGCCATTCCCTCTTAAGTCCACCGTCAGTGAAACGTTGTCTATCCCGGCGAACGCCGGAGATTTGTCCAGGCGATAAGCCAACTCCAGTTCATCGTTTACCCGGTCGTTCCTGTTGCAATACTGTTTGCCGAAAGATACGGTTTTGATGGAATAAGCCAATATCTTCAATCCGTCAGGGTAAATGACTCCCGTACTGATAGAACCATCGGAAGGGAAAGAAGTGCTATAGATAAGCGGAGCGGAATATGTGCTGAAGGATATGACGGCCATATAATTCACTTTGTACACGGCACAAGCAGAACGGTTCTTGTAAGAGAAGGCGAAATGTTTGCCAAGCATCATCAGGCCGCTCGTTGCGGAGATGTGCCTCATCGCCGAGCCGCTCCACTCCTTGTCCACATTCGCTACCAGAAGCATCGGCTCGTAGCGGGTGTCAGGGGTAATCTTTAAGTTGGAATAATCAACGTCCATCCTGTTCGTATAAAACGGCTGGTCATACTCGGAATCCACATAATAGAGTTTCAGATCAAGTTTCGTGTCTGCAGGAATCGGCAGAGTGGCGTCGAGGAGGGCGGAAATCTTTTTGTACTCGTCAGAGTCGGTCTTGTTGTAGTATTTGTTCCAGAACTCCGTCGTGAGGATTATGCATCCTTTCTTGAGATTCAGGTCCAGAATCTCGTCTTTGTTGAATCCGCCGGTCACGGAAGTGCCCTCCGTGGTGGAGCTCTCAATCGCTTCCTGAATCAACTTCTGTCCCTCGGTGATGTCAAGGACTCCCTCGTCCACTGATGTCTTTATCGCTCCGAGTTTGGTCTCAAGAGTGGAAGTCATCGAACTGACAGCCGCTTTCAAGTCGGCGAGAGCCGCTGCGTAATCACCTTTCAGCGAGTTGACGGCATCTTTGATGAGTACCTGCTGACTCTTGATGTCGGTCAGCTTGGTGTTCAGGGTCTGGTCAATGAGTGTCAGTTTGTCGGCAAGGCTTGTACTCTGGTTTCTGACAGCGTTCTCGACGGCCTTCAGTTTCTCCTCGACCGTGCCTTCAAGTGCATCAATGGCATCCTTGACAAGTTCGAGAGCCTCTGCGTTCTTCACGAACCCGGCCTCCAAAGCGCCCTGAATGAGTGAGAGTTTGGCGCCGAGTTCGACCTTCTGGTCCTTTATCGCGCTCTCGACGGCCTTCAGTTTCTCCTCGACCGTGCCTTCAAGTGCATCAATGGCATCCTTGACAAGTTCGAGAGCCTCTGCGTTCT
>CAVCPY010000207.1:23110-30083 GCA_963604245.1 Eggerthellaceae bacterium
GTTTGGCGCCGAGTTCGACCTTCTGGTCCTTTATCGCGCTCTCGACGGCCTTCAGCTTCTCCTCGACTGTGCCTTCAAGTGCATCAATGGCATCCTTGACAAGTTCGAGAGCCTCTGCGTTCTTCACGAACCCGGCCTCCAAAGCGCCCTGAATGAGTGAGAGTTTGGCGCCGAGTTCGACCTTCTGGTCCTTTATCGCGCTCTCGACGGCCTTCAGCTTCTCCTCGACCGTGCCTTCAAGTGCATCAATGGCATCCTTGACAAGTACGAGCGACTTTCCGGTGTCCACTAAGCCTTTCTGTACCGCAGCCTCTATCAGCGCAAGTTTTGCGGCCAGACTTGAAGCCTGCTCCTTCACAGCTTTCTCGACCGCCTCCAGTTTCTCGGCGTTTGACACCTTCATCGCATCAATCGACTCGATGAGTTTCCGTGTCATTTCCTCGTACTTGATAACACCATTGTTGACGGCGGCCGTGAGCAGGTCCAGTTTCTGGGACAAAGACATATTCTGGTCATCGAGTCCCTTCTTCAGGAGATCCAGTTTCTGTTCGAGACTGAGGGTCTGGTTTTTCATCGCCGACTCGAGCAGGGCAAGTTTCTCCTCAAGTGTCCTGGTCTGGTCCTGCAGAGCCTTGACCACACCCGTGTAATCGTTCGTGATGGTCTGTTCGTAATAGATTTCAGGCGCTTCGTAGGTGCACGAGTTGACTGCGATGAGCGTCCCGAAAGCGACAATGGTTAGGAATAATCGTTTCATTTTCATTGTGTTGATGATTAATAATTATTATTAAGGTTTGGATTTCCGGCGAAGGAGGTTTTTTGTTCATTCTTTCGCAAACAAAAATAAGGAATTCCTGTCCTGAATACTATGACAAAAGGGGCAATCGGTGTCGTTTTCGTCATATTCCCCATCATTTTTTTGTATATTTGTGTCTGGCAGTCCAGAGGGACACGGAGTACCGAAGACCCGGACCGCCGGAAGACAAATCACATAAAAGACCCGAGAATATGTTCGCAAAAGAAGTTTACATCGCAAGGCGCAAGACTCTGGTGGAGAAAATGGCGCAGACCGCTCCGCAGGGGAAGCGCGGAATCGCCCTGTTCGTGGGCAACGTCGAAGCCGCGGCCCAGTACAAGGACAATGCCTATAAATTCCGTCAGGACTCGTCCTGGCTGTACTATTTCGGTCTTGACGAGCCGCGCTATGCGGCCATTCTCGACCTTGACAGCGGAGAGGAGACCGTCTTCGCCGATGATGTGGAGATCGGTGACATCATCTGGATGGGGCCTCAGCCTTCGGTCGCGTCAAAGGCTGCGGAAGTCGGAGTAAGTAACTCCGCCTCTTATGGATCGCTGAATATTGCAGTCACAAAGGCTCTGGCTACGGGCAGGAATATTCATTTCCTCCCTCCGAGCCGCTACTACAACACGATGAAGCTGGCCTCGCTGGTCGGCATCTCAAATGAGGATGTGGCAAGGGTGGCCCCGATTGACGAGGACGGCGGCAAGCACGCCTCCAAGGAACTCACGCAGGCCGTCATCTCGATGAGGCTTGTGAAGGAGCAGTGCGAGATAGACCAGATTGACGATGCCTGCGCCCTTGGCTACAGGATGCACACTGTCGCCCGCAAGCATATCAGGGTGGGAATCGTCGAGCAGATGATAGTCGGCAGGATGGAGGGTGTCACCCTTGCGGAGGGTTGGGGCCCGTCTTTCGCAACCATCCTGACGCAGCACGGCGAGACTCTCCACAACCATCTTCACGACAAGATTGTCGAGCCGGGCAGACTTATGGTCATCGACGCCGGAGCGGAGAACAATATGCACTACGCCTCGGATTTCACCCGCACCCTGCCTACGGGCGGCAAGTTCACCCAGAAGCAGAGGGACATCTACCAGATTGTCTGTGACTGCAACGAACTGGCGTTCAAGCTGACAAAGCCGGGAGTGGCCTACAGGGACGTGCATCTCGCCGTAGCCCGGCTGATGCTGGAGGATCTCCGCTCTCTGGACATCGTGCGCGGCAACCTGGACAATATGCTGCACGAAGGCATCGCCGGTCTCTTCCAGCCTCACGGACTTGGCCACAATATGGGACTTGACGTCCACGATATGGAAGACCTCGGAGAGGATCTCGTGGGCTACGATCCGGATCAGAAGCGTTCGACCCAGCTCGGTCTCGGCAGCCTCAGGATGACCCGCAGGCTCGTCCCTGGCAATGTGGTGACAGATGAGCCGGGAATCTACTTCATTCCTGCCCTCATTGAGAAATGGAAGAGCGAGAAGCGTGACAAGGGTTTCGTGAACTATTACAAGCTGGAACACGACTACCTCGACTTCGGCGGCATCCGTCTTGAGGACGATGTGCTTGTGACGGAGGACGGGGCGCGCCGCACAGGCCCGAACCGCCTCCCGATTCAGCCGGACGATGTCGAGGCCGCTATGGGAAACTGAGTTGATTATCCATCTGTCATTCTTTTGGCGTAAAAACTTGAACTGATGAGCGTTCTTGTCATAGTCCTTGCCGTGCTTGCCGGAGTGGTCGGAATTGTGGGGAGCATCGTCCCGGCTCTGCCCGGCCCGCCCGTCAGCTGGATCGGACTGCTGATTCTCTACATTTGGGGACAGGGGACGAACGGTGCCGGAGACCCGATGTCGCTGACTTTCCTGCTTGTCTGGCTGGGGATTACGGCGGCCGTGACCGTCATTGATTACATTGTCCCGGCGTGGTTCACCAAGGTCACGGGCGGATCCAAGGCCGCCGGCAGGGGGGCGATGGTGGGAATGCTGGTAGGGATGTTCGTCCCGCCGGTCGGGATTATCCTCGGGACGCTTCTGGGAGCCTTTCTCGCCGAGATGTTTTTCGCTGACAAAAACGGATGGGATTCGGCCAAGTCGGCGTTCGGGGCTTTGATGGGATTCCTATGCGGAACCGGCGTCAAGCTGATTGCCAGCGGAATGATGATGTATTACATAGTGGTCTATCTTAATTGAGAAGCTAACATCTTCTGAATATGGAAGAGAAGTACTCCCGGTTTCTTGAGGCCGTCAGGCGGTTTGTTCCCAAGGACGGAATCTACACGGACGAGCTCAGGCGTTTCGCCTGGGGTACGGACGCAGGCTTCTACAGGCTTGTGCCGAAGATTGTCATACGGTCATCCAATGAGCAGGAAGTCTCGAAGATTCTGAAAGCGGCGTTCAAGTTCGGAGTGCCGGTTACTTTCCGCGCAGCCGGGACCAGCCTTTCGGGGCAGTCCGTCAGCGACTCCGTGCTGATTGTGGCCGGCAAGAACTGGGAGCGGTACAAGGTCTCGGAGGACGCTTCCGAAATCACTCTTGAGCCGGGAATCATAGGGGCGAGGGTGAATGCCATCCTGAAACCTTATGGCCGGAAATTCGGCCCTGATCCCGCTTCCGTCGGGAGCTGTATGGTCGGCGGAATCGTGATGAACAATGCCTCGGGAATGAGCTGCGGAACGCACGCCAACAGCGACAGGGAACTGAAAAACGTGCGGATGGTGCTGATGGACGGAACCGTGCTGGACACAGGTGATGAGGCTTCCAGAAGCGCTTTCAGCGCAAGCCACCCGGACTTCATCAGGGAGATTGAGGAGTTGAGGGACGAGATTCGCGCCGACGGGGAACTCGCGGACCGCATAAGATACAAATATTCAATAAAGAACGTCACGGGACTCAACATATTCCCGTTTGTCAGGTTTGAGGATCCGTTTGACATCATCGCCCATCTGCTGGTGGGTTCGGAGGGGACGCTGGCGTTTATGAGCCGTGTCACTATGAAGACTCTGCCACTGCCGTCAAAGGAGGCGTCAGCGATGGTCTATTTCGGTACGATCCGCAAGGCTGCCGAAGCGGTCGTGGCTCTAAGGAAAGAGATTGACCCGGCGGTGCTGGACGCTGCGGAACTGCTTGACAAACGGTCGCTTGCGTCTGTCGAAGACCCGATGGCCAAGGAATATTCCGACAAGGATCTGACTGCTCTACTGCTTCGGGTCACCGGGGCGGGCCAGACGGACTTGGATGCCAACATCGGCAAACTCTCAGAGGTTCTGCGCCGTTTCTCCGTGCTGAATGACGCAGAGGGCAACTCTTTCATATTCAGTAGCGATCCTGCCATTACTGGAAAGTATTGGGCTATCCGTTCGGGAATATTCCCTTCCGTCGGAGGGATGCGCCGTCAGGGGACAACCTGTCTCATCGAGGACATCGCATTCCACATCGAGGACCTGCCGGACGCCACGGTCGATCTGTCGGCGCTGCTTGACAGGCACGGCTACGATGACTCCTGCATCTATGGCCACGCTCTTGAGGGCAACTTCCATTTCATCATCAACCAGGCGTTTGATTCTGAGGCGGAAGTAAATCGCTACGAGTCGATGATCCGCGATGTGGCGGAAATGGTTGTCGGGAAATATGACGGCTCCCTTAAGGCCGAACACGGAACGGGCAGGAATATGGCTCCGTTCGTCTGCTACGAGTGGGGCGACAAGACGTTCGGGATAATGAAGCGTGTGAAGGAACTGTTTGACCCACACGGGCTTCTGAATCCGGGCGTGATATTCAATGACGATCCGAGGTGCTTCCTCCGGAATTTCAAGGCTCTGCCGGTACTGAAGCCTTGGGCGGATGAAGGCAAGGCTGTCGAACCGGAACTGGCCGAGATTTACAAGAAACTGAACAAGTGCATCGAGTGCGGCTTCTGCGAGGTGAACTGCCTGTCCTGCGGATTCACGCTTTCTTCAAGGACGCGGATTGCAGCTCAACGTGAAATAACATCATTGCGCGCGTTGCCGAATCCTACGGCTGCCGAGCGGGATCGTCTGCGTGCGCTTGAGAAGGAATATTCCTACGCCGGGGAGCAGACCTGCGCCGGGGACGGCCTTTGCTCGACTTCCTGCCCGATGGGCATCAATGTGGCCGACCTGACCCACCAGTTGAGGCGAATGAATATGCCCCCGGGGTCTTTCGGCCACGGGGTCTGGAACTATGCCGCGCGTCATTATTCCGGTGTCAAGGCCGGTCTCCGCGGAGCTTTGAGGATGGCCACCGCCGGAGAGACCGTTCTTGGCGACCTTGCGATGAGCGGCCTGTGCCGCTGGCTCCACAATGCCGTCCGGCTTCCGCTCTGGACTCCAGCCACGCCTAAGGCCTATAATGTCCCGAAGTCGCTCAAGTCTTTGGTAAGAGAAGCCGCCTTGAGGGTCGGTGAGCCTGTCGAAGTGACCGCACCTCCGGCAGACAAGGTGGTTTACTTCCCGAGCTGCATCAACCAGATGATGGGCCTCCCGAAGCACCACCACGCCGTGGACAAGCCTCTGGTCGAGGAGATGGTCGCACTGTTGGGAAAGGCGGGCTACGAGGTGATATTCCCGGGAAATATGTCATCCCTATGCTGCGGCACCATCTGGGAAAGCAAAGGAATGCCGGAAATCGCCGACAGGAAGACCGTAGAGTTGGAAGAAGCCCTCTGGAGAGCCAGTGAGGAAGGCCGCTATCCGGTTCTTTGCGACCAAAGCCCGTGCCTTCATCGTATGAAGCAGAAAATCAAGAGGATGAGACTTTACGAACCGGCCGAGTTCATCCTTGAGTTTCTCTCTGACAGGCTGGACTTCCACAAGACCGACACCCCTGTGGCTGTCCACCTCACCTGTTCGATGCGCCTGATGCACAAAACCGACAAGATGCTTGAACTTGCCCGGATGTGCTCCTCCAATGTGATTATTCCCGAAGGCGTAGGCTGTTGCGGTTTCGCCGGTGACAAAGGAATGACCCACCCGGAGCTCAACAAGTACGCCCTTCGCAAACTCAAAGCCCAGGTAAAAGGGATCCCCGTAGGCTACTCCAACAGCCGCACCTGTGAGATCGGTCTTGCCACCAACTCCGGCATCCCTTACGTCTCCATTGCCTACCTTGTGGACCGCTGCACCACCGCCAAAAAGCAGTAATGCAGCAGAGGATAATCCTAACATTTGCCATAGAAGCTCATTTCGGTTACTAAGCGATTCCCCCCCCGGTCCTTGAACCTGTCGAAGTAACCATTGAGAGGTGTTCTTTCAGAATCTTACCGACCACCTCACCGACGGCATGACTGGCAAGATGCTGACCTGTTTCCATGTGCCGTAGTCATTGTAGATGAGATACGGATTGTGTCGGTTGGTCACATTGAACACTGACACAGTCAGATCATGAGTGCTTCGCTTTCTCAGGAACTTGAACGTGTAAGCGACATCCAGACGGAAGTAGGCTTCCATCCTGTGCGTGCGACTGGTGTTCTGCCTCTATGCGGAAGATGCCTCTATTCCTCCTGTCCTGAAGTCCGTGATACTGATCATATCCGGAGAGAATGAAGAGAACAGTCCAAGCAGATGGCTTGTTCCGTAAACCGGAACACCGTCATATTCAACCCTGCTGTTACCAGCGTTCCCGCCTCTGACAAACAGCCCTAGAGAACCTTCCACGCCTGAGGAGACTCCTGGAAGTGTGGTGATCTGCCTCAGAACATCCGGCTCTCCGATAACAGACACAATCGCAGCCGCTCTTTCCGGAGTGTAAAGGTAACGGTTCGGCTTCCTGAAAATCGGTAATCTGTCAGAAACTACCGAGCTGTCGATCCTGAAGCTATGTTCTGAGGTTGTGTCTATCCGGGGCGTTTGAGCCTGAGACAGTTGATGTGTGATGCAAATGAATATTATGGTAAACAAGATTCGTTTCATACCCTAAGCTTATCTTTAGAAGCTGTTTAAAAATAATTCCTCTTTTTTCTTACGCGGCCTTTCCGGCCATTTTCATCTTTGTCATCGGTCACGTAGCTACTGCTACGCTCCCTCTTCCAAAGCCGAAACTGTCTCGAAAATTCCGCATAATAAAATGCGGGAACCATTTTTAAACAGCTTCTAATTCATTAATTCAACTTTCGCAAGTAACAAAGTACCTGTGACAAAGTGCCTTATCTCAC
>CAVCPY010000208.1:0-4768 GCA_963604245.1 Eggerthellaceae bacterium
AACGTGAGATAAGGCATTTTGTCACAGGTACTTTGTTACTTGCGAAAGTTGAATTAAAGGAATATTATAAACCCATTAAACATTCTGAATATGGAACTATCTCTGATCCTTATCATCGTCGCTGTCCTGTTCGTGACATTCTCGGCGATTCTCAAGCGCTACCGCCGCTGTCCTTCGGACAAGGTGATGGTCATCTACGGCAAGACAGGCAAGAACAAGAGCGGATCAATCTCATCCGCGCGATGCATCCACGGAGGTGCGGCGTTCGTATGGCCTGTGTTCCAGGACTATGCGTTCCTTGACCTCAAGCCGATCTCCATCGAGTGCAACCTTACCAACGCACTTTCCAAGCAGAACATCCGTGTGGATGTGCCTTGCCGATTCACAGTCGGCATCTCCACCGAGCCAGACAGTATGACAAATGCCGCCGAGAGGCTCCTCGGGCTTTCTATCGACAACATCCAGAGCATCGCCACCGACATCCTTTTCGGACAGCTCCGTCTGGTGATAGCCACGATGGAAATTGAGGAGATCAACTCAGACCGCGATAAATTCCTCGTGGCCGTCAGCCAAAACGTGGAGGCAGAGCTCCGCAAGATCGGTCTCAAGCTCATCAATGTGAACGTGACCGACATTCGTGACGAGTCCGGCTACATCGAGGCTCTCGGGAAGGAAGCTGCGGCGAAGGCCATCAACGACGCCAAGAAGAGCGTGGCCGAGCAGAACCGTTACGGTGAGATCGGTAAGGCTGAGGCCGACAGGGACAAGGACATCCGAATCGCTGAGACCCAGAGAGATACTCGCATCAAGACTGCCGCGGCTAACGCCCTTGCGGTACAGGGAGAGAACACATCAAAGATTGACATAGCCAACTCCGACGCTCAGCGCCGCGAGAAAGAGGCCGAGGCCGCGCGACTGGCCGTGGCAGCCGAGAAGGTACAGGCAGCCAAGGCTCTCCAGGAGGCCTACCAGAGCGAGCGTGACGCCGAGCTTGCCCGTGCCGAAAGAGAAAGGGCTACCCAGCAGGCCAACATCGTCGTTCCGGCCCAGATCGACAAGGAAAAGCTCATCATCGAGGCTGAGGCCGAGGCCGAGAAGGTGCGCAGAACGGCCAAGGGAGAGGCCGACGCCATATTCGCTAAAATGGACGCACAGGCCCGCGGTACGCTTGAGATTCTGTCCAAGCAGGCCGAAGGTTTCAACGAGATGGTCCGCGCCGCCGCCGGAGACCCTCAAAAGGCTGTGCTTATGCTCATCGCGGACAAGCTGCCTGAACTCGTCAAGACTCAGGTCGAGGCTGTCAAGGGCATAAAGATCGACAAGGTCACAGTTTGGGACGGCAATGGAGACGGCAAGAACGGCAAGACATCGACCGCGAATTTCATCTCGGGTCTGATGGGCTCGGTACCTCCGCTTCAGGATCTGTTCAATATGGCCGGAATGAATCTGCCTGAATATCTTAAAGGCAAGGAGACCAAGCCGGAGGAGCAGCCTCAGGAAGAAACCGCTGAAGAATAATCATTATGCCAATAGTAGTAAATGTCGATGTGATGCTGGCTCGGCGGAAGATGACGTCCGCCGAACTGGCTGACAGAATCGGACTTTCAGCTGTGAACCTGTCGATTCTGAAGACAGGTAAGGCCAAGGGTGTCCGATTCAGCACACTCGACGCGATCTGCAAGGCATTGGACTGTCAGCCTGGAGATTTGCTTGAGTTCAGGGAAGACGTCGAGCGAACACCACTTATCAAATAGTTATCTTTCAAGGAGCGGCCATAAAAGCCGCTCCTTTTCGTTATATTTGCAGACATATTCATAAAAGGACAGCTAAGAAGCTGTTAAAAAATGGTCCCGCATTTTATTATGTGGGATTTTCGAGACAGTTTCGGCTCTGGATGAGGGAGCGTAGCCGTAGCTACGTGACCGATGGGAAAGATGAAAAATGGCAGGAAAGGCCGCATAAGAAAAAAGAGGAATTATTTTTAAAACAGCTTCTAAAGACAGATAATATGAAAAGAACATTTCTTCTGGCCGCTATGTTGGCGGCTGTTGTCTGCGCAGGAACGGATGCTTCGGCGCAGAAAAAGGCGAAGAAAAGCCAACTGATTCTTGACGGAACAGTGGTGAATGTCAATCCATTGGCAAGGACTTCCCCTGTAGAGGAAAAATTGAAGGCAAAGAACACGCCGGGAATTGAATATGCTCCCACAAAGACCGTTTACCTTTATCCTGAGGGACAAGGGGTGAATCAGGGAATAGTCGAGAACGGTGCGGCTGTGACCCAAGGGCCGCTTGTCTCCAACGGGCTCGAAGGAGCAGAAGAGGCCGGTGGCTGGGGATTTGTCTCCAACGTGACGGACAGCGCGCGTATTGACATATTCATACCTGAAAAGCCTAACGGGCAGATGGTCATCGCTTGTCCGGGCGGCGGGTACTCCAGTCTCTCAACTTGGAACGAAGGGACTTATGTGGCGAAATGGCTGAATGACAGAAACATCGCCTGCGCCGTACTGAAATATCGCTTGCCAAACGGACATCGTCAGGTTCCGCTTCAAGACGTGTACAACGCTTTCCGTTATTGCAGACACCACTCAAAGGATTGGGGCGTCAAGCAGATCGGAGTGATGGGATTCTCTGCCGGAGGACATCTGGCCAGCACGGCCGAGACGATGTACGTGGACTCCACGACAAGACCGGACTTTGCGGTGCTCCTCTACCCTGTCATTCTGATGGACGAGGCGGCCACACACCAAGGATCGGTTGACAATCTTCTTGGAAGCGGGGCTTCTTGGACAGGCAGGGAGGACAAGACATTCGAAGATTGGCACAACGGAATCTCTGAATATGAAGGACTGAAAAAGACGTACACCACCTGGCGCGCCGTCACCCCTACCACTCCCCCGACTTTCATCGGTGTCAGCACCTATGACAAAACCGTGCCGGTTGTAAGCTCCGTGAAATTCTATCAGGCTCTTGTAAAGAATAAGGTTCCGGCCGAGCTTCATATTTATCCAAAAGGAGGTCACGGCTGGGGATTCACTGATCTGAGCATCGGCCTTGACCCTAAGGTCAGCAAGGACAATCTGGAGTCCTGCAGACCGGAGTTTTCGGCGGCGCTGGAAAGATGGCTTGGCCAACAACTTGAGAATGTGGACGGCAAGAAGGAGTTGCCGAAAGTCGCCCGTGAACAGTTCACCCGCAAGCCGGACAAGGTTGTCTATCTTTACCCTGAAGGGCAGAATGTCGATAAGGGAATCGAAGGAATCACACTCGGCCCCGGCGAGTCGAACGGGTGCACAAAGCCTGAGGAACTGACCAAGGATATGAATCTGAAATTCACCGGAGACAGTGCGAGGTTCGAGCTTTATCTGGCAAAGAATCCGAACGGCAAGATGGTCATCATCTGTCCCGGCGGCGCCTATTGGTTCACCGCCTACGTTCACGAGGGGCAATACGCCGCCGAATGGCTCAACAGCCAGGGCATCAGTGCAGCCGTGGTGAAATACAGGCTTCCATACGGCCATTGGAATGTGCCGCTGAACGATGTGCAGAACGTGTTCCGCTACTGCCGCCACTACGCCCAGGACTGGGGTGTGTCACAGATCGGAGTGATGGGATTCTCGGCGGGCGGACATCTCGCCGCAACGGCCTCAACGCAGTACATCGACGCCGAGACAAGGCCGGATTTCTCCATTCTTGTCTATCCTGTGATTTCCTCGGAGCCTGGCGTCGGCCACGAGGGCAGTTTCAACAACCTGATCGGCACAGAGAAAGGCTGGTACAACAGGAAAGGCAAGGACTTCGAGACCTGGGACGAGGGCAAGAGGAAGTTCGAGGCTCTCAGGGAAAGATATTCTCTGGACAGGCAGGTCAGCACTGACACGCCGAAGACCTTCATCATATTCAGTTCCAATGACTATGGTGTTCCGCCGGAGAATGAGGTACGCTATTTCAACGCCCTCGTGAGGAACGGTGTCCCTTGCGAGATGCACGCCTTCCCTGGCGGTGTCCACGGCTACGGTTTCCGCAACGCCAAGTACTGCAACGACCCGCTTCAGGAATATAGGAACGACTTCCTCGCCGCAATGGCCCGTTTCCTTAAGGAACTGTAGCGCCATTCTCCGGACAATCTCAACCCTATGACGGTTCAGCCGACATCAGCAGAACTGCCATAGGGTTGTTTTTTTGCAGGAAATATCTAACAGAATGTGATATGCGTTCCGTTGGACGCTTTCAGAATATCTTCAAAAAATAACCCGGATCATCTTTTCATATTTCTCACGCGCCAGGTTATTCCGCCGCGGCGATGCACTCGATCTCGACAAGAGCTCCCTTCGGAAGAGTCTTGACGGCGAATGCGCAACGTGCCGGGTACGGAGCCTTGAAGAATTCCGAATAGACACCGTTCATCGTTGCGAAATCATTAATGTCGGCGAGGAAGACGGTTGTCTTCAAGACTTTACCAAGGTCAGAGCCTGCCCGTTCAAGGATAACTTCAATGTTGGCAAGTGACTGTCTGGTCTGGGCATCCACTCCACCTTCAGGAAACGCTCCGGTTGCCGGGTCGATTGGAAGCTGGCCGGAAACGAAGATGAAACCGCCGTGTTCGATGGCCTGGCTGTACGGGCCGATAGCCGCCGGGGCTTTTTCTGTGCTTATCTGTCTCATATATCTATTTTTTCCAAATTTAGGAAAAATTACTGATGCTATCAAGAGGTTAAGTAAGCGTTAAAAAATAACTTGGTAATCTTTATGTGTCTTTTTTGACT
>CAVCPY010000209.1:0-5291 GCA_963604245.1 Eggerthellaceae bacterium
TGTCTCGAAAATTCCGCATAATAAAATGCGGGAACCATTTTTAAACAGCTTCTAAATTGTGGGCAAAGATATTCACTAAATGGCATTCGTCAAAATATTCGTTTCACCGGAAGCCATTGTTCCCCACCCGGCTAATATCTTGTGTGGCGCTCCCTGAACGAGAGTCAAGGTATGTTATTCTCTGATTCCAAGCGGCGGAACTTCAGATTGTTTTTCGTATGTTTGCGAAAATATTCAAAGACTATGACAACTATGAGCGCACTGTCGGTTCTTTTTATAATTCTCCAGATTCTGGCGATTTCATTTTTCAACGCCATTGAGACGCTGCTCTCCGCCAGACGTTGGGTTGCCAGGCACACCGCTGAGTCGGCTGTGGAGCATCCCGGTCTGAAGGATATCACATTCCGCTTGTCAGGAATGACGGCTAAAGCGTTCTTCATCGGCGCAGTGGCCGGTTTTGTTGTTGTGCTTCTCGTGACGGCCGCACTGCTCGCAGACGCTCTCATTACTGTACGCATCTGGGCGGCGGTCTTTATGGCTTATTCGGTTTCCGTGCTGCTCACCATCGTGCGGGCGGTGGTTCTGAAGGGTTATGTTCCCGGGCTTGTGACAAGCCTGATTTCTGTTCCTGTCATCGCTTACACGATGTTTTCATTGTCTCTTGTCTGGCCTTGGTGGGAGATGCTGCTGTTCGTTGCCATCGGCCTTGCCCTCTCCGTGGCCGGGATTTACTTCGCGCGGCGTCTGGGGCGGACTACAGGCACCGTAGTGTCGGAGCAATAGATTTGACAGTCCCGGATTCCGCATTCGGTTACACCTATCCGTCAGTGGCGTTGCCCCCACCCACTTGACGCGGGCGGCGGTCATCCCTGTCGGGGAAAAGCCGGGAAGGCTATTTCTGCGCGGATTCCTTGTCCTCTGAGCCATCCTGCGGCTCCTGAAGGGCGGCATCGTCAGATTGCTTCTCCTTGTACTTGAAGCGGCGGATCTTCTGCGTGGCGGTTTTCTCGAAGTTGCCCTTCATCGCCTCGATCTCCCCAATCTTGGATTGCTTGCTGACGTGCTTGTTGACATATTCAAGAACCGCCTGCTTCATCGACTGTAGGTTGTCGAAGAATTTGTCCTCGCGCTCCTGGTTCCAGTCCAGCACATTGTCGTCGAACTTGACGAGTGCGACGAGTTTGCCGTTCCTCTCGACCACCAGGGATTCGTTCACGCCGGAGAAGGTGTTGATGACCTGTTCGATCTCCTCAGGGTAGATGTTCTCTCCCGAAGGCCCCACGATCATGTTGCTGAGTCTTCCCTTGATGTAGTAACGCCCCTTGGAGTCTTTGCAGGCCAGGTCGTTGGTACGGAACCATCCGTCATCCGTGAGCACGGAACGGGTTCTTTCCGGGTCGCGGTAGTAGCCAAGCATCACGTTGTCGCCTTTGGCGATGATCTCGCCCTCTCCGGTCTCGGGGTTCACGTTCTGGAGTTTCACCTCCACGTTGTAGGCAGGGACACCGATCGAGCCGACTACGGTCTTGCCCACGCAGGCGTTGGTGATCAGCGGAGCCGTTTCGGTCAGACCATAGCCGATGGCATAGGGGAATCCGGCCTTGTTGAGGAAATCCTCCACAGTCGAGTCTAGTTTCGAGCCGCCGATGCCGAAAAATTTCAGTTTCCCGCCGAACTTCTTGTAGAGCATCTTTCCGATCATCCAGTATAGAATCCACGGTGTGTGCTGCTGCATCCAGAACAGGATGCGGCTTTTCTCTATCGTCGGCACTACGCTGCTTTTATAGACTTTCTCGATGATCAGAGGGACGGCGCACATTATTGTCGGGCGCACCTTTTTCATTGCGTGCATCAGGATGCTCGGAGTGGGCGGCTTCTGAATATAATAGACGCAGCCTCCGACAAACAATGGGTAGAGCACGCTGAATGCCATCTCGTAGGTGTGGGACATAGGAAGTATCGACAGCCAACGGTCCCGCTTTCCGGCTTTCTGGGCGTGGTAGGCGGCGATGATGTTCTGGCAGAAGTTGCGGTGGCTGAGCATTACACCCTTGGCCTTTCCGGAAGTCCCGGAAGTGTAGATGATCGAGGCAAGGTCGTCGGCCTGCGGATCGACCCCGTGTCCTTCGCAGGTGAAGGCCTTGTCGTCCTTCTTGATGAACTCGAATGTCTCGATGTCAATCACAAGGGTCAGTTTGTCGATGACTTCCTGTGTCAGTTTACCGAGCAGCTTCCTGGACACGAAGATCGCTTTGCACTCCGAATGGTTGAGGATGTTGGTGACCTCGCTTTCGGAAGAGTCCGGCAGAATCGGGACAGTCACGCGGCCGAAGGGCACGCACGAGAACATCGCGACCGTCCAGTTCGGCATATTCCCGGAAAGAATCGCCACCTTGTCCCTTGCGCTGATTCCGAAGCGGTTGAACCTGTGGGAAAGCTCCAGACAGGTGTGCTTGAAGCTCTCGTAGGAGTATTCCTGCCCTCCTTCCACGAACCGCGAGAGCGGTCTCCTGGCGTAGTTGTCGGTGGCATATTCAAATAGCTTGGCGAGGGTGGTCACATAATTTTCCCTGCTTTGGCTGAAAATCGGCATATCTAGTATTTATTAGTGAGTGATGTAGCCCCCGGGGTGCTTCCCCTCGAAGTGCATCGTTTCGTAAATCGCCTGAATCCTGTCGGTGTCGGCGCGTGCGTCACCGGTCAGCCCGACTTTCTCTCCGATTCCGACGCGCTTGGTCTTCCAGTCGAAGAAGCCCATATAGACCGGACAGCCTACCTCTCTTGCGATAAGGTGGTAGCCTGTCTTCCATTTCTTGACCGGCTTTCTGGTCCCCTCGGGAGCGATGGCAAGATGGAACTCGTCCACTTTCTCCATCTCCTCGATGAGACTTTTGACCATTGCGGCGGCGCTGCCCCTGTCCACGGGAATGCAGCCGACCTTGCGGAGGAACGCTCCGACCGGCCAGAAGAAAAACTCTTTCTTGATCATGACGTGCGCCGTCCTGTCAAACTGCGTGTAGAAAAGGTAGGAGATGACAAAATCCCAGACCGAGGTGTGAGGCACCCCCAGAATGATTCCTTTTTTCTCGGGGACGGGACCGCCGACAGTGGTCCATCCCATCTTTTTCAGCAGCCAGCCGCAAAATTTAGCCCAGCGTGACATAATCCTTGAATATTAGATGTTTACGTCTTCGAGTTCCTCCTCGGAGCGCAGGTTCGCGCGGATGAAGTTCTGGCGGTCGATCGTGTTGTCGCCCATATAGAACTCCATTATGTCCGAGATGGATTCCTCGTCGGAAAGCTTCACGATGTCCAGTCTCATATTCTCTCCGATGAAGTCCACGAACTCGTCGGAGGAGATTTCTCCCAGACCTTTGAACCGCGTGATCTGCACGGAGGTCTTCAACTCCTTTACCGCTGCGTCCTTCTCTTCGGGAGAGTAGCAGTAGCGACGCTCCTTCTTGTTCGCCACCCTGAACAGCGGGGTCTGAAGAATATGCACGTGACCGCGCCTGATCAGGTCAGGGTAATATTTCATAAAGAAGGTCAGCACGAGCATCCTGATGTGCATTCCGTCATCATCGGCATCAGTAGCCACGATGATGTTGTTGTAGCGCAGGTTGTCGAGGTCGTCCTCTACCCCGAGCGCCGAGATCAGCAGGTTCAGCTCCTCGTTCTCCGCCACCTTCTTGTGACTCTCCTTGTAGCAGTTGATAGGCTTTCCCCGCAGACTGAAAACGGCCTGATACTCGGCTTTTCTGACCTTGGTGATGGTTCCGCTCGCGGAGTCTCCCTCAGTTATGAATATGCTCGTGAGTTCCCCGAGATCCTGCTTGTCCTTCGGCAGCTTGTCTCCGTAGTGGAAGCGGCAGTCGCGCAGCTTGCGGTTATAGACATTGGCCTTCTTGTTCCTTTCCCTGGTCTTCTTCTGGATTCCGGCGATTTCCTCGCGCTCGGCCTGCGACTCCTTGATCTTGTTCTCGATGACGGGGACGATGTCCTTGTGGATGCGCAGGTAGTTGTCCAGATTTCTGGCTATGAAGTCGTTGACATAAGAACGGATGGTAGGGCCGCGGTCAATCTCGATGGATCCGTCCGAGTTCTGCACCTTCTTCCCGTTCCCGTCGGTCTTTTCCTTCTCCCACATATAGGTCGAGCCGAGCTTGGTCTTGGTCTGACCCTCGAAGTTAGGCTCCTGAATCTGGATGCTTATGGCTCCGATTATGCCCTGACGGCAGTCCTCGGGAGCGTAGTTCTTCTTGAAGAAATCCTTGAGGGTCTTTGCGATGGCCTCGCGGAAAGCTGCCAGATGCGTTCCTCCGTCACGTGTGTTCTGGCCGTTGACGAATGAGGCGATGTTCTCCCCGTAGGAGTTGCCGTGGGTCAGCACGACCTCGACATCCTCTCCGACAAGGTGGATCGGCTCGTAGCGCGGGGTTTCCGAGAGATTGTCGTTCACAAGGTCCAGGAGGCCGTTCTCAGACTTGTAGGTGACTCCGTTCAGGACAAGGGCCAGCCCTTTCTTAAGGTAGGAATAGTTCTTGACCATCGTCTCCACATAGTCCAAGTGGAACTCGAAGCCTCCGAACATTGTACTGTCCGGGGTGAACACGACAAGTGTACCGTTCTTTTCGCTGACCTTTTCTTTCCTGCCGCTGTCCACAAGCTCTCCGCGCTCGTAGCTCGCCCAGGAACTCTCCCCGTTTCTGAATGACTCGACATAGAACTTCTCGGAAAGGGCGTTGACGGCCTTGGTGCCGACTCCGTTCAATCCGACGGACTTCTTGAAAGCCTTGTCATCGAACTTTCCTCCCGTGTTCAGCTGGCTGGTGGCCTTGATGACGGAGTTCAGAGGAATTCCGCGTCCGAAGTCCCTGACCGTCACCTGCCTGTCATCAATCCTGATGATGACCTGCTTGCCGAATCCGGCTGAGAACTCATCGATGCAGTTGTCCACAATCTCCTTGAGCAGCACATAGATGCCGTCCCCGGGGTTGGAGCCGTTGCCAAGTCTTCCGATGTACATTCCCGGACGCCGGCGGATGTGTTCGACACCCTCCAAGGTCTTTATGTTCTCGTCAGTGTAGTCGTAGTTCTGTTCAATGTTCGCCATCTATAGTAAACGCATAATCGTGCAAAAGTACAAAAAATGGCACGCATTAAAAAAAATATCTCAAGTCCTGACAAATATTTCAGAACCTTCCCTGCGATTGTCCTGTCCGGATTTGAAAAAGTATCTTTAGAAGCTGTTTAAAAATGGTTTCCGCATTTTATTATGTGGGATTTTCGAG
>CAVCPY010000209.1:5301-19884 GCA_963604245.1 Eggerthellaceae bacterium
AAATGGCCGGAAAGGCTGCATAAGAAAAAAGAGAAATTATTTTTAAACAGTTTCTAAATGTGGTAAATTTGCCTGTGGAAAGGTATTTGCATTCCTTGACCTTTATTTGTTTGAGGCGCTTTTTGGGGTGAAGGCTCTTCAGGCATATTCTTAAAAGTACTGTTTATGAATATATTCAAACATATCGCAGCCGCGCTGTTTTTGTCTGTGTCCGTCTGCGGCATTGTAGCCGCGCAAGGCTCCGGCAAGGACAACACGTTCGGCGGAATTGTCCAGCTGGACAGAACCGTGCACGATTTCGGGGACATCCTTGTCTCGGACGGTCCTGTGACAGCCACGTTCACTGCCAAAAATGTGGGTGACAAGGCGTTGCTGATTTACAATGTTGTCTCATCCTGCGGCTGCACCAATGTGGAGTGGACCAGGAAGCCGATCGCTCCGGGTGAGTCCGGAACTATCAAGGCAACCTTCAAGAATGACGAGAAGGGCGGCTATCCGTTCGACAAGTCGCTGACGGCATATTTTTCAGGTCTGAAACGTCCGGTCATCCTCAGGCTCAGGGGAGTGACTCACGACAAACAGCTCTCTTTGGAGGAACTCTACCCGATACGTTTCGGTAATCTGGCTTTCAAGAAGGTTGACATCAAGGGAGGCAATCTGTCTCAGGGGCAGCAGAAGAGCGGAGTTGTAGTCGCTGCCAACATCGGAAGCAAGCCTTTCGCCTTGAGTTTCTCCGATGTCAGCGAGGGTCTTTCCTTGAATGTCTCTCCCAATCCGGTTCCGCCGGAATCCACCGTCAGAATCACATACACGGTGACCGCGGACAGGCAGCATTGGGGCAAGAACTATTACTATGCCACTCCTTTGGTGGACGGCCGTCAGTACAAGGCTGCCGTGTCGCCATCGTCTGAAAATGAACCTGTCGCCGCAGGGGCCGAGGCCATCCTCGCCGAATCCAATTCCGAACTCGGAGCGGGGAAGAGCCGCATAGGAGTATTCACGTACACAAAGGAGAACTTCTCGGATCTTACTGAAAAGGAACGCAATGAAGGTCCGAATCCGATAGCGGACGAAAGCACTTTCTCATTCGGCAAGGTCAGAGCCGGGACGAATGTGGACTGCGGATTCACATTCACCAACAAGGGCAAGTCCCCTTTCAGAATATATAAGGTTGATTCAGAGAACTCCCGCGTGAAGGCGCAGGCTTTCGCCGATGTTCCCGCAGGTGGGAAAGGAGAGCTGAAGGTGACCTTCGACACGGGCGGATTCCCTGTGGGGGAGTGTCTGGTAGTCCTGACATTGACCACCAACTCTCCGCTCCGTCCCATCATCAACCTTTATCTCACCGGATGGGTGACGGCGTAGCGCTATATGATTGTTTCAGTTCTACTTGACGCTTTGCGGGGCGCTGTCCTGATCTCCGGCCTGGTGGTCGTGATGATGATGATCATAGAGTCGTTCAACGTGGAGTCGGACGGCAGGATATTCCGCTCACTCCAGAAATCCGGTTTTGCCCAAGTACTTGTGTCTGCCTTACTTGGCTCGATTCCCGGATGTGTCGGAGGTTTTGCCGCTGTTTCTCTTTATACGCACCGGATGCTGAGTTTCGGAGCGTTGGTCGCGATGATGGTCGCCACGGCCGGAGACGAGTCGTTCTTGATGCTGGCGATGTTTCCCGGCAAGGCCGCTCTGTTGTTCCTGATTCTTTTCGTTCTTGCCGTCGTGACCGGACTGCTGATTGACAGGTTCGCCTCGAAAGACAAACCTTTGCCCACGCGCCTCGAGGATTCTTTTGAACTGCACGGAGACGGATGCGAGCATCAGGACGGACATCACCACAAGGAAGACAGACATTTCGGCAGGACAAGATTATTCCTGTTTGCCGGAGTCGTGATGTTCATAGCCGCACTGTTGTCTGGACTGCTGGAGGAAGGCGGTGAAAGCGAGGGACTGGATGTCTTCAATGAGGAATGGACTTTCTGGCTTTTCGGAGCGCTTAGCCTTGTCGTGCTTGGAGCTCTTCTCTTCGCCTCCGACCATTTCGTGCAGGAGCATCTTTGGGAGCACATAGTCCGCAGGCACCTTCCAAGCATATTCATTTGGACTTTCGGGGTGCTTCTGGTCATAGGCATCCTCTTTAATTTCATCGATGTCTCGGCCTGGGTCAGCGGCAACACCTCCCTTATGATCCTGCTGGCCATTGCCGTCGGATTGATTCCGGAGTCCGGTCCTCACCTTGTCTTTGTCACACTGTTCGCAAGCGGAGTGATTCCGTTCCCTGTCCTGCTGGCCAATTCCATAGTGCAGGACGGTCACGCCTCTCTTCCTCTTCTTGCCGACAGCAAATCCTCTTTCCTCAAGGCGAAGGCCATAAAAGTCGGGATCGCTCTCATCGTTTTTGTGGTGTGGGGTTTGATATTGTGATTTTAAGATTTATATTTGCATAATGTTTCCGGATTGCCGGAGACAGACAGAATGACAACAATTTTATTTTTTTTGAATTATGGCTTACAAGATTTCAGAAACTGATTGCGTGGCTTGCGGAACTTGTGCGGGCGAGTGCCCTCAGGGCGCCATTCACGAAGGCGACGTTTACACCATCGACCCAAACGCCTGCATCGACTGCGGCACCTGCGCCGACGCCTGTCCGATGGGCGCCATCCACCCGGCTGAGTAATCAGGACGTTTGGTAATGTCTTAGAGGCGATCCGGACAGGGTCGCCTCTTTTTTATCCCTGATATTGGTCACAAAGGATGCGGCGCATGGCGGCGGCGACAGGATTTGTGCCATCTGTGGCCTCAAGATGCACATCCAGAGTCAGGTCTGGAAGTGTGACAGGCAGAGTTTCAAGACCTTGTGGCACCGCCGGGCGGGGGAGCAGACCGATGAGGTCGGGCGAGGCTGTTAACAGTTGCACTATTGCTTCGGCGGAATCAGAAACGACCGCCACACGGGCCTTCAAGTCCAGCGGAAGAATCTCTGAATATATTCCCAGAACCGCAAGCCTGGCATTTCTGGGAAGTGCCTCCATCACTGTAATTTTCGAATATGCCGGATTGGAGCTTACGGCCGATGCTGTCACACTGAACACGAACGTGTCGATGTCATCGAATGACGGCTCGACCACGTGCTTTCTGGAGTAGAGCCGTATGTCTTGTTTATCGGGCTTGCTTGTGATGGAGAATGTCAGTGACGGGTTGAATGTCAGCAGTTTGGAAATGGCTTCGGGGAGAATATGGCTGGCGATGAAGCCGTTGGCGGAGATCTTGATGGGTTTGTTCGCGGTGATCTTGCCTGTGGGACCGAACAGTTGTCCTGCGGCGGAGTACCAGTAGAGGATTTTTTCAGCATATTCCTTGAAAGCGACTCCGGCTGCAGTCAGGGTCACCGAGCCACGGCCTCTGGTGAACAGCTCCGCGCCCATATTCCTTTCAAGTTCGGCTATGTTCTGGCTCACGGCTGGTTGGGTGATGCCAAGCGCCTTTGCGGCGATGGTGAAACTGCCGTTTTCCGCCACGGCCATAAAGACCTTCAGTTTGAAATCCTCGAACATTGTCCTTTTACTTTTCGTTGCAGCTTTGTTGCTGTTGTTCCATTGCGGTTGGCCGCATCAACTGCAAAGATAACGTTTTTTGCCTCAATTATCGCCGATGATGACATATTCAATAAATATTTATCGAAAAACAAAAATTATATTTGGAATAACGAATATTTTGAAGTAAGTTTGTCACATTGTATAATTGAAAGATATGCCAATAGTAGTTAATGTTGACGTGATGCTGGCGAAAAGGAAGATGTCCTCCGCCACTCTCGCCGAGAAAATAGGAATCACTCCCGCCAACCTTTCCATCCTTAAGACAGGGAAGGCTAAAGCGGTGCGCTTCACCACCTTGGAGGCCATTTGTAAGGCCTTGGAATGCCAGCCCGGGGATATTCTTGAATATATTGGTGAATAGTAATAATCCTAAATATAGATTCAGTATGAAAAGATTTCTGTTTTTTGTTTCGGCGTTTGTGCTGTCCGCTTCGGCGTTTCTGGCGCAGGCGCAGATGCAGCAGCTTCCGAATGACCCGGCGGTCAAGGTCGGAAAGCTGGAGAACGGTCTGACCTATTACATCAGACACAATGACAAGCCGGCGGGCAGGGCCGAGTTCTATCTCGCCACAAACGTCGGGGCGATTCAGGAGACCCCTGACCAGGACGGTCTTGCGCACTTCCTTGAGCATATGTGCTTCAACGGCACGAAGAACTTCCCCGGCAAAGGCATCCTGAACTGGCTTCAGAGCATCGGCGCGTCATTCGGCGGGAATGTGAACGCCGCCACTGGCATCGACCAGACCACCTATATGCTCAATAATATTCCTTTGGTCAGGGAATCGGTGGTGGACACCTGCCTTCTGATCCTGCACGACTACTCTCATTTTGTCACTAACGATCCTGCCGAGATCGACAAGGAGCGTCCGGTGATCATCGAGGAGAGACGTTCGCGCAGGAATGCGGCCTGGAGGACTTTCGAGAAGTCTCTGCCATACCTCTACGGTGACTCCAAGTACGCCACCTGCACCTTGATCGGAAGCAAGGAGAATCTTGAGACCTTCAAGCCGGAGAGCCTTGTGAACTTCTATCAGACGTGGTACCGTCCTGATATGCAGGCGGTCATAGTTGTCGGTGATGTCGATGTGGATGCCGTCGAAGGAAAGATCAAGTCGATCTTCGCCGACATTCCGGCCGCTGTCAACCCTAAAGCCAAGGAGAAAATCCCGTTCAAGGAGTTCACCGAGCCGCGCGTGGCTGTCCTAACCGACCCGGAGACTACAGCTCCGTCGGTAGAGATGGTCTGGGAGAGCGAGGCCAGGGACGAGGCTCTCAATTCCACTTCGGCCGGTCTTATGATGGACCTGATCGAGAGCGTCGTTCAGTCAGTTATGAGCGAGCGTTTCGACGACATCACCTCCAAGGCTGACGCGCCGTATCTGTATGGAAGTTTCGGCTTCGGAAAGCTTTGCGAGGCCATTGAAGGCGCTGACTGCAATGTCGGTCTTAAGGAAGACAACATTCTTGGCGGATTTAAGGCTTTCGTGACAGAACTTGAAAGAATGAAGAGATACGGTTTGACGGAGGCCGAGGTCGGCAGGGCCAAGGACAACATCATTGCTGTCTATGAGAAGTCGGCCAACAGCGCTGAGACCAGAAAGAACAGCGAGTTTGTCAACCCTCTGATCAGCAATTTCTTCAATAACTATGCGTATATGGAGCCGGCCACCAAGCTTGAGTTGGTGAAGGCCATATTGGCTCAACTCAACGCGCAGGTGATGAATCAGGTTCTTGCGCAGGCTTTCACTGATGAGAACAGCCTTGTCGTCATCTATAGCGGTCCTGAGAAGGAAGGCATCGCAACTCCTACGGCGGAGCAGCTCCTTCAGGTCATCGAGGAGGTGAAGAAATCCGAGATAGCGGCTCCCGCCGAGGAGACGGCGTCTGAACCGCTGATGGATCCTTCCGCACTTCAGGGCGGAAAGGTTAAGAAGACCACCACAACCATCTATGACGCGACACAGTGGACTCTTTCAAACGGAGTGAGAGTCGTGGTTCTTCCGACCGACTACAAGAAGGATCAGATAATCTTCTCGCTCTACAAGGCAGGCGGTGAGAGCCTTATCCCGACCGAGGATATGCCTTCTTTTGACGGCAGCATCTACAGAGTGTTCCAAAGTGTCCAGGGGCTGTCCAAGTTCAAGAGTACGGATCTTTCCAAGATGCTTTCCGGGAAGATGGTCAGCGTCAATCCTTTCATCGACGACCTTTACAACGGAATATCCGGAAACTCATCCGTGAAGGATCTGGAGACCGCTTTTCAGCTTCTCTACCTTGAGTTCACAGATCCCCGCTTTGACCAGGAGGAGTTTGACAACGCCACAGCCCAGCTCAAGGCAGTGCTCCCGAACCTCGAGAACACCCCTAACTACGCTTTCCAGAAGAGATTCAACAAAGTTCTTTACAATGACAATCCGAGAAACGAGGTTCTTTCGATGGAAAAGCTCCAGAAGGCCAGCCTTCAGACCATCGAGAGGAACTACCGCAGGCTCTTCGCCGATGTGGCCGGAGCCACGATGGTGATTGTGGGCGATGTCAACCTTGACACGCTCAAACCGCTTGTCGAGAAATATGTCGGTTCTCTTCCGAAGGGTAAGAAGGCTCCAAAATGGGTTGATGTCCACCCTCGTCTTGTCAAAGGCAACGTAGTCGATGTCTTCGACCAGAAGATGGAGACCCCGCTTACGACCGTCCTTCAGGTCTATAGCGACTACCGTCCGTTCTCCGTAAAGGATCAGACCCTCGCCAGTGCGGTCAGCTACATCCTTGACCAAATCTACACCGAGACTCTCCGCGAGGATGAGGGCGGCACTTACGGCGCTTCCACTGCGGCTGACGTCCGCAAGGAACCCGACGGAAGGTATCTGCTTCAGGTTTACTTCAACAGCAAACCGGCCCTTGCCGAGAAACTTAGGACTCTTGCCCGGGAAGGTCTGCGGAAACTTGCCGAGGATGGTCCTACGGACGAGCAGTTCACGAGGACGGTGGAGAATTTCAAGAAGAACATTCCTGAAAGCAGAATCAGCAACACCTACTGGCTGTCAGGTCTTCTGCGCTATTTCCGTAACGGCTACGACTACGACAATGAGTGGGAGGCTGCGGTAGGCGGTCTGACCAAGGAAGGCATCCGCGAAGCCGCTGCCAGACTCTACAACTCCGGCAACTTCGTCGAGGTCGTGATGATGCCTGGCGAGACCACCGAGGCCGAGTAATGAATATCTTCCCGGACATTCCGTCCGGATCAACGATAAAGAGGACGACTTAATCAGTCGCCCTCTTTATCGTTGATACAATATTCAAACCCTATGAAATATCGGTAACTTGGTGTCCGGCCCTTAAACTCCAAATAACTCACCACGGCAATATATTTCTAAAACAATGCAAATATAATGCTTTTTGGAAATAAAATGTCGGTTTTTTCTATGAATGCATAATTATTTGTTCTTTTAGTAAACATTGTCGTAACCTACATTCCCGCGTCAACACATAACGAGGTGACGTTCGTCGGGACGGGTACGTCCATATTCTTGTGAATGTTGTGTTTTGAGGAAAACCAATCATCCGGTCATCACGTAGGCGTCAGGTTTTGACATTCTCGGCAAAATCCCTATCTTTGTGATTGTCAAGTAAATCCAAAGACTCCTTCAATATGATAAGATTTATTAATGTGCGTTTTTACGGCTTGATGCTGACATTGGTATGCGCCTTTTCCTTTTGCTCCGCACAGGCGTACGGATATGATAACCCGGTGATCAGAGGCTTTCATCCTGATCCGAGCGTCTGCGCCGTCGGCGATGACTATTATCTTGTGAACAGCTCGTTCCAGTATTTCCCAGGAGTCCCGATATTCCACAGCAGGGATCTTGTCAATTGGAAGCAGATTGGAAATGTCCTTGACCGCCGCTCGCAGATTGATTTGACCGGAGCTCTCTCTTGGGGCGGAATCTATGCCCCGACAATCAGGTACAATGACGGCATTTTCTATATGATCACGACGAACACCACCAATGACGGGAATCTCATTGTGCGCACTGACAATCCGGCGGGGGAGTGGTCGGATCCTGTCTATGTGGAGATTGGCGGCATTGACCCGTCTCTGTTCTTTTATGACGGAAAGTGTTGGTACACGGGTACGACTGACAATAAGATAGTACTTTGTGAGATTGATCCGATGACCGGAGCCAAACTGAGTGAAGTCAAGGAAATATGGCGTGGGACCGGAGGCCGTTATCCAGAGGGTCCGCACATCTACCGGAAGGACGGGTGGTTCTACCTGCTGATTGCGGAAGGGGGCACTGAATATGCCCATAATGTCACTGTGGCGCGCAGCCGTTCGATAGACGGCCCCTATGAGGGCAATCCTGACAATCCGATCCTCACGCATTGCAAGATGAGTGCCCAAAGCAATCCGATCCAAGGTCTCGGACACGGCGATCTGGTCCAGGCCTCGGATGGCTCTTGGTGGATGACTTGTCTGGGTTTCCGTACACAGGGAGGCAACCATCATCTTCTTGGCCGAGAGACGTTCATAGCTCCGGTAGAGTGGCCTGAAGGCGGATGGCCGACGGTGAACGGGAATGGAGAGATTCACTTGAATATGGATGTCCCTACACTTCCTCTGTCCCCTGTGAAGAATGCTCCGTCGTCACTTGATTTCAGCAGGGACAGATGCGGCGCGGACTGGGTGTACGTCCGGAATCCGTTCATTGAAAACTACAGGTGGACAGAAAAGTCATTGAGATTGACGGCGACTCCGAAGGGGCTGGACGAGACGGTCGTCTCTCCGACGTTTATAGGCCGCCGTCAGGAAGACATATTCTTCTATGCCGAGACCTCGTTGGATCTCCAAAATGGAGTAGAGGCCGGAATCACCGTGTTTATGGATGCCGGTTCGCACTATGATCTTTATCTGAAGGATGGTGATGTCTGTCTCCGTTACAGACTCGGTGAACTGACCCACGTGGAGTCGTTTCCCGCCTCACAAGGGAGAATCCGGCTCAGGGTTGAGGGCAACGAGTATTTTTATGTGTTCTCGTGGTCTTCTGACGGGCGGAACTATCACCGTCTCGGACAGATGAACACCCGTTACCTCAGCAGTGAGACAGCCTCGGGTTTCACCGGCATTATTCTTGGTCTGTTCGCCAGCGGAAAAGCCGGGGCATACGCCGACTTCTATGATTTCAGTTATCACGGCTTGTTGACCAGCAGGTAGCATCATTATGGGCGGCCCTATCAGGTTCCTTGGCAGCGATCCGGACGCCAGGCCATACCTTGACCGCCTGAACCTTCCGGAAGGCTACAGGCTCCGCGTCTGCGTCGGTGTCGGCTGTCCGGACGAGACTCCGGACGCACGACCGCGCGATGAAAACTTTTAATTATGCCATTGAGACATTATGTTTGTGGCTCATAACAAATGTGCGCTAAGGTATTCGTTGATAGAGTAGAGAAAACTTCACGTCTTAAAGGGGTTTTTACCGGAGAGAAACCTAAAAGTGATGGAGGGGGTGAATTACTAATATAGAAAAAGGGCGACCAAGAAACTTTTGGCCGCCCTTCTTCTTTATTAACGGAACACTACTTGCCGGCGAGGCGGGTGTAGGTGCCGTAACGTACTTTGGCGAATTCCTCGGTGAGGTTCAGGAGTTCCTGGGCCCTGTCAGGGAAAAGCTTGTAGAGGGAAGCGAAACGAACCTCTCCCTTGAGGAAGTCCTGGAACTTGGTCCAGTCCGGCTCCTTGGAGTCAAGGGTGAACGGATTCTTTCCTTCGGCCTCGAGGTTAGGGTTGTACCTGTAGAGATGCCAGTAGCCGCAGTCAACGGCGAGCTTCTCCTCCTTCTGGCTCAGACCCATACCGGCCTTCAGACCGTGGTTGATGCACGGAGCGTAGGCGATGATGAGGGACGGACCGTCGTAAGCCTCTGCCTCCTTGATGGCATTGAGGTACTGCGCAGGGCTTGCACCCATAGCAACCTGAGCCACATAGACGTAGCCGTAGCTGATGGCCATCATTCCGAGGTCCTTCTTGCGGATCTTCTTGCCTGAGGCGGCGAACTTGGCGATCGCACCGGCAGGGGTTGACTTGGAACTCTGTCCGCCGGTGTTGGAGTAAACCTCGGTGTCGAGGACGAGGACGTTCACATTCTTGCCTGAAGCGAGGACGTGGTCGAGTCCGCCGTAGCCGATGTCGTAGGCCCAACCGTCGCCGCCGAAGATCCACTGGCTGCGCGCTGGGATGAAGTGCTTGTAGTCAAGCAGTTTCTTGCAGTGAGGGCAGTCGGTCTTCTCCATAAGAGGCAGCACCTTGTCGGCCACTTCGCGGGTGACCTCTCCGTTCTCCTTGTTGGCAAGCCACTGCCTGAACAGAGCCTTGACCTCTTCCGGACACTTGTCGCAGTCAAGAGCGGCGGTCATAAGGTTTGCCACAGTCTCTCTCGCGCGGTCAGAGCCGATTTTCATTCCAAGACCGAACTCGGCGTTGTCCTCGAAGAGGGAGTTCTGCCAAGCCGGGCCGTGACCCTGTGCGTTTGTGCAGTAAGGTGAGGCTGGGAAAGACGCTCCGTAGATAGAAGAGCAACCGGTAGCGTTTGCGATCATCATCCTGTCGCCGAAGAGCTGGGTGATGTTCTTGATGTATGGGGTCTCGCCGCAGCCGGCGCAGGCACCGCTGAATTCGAACAGAGGCTGTGCGAATTGGGAGTTCTTGACATTGGCGGCCTTGTTTACGACCTTGTCCTTGTAGCCGACCTTGGCGGCGAGCCAATTGAAGTTGCTTTGCTCGGCCTGCTGGTCGAGGGCGGAAACCATCGTGAGGGCCTTCTCCTTCGAAGGGCAGACATCCACGCAGTTGCCGCATCCGGTGCAGTCGTCAACAGAGACTGAAAGGGCGAATGAATATTCCTTCAGAACAGCCTTGCCCTGTGCCTTCTTGAGTCCGGCAGGAGCCTTCCCGGCCTCTTCGGCCGTGAGGAGGAACGGACGGATGGCGGCGTGAGGGCAGACGAACGCGCAGGAGTTGCACTGGATGCACTTCTCGGCGTCCCAGCTTGGAACGGTGACGGCCACTCCGCGTTTCTCGTAGGCTGATGTGCCGGCCGGCATAGTGCCGTCTGCATAAGGCAGGAAGGCGCTGACCGGGAGCGAGTCTCCGTTCTGAGAGTTCACGACATCGGCGATGTCCTTGACGAACGCAGGGGCGAGACGGTCCTTGTTAGGAGTCTCGAACTTGGCCGAGATCTTCGCCCACTCGGCAGGGATGGCGACTTCGGTATATTCACCGCCTCTGTCAACGGCGGCGTAGTTCATATTCACCACATTCTCGCCCTTCTTGCCGTAACTCTTGACGATGGCGTCCTTCATATACTTGACGGCGTCCTCGTAAGGAATGATGCCGGTTATCTTGAAGAAAGCGGACTGGAGGATGGTGTTGGTCCTGTTGCCAAGGCCGATTTCAGCGGCAATCTTGGTGGCGTTGATGATGTAGAGCTTGATCTTCTTCTTGCCGATGACGGCCTTCACGTTGTCAGGAATCCTCTTGACGGTCTCTTCCTCGTCCCAAAGAGAGTTGAGGAGGAGGGTGCCGTTCTCCTTGATGCCCTTGAGCACGTCGTACTTGTTCAGGTAGGAAGGAACGTGGCAGGCCACGAAGTCAGGTGTGCTGACAAGGTACGGCGCCTTGATAGGGCTGTCCCCGAAGCGGAGGTGGGAGCAGGTGTAGCCGCCGGATTTCTTTGAGTCGTAGTCGAAGTAGGCCTGGCAGTATTTCTGCGTGTGGCTTCCGATGATTTTGATGGTGTTCTTGTTGGCGCCGACTGTGCCGTCAGATCCGAGTCCGTAGAACTTGCACTCGGTGGTGCCCGGCTTCACTATGGAAACCTCGCTCTTGATGGAGAGAGACTTGAAGGTCACGTCATCAACGATGCCGATAGTGAAGTCGTTCTTCGGTTCGTTGAGCTCAAGATTGTCGTAAACGGCGACGATCTGCGCCGGTGTGGTGTCCTTTGATGAGAGGCCGTAGCGTCCGCCGATGATGAGCGGAGAGTGCTTCTGTCCTTGGAACAGAGCCTTAACGTCGAGGTAGAGAGGCTCTCCGAGAGCGCCCGGCTCCTTGGTCCTGTCGAGGACGGCGATCCTCTTGACGGTCTTAGGAAGGACCTTCAGGAAATATTTCTCCGCGAAAGGTCTGTATAGGTGGACGGTGACAAGACCGTACTTCCTGCCCTTCTTGGCGAGGTAGTCGATTGTCTCCTTGATGGTTTCGGTAACGGAACCCATAGCGACGATGATGTTCTCGGCGTCGGCGGCTCCGTAGTATGTGAACGGACGGTACTCGCGTCCAGTAAGTTCGCTGATCTCACCCATATAGCGCGCCACGATGTCAGGAACGGCGTTGTAGAAGTTGTTCCTTGACTCGACGGCCTGGAAGTAAACGTCTCCGTTCTGAGCGGTGCCGCGGGTCACCGGGGCGTCAGGATTGAGTGCTCTCTCGCGGAACGCCCTGAGCGACTTCTCGCTGACCATCTTCCTGAGCTCGTCCTCGTCCAGAGCCTCGATTTTCTGAATCTCGTGCGATGTGCGGAATCCGTCGAAGAAGTGGAGGAAAGGAATGCTGGACTTTATTGCGGCAAGATGAGCCACGGCGGCCAGATCCTGTGCCTCCTGGACTGACCCGGAAGCGAGGAGGGCGAAGCCGGTCTGGCGGCAGGCCATCACGTCCTGATGGTCTCCGAAAATGGAGAGGGCGTGCGAGGCGAGCGCGCGCGCCGAGACGTGGAATACTCCCGGAAGCATCTCACCGGCGATCTTGTACATGTTAGGAATCATGAGAAGAAGTCCCTGGGATGCTGTGTAGGTCGTGGTGAGGACACCGGCCTGAAGGGAGCCGTGCACTGCTCCGGAGGCTCCGGCCTCACTTTCCAGCTCTGTGACGCTTACCGTCTCGCCCCAGAGGTTCTTTTTTCCGTGGGCAGCCCATTCGTCAATGTTCTCTGCCATCGGAGAGGATGGTGTGATAGGGTAGATGCAGGCGTTCTCGCTGAAAAGATAAGCGACGTTCGCCACGGCAGTGTTACCATCACAAGTGATGAATTTCTTTTCTTTAGCCATATCGTTAACGTTATGTTAATATATTAGTTAGATTGTAGTCAAACCTTCTATCGTGATTCCCTCTGTCCCGGCGGAAATCCTCTTCACGAGTCCTTGCAGAACCGTGCCCGGGCCGATCTCCATAAAGTAGTCCGCACCGTCCGCAAGCATATTCCTGACAGACTGGGTCCATCTCACCGGAGATGTGAGCTGGGCGAGCAGGTTCTTCTTGATGGTCTCCGGGTCTGTGACGGCCTGGGCCGAGACGTTCTGATAGACCGGGCAGACAGGTGTCACGATCTTGGTCTCCTCGATTGCCTTGCCGAGCTCGACGCGAGCCGGTTCCATTAGAGGGGAGTGGAATGCCCCGCTGACCGCCAATGGAAGCGCCCTTTTCGCACCTTCGGCCTTGGCCTTCCCGCAAGCCTGCTCAACGGCTGTCTTTTCGCCGGAGATCACGACCTGTCCTCCGCAGTTGTAGTTTGCCGGGATAACGAGACCCTCGCACGAGGCGCAGATCTCCTCAACCTTCTCGTCAGGAAGACCCACGATGGCGGCCATCGTCCCCGGCGCCTTCTCGCAGCAGAGCTGCATCTGGGTGGCTCGGATGTGGACAAGACGAAGGGCATCCTCGAAACTGATGGCTTCCGCGGCGGCTAATGCGGAAAATTCACCAAGAGAATGCCCTGCGACCATATCAGGCCTGAATCCATCATAGCACTTCGCCAGAACGACGGAGTGCAGGAATATTGCCGGTTGTGTGACGCGTGTTGCCTTGAGGTCTTCCGGCGTGCCCTCAAACATTATGTCAGTGATTCTGAATCCGAGTATGTCATTCGCCTTCTCGAGCAATTCCTTGCCTTTGGCGTTTCCCTCGTAAAGCTCTTTTGCCATACCTGGGAACTGGGAACCCTGACCGGGAAATACGTATGCTTTTTTCATAATACGCAAAAGTACGATTTATTATTGGATTATCCGAATATTATAGGTTCTTTTGTGTCCTTTGTGATTGCAATTTCCGGGTAGGAAAATATCTTTCACAAAAGACTTGTCAAAAATTCTTGTTTTGCCATTTATTTGTTATTTTTGTAGTCTGATAGCGGGAACCCGCAAGAATGATGCCCCTGTAGTCTAATGGATAGAATTTCGGATTCCGGTTCCGACGATTTGGGTTCGATTCCCAACGGGGGTACTGAATTGGAAGAACTTTCGTATCTCCTGATATGAACCGAACGCTCATATTTATGAAAAGAATTCTGATTTGTCTCGCTTCGGCGATTTTCATTTGCCTTTCCGGAGTCTCGGCCAAGGCGCAGGACTTTCGTAATGAAATAATGTTCGGCTACGGCCGTGTCACCGTTGTGGATGTCGCCCACGTTGTCGGCGGCGTGTTCGCCACTGCGTTCACCGCCGGTTACGCCCGTTTTGACAGTTTCAGGTCTTACGGGTCTGCCAACCTTGAATATTACAGGGTGCTGAACAAGACGTTTTCCGTCGGAGCGACTTTGTCCTGGTTCGGCGGGACTGCCGATGAACTGAACAAGGATAACGAGCCGGTCGGCAAAGCTGACTATAGCGGATTTGCGGTAATGCCGGCTGCAAAGGCGTTCTGGTTCAGGAAACCGCACGTGGCGATGTACTCGAAACTGGCCGCCGGAATCACACTTCTGGATGATTACGATGACGAGAATGGTTCACATTCGTTCGATCCGTTCTTCGGGGGGCAGGTGATCCTTGCCGGAGTTCAGTTCGGAGGCGGGCGCTTCCGTGGTTTTGTCGAGCTTGGCGGAGGAATGCAAGGGCTTGTATTGGCCGGGTTGAGCGTTTCTTTCTAAGGAGTATTGCCTCAAGAATAAGAAGCTGTTTAAAAATGGTTCCCGCATTTTATTATGCGGAATTTTCGAGA
>CAVCPY010000210.1:0-11922 GCA_963604245.1 Eggerthellaceae bacterium
TCCCTCCCCCGAGGGGAGGGATTTAGGGAGGGGGTAACGTGGACTGAGCATTCTCGCACGATGCACTCCGAACGTGAGATAAGGCATTTTGTCACAGGTACTTTGTTACTTGCGAAAGTTGAATAATTGAATTGAATATGAGGAAGTTGATATTGTCGCTGATTGGATGTCTGTTGCCGGTCGCATTGATTGTTGCCGGCGGCAGGACATACTCCGGCGCCATAACCTATGATTCTTACAAAGGTCTGCTTATGGCCGGCTATCAGGGCTGGTTCAATGCTCCTGGCGACGGATCCGGCAGAGGGTGG
Source organism: Eggerthellaceae bacterium (assembly GCA_963604245.1). Taxonomy (GTDB): domain Bacteria; phylum Bacteroidota; class Bacteroidia; order Bacteroidales; family UBA932; genus Cryptobacteroides. The sequence continues at coordinate 309 of CAVCPY010000210.1, forward strand.
TATCATTACAGCGGCAGGAACGGCTTCCGTCCCGGGTCATGCTCGGTTGACCTGTGGCCGGATGTCTCAGAGTATCAGAAGCTGTACAGGACTGACTTCGTCTATGATGACGGGACTCCGGCCTACCTGTATTCCCCGAGGGACTATTCCACGGTGGACACTCATTTCCGTTGGATGAAGGAATATGGCATCGATGGGGTCTTTATGCAGCGTTTTGTCGGGGAGATTTCCAACCCGTCCGGTCTGAAGAACTTCAATGCTGTGCTGTCCAATGCGATGAAAGCCGCGAACAAGTACGACAGAGCCATCTGTGTAATGTACGACCTTTCGGGAATGTCCCCGGAAAGGGGACCGTGCACATTGCTTGAGGACATAGATGACCTTGCCGGAAAACACAGCCTGTTTGACCACGAGAAAAATCCGTCCTATCTTTACCATAACGGAAAGCCTCTGGTCGCTGTCTGGGGCATCGGATTCAACGACAACCGCAAGTACGGCCTAGATGAGGCAGAGACGATCATCGATGGACTCAAGGCGAAAGGGTTCAGCGTGCTGATCGGTGTCCCGTCCAGATGGCGTGAAATGAAGGTGGACACTTCCGATGACCCGAGGCTGCATGAACTGATCCAGAAATGCGACATCGTCTTGCCGTGGTTTGTAGGACGTTACGATGAGCGGAGCTATGAACGTTTCTGCCCTTTGATTGACAAGGATCTTGATTGGGCCGAAGAACACGGAGTCGGCTACGTTCCGCTTGCCTTTCCGGGCTTTTCCTGGGAGAATATGATTTTTCCCAGGACAGGCAGCACGATTCCGCGGAATTCCGGCAGTTTCTTCCGCAAGCAGCTGGACTATCTTATCAATGCCGGAGCCGAGATGATCTACGTGGCGATGTTCGATGAGATCGATGAGGGAACCGCGATCTTCAAGCTTGCCGTAAGACTGCCCGAGCAGCAGGACGGCAGCCGTTTCATTCCGTTGGATAAAGATGCCGAGCCGGATCTGTACCTGCGGCTGGCGGGCGCGGCGGCGCGGCGGCTGAAGGGTGATGCGAAATAAATTGTCTTGAATATGGCCGGCATTGCTTCATACAGACCATATTCATTTTCCTATTCGTCGATCAATTCCTTGAACGTCACGGGATACACGATTCCAAGGGAGGTTCTGTAGTCTTTCACGAATGTGTCGTAGATTGACTTGGCCAAGCCGGCCTTGCCCTGCCTGTAGAGGATGGAACATTTGACTTTCAATGCATCTTCGTTCAGGAAGTCGTACTGGAAGATCGTGTCTGTGGCGCAGAGAAGCACCTTGTCCGGCAGGTCATCTCTCTTTATCTGCTGGCTGAGGAAGTCGATGGTCTTATTCGAGAACTCGCTCTTGAAGTCATCCATCCAGTCCAATTCGAGATTAGGCAGCATCTGTCCTTTGAGCAGAAGTTCCAAAAGCCTTTGGGTTATGTCTGCGTTGCCTGGTTCGTTGTAAAGCCTCATTGCCTCACAGTAGTCGCAAAAAGTACCTTCTCCGAATGAAATGCTCCAGAACTTGTTCAGGTTTAGAATCTTGATGTCTCCGACTTGCTCCAGGACGGCCCTTAACTTGCTGATGTACACGTTCCTGTTGTTGTTTGCGGAGTCATCCGGCTTGTAAGACCACAGAAGATGGTTCAGTCTGCCGCTGATGATGCCGTTGCTGTCCTTGGCAGTGAACAGGATGAGCAGCACGAGCAGAGCTTTCAGTGTCGGTGTGAACTGGGACGTGATGTCGTTCCCGTTTCTGTCTGTCACCCTGAAGCCGCCGAAGAATCGGACACAACCCCGGCTAATGTCATAATAGGAAGTTTCGGGAACATATTCATCGCATTCCGGACATTGCCTACCCCTTTCCTCGGTTTTCGCCTTGCGTCTCCGGATGATGCAGGTGGCTGTCAGCGCGGCCAGAAGAACCGGGAGCAGAATTGCCGCCCACAGGAGAGCCTTGAGTCCCGCTCCTCTTGTCTTTTCTTTGTCTTCAATGGTCTGATGGAGCTCGCTTACCGGAATCGGCGGATAATTCATCTCGAATATGTGAACCCTGGATGTTCCGTCAACCTGTGATTTGGTGATCGCCGAGTACAACCTGTTTCTTTCGCTGTTCAGGAACAGGTTTATCCAGGTGTACTGTGAACTGTAGTCAACCTTGCAGTCCAGCGACATATCGTCCATTTCCGGTGCTGTCCTGCCTAACCGGACCAACGAGCCTCCACCCATACCTGTCATCACATAGAAGCAGTCCGCATCCCTGTCATAGATCATGTTCTCTCCACAGATGACGCTCTTGTCCATATCCTCTTTGCTCCAGATTTTTTCCGCTTTGCGGTTCTTGAGGTTTATGGAGTACAGTTCGAAATAGTATCTTGGAGACAGCTCCTGTTTCCCGGATGCATTGCCCCTTCCACCGAAAATGTACATCAGCGAATCCACAATCGCTGATGCGGATCCGTATCTTGGAGTGATGTCTTCAATGATTCCGGTGTAGTTGCAGGTTTCGTTGTACGGATCAAGAATCACAAGCCGGTTGTTGTAGTGGTAATGGCCGTATCCTCCGAAGCTGATGATTTTTCCAGATTCGGGGTCGAAACTTGATGAGTTGTTCCAGAAATCATGGTCTGTCGTCGCCGCCTTGCCGCCTTCCCACTTTCTCGATCCGAAATCAAGGTATGACCCTGTGCCTTCATCGAGATTGTAGGCGATCAGCCTGTCTCTTTTCTTGTCGTACGTGAGCTGGTTGGGTGCGTTTCCGGGATAATCTCCGCCTATCCCGGAGATCTCGGTCAGAGAGTTGTCCCGGGTGTCGAACACCTTCAGGTTTCTGCCGCCGGATGTCAGGAAGAATATGCCGTCTGGATTGAACGCTACGGACGGGTAATCAGTGAACTCGATTTCTGTGACCGGCTTCCAAGTGATGTGCTGGTCGATTATCCAAGCGGTGTTTGACCCTATGGCGATGCTTCCGTGCAGGATGTCGCGGCAGTCCTGACCGTCATGCAGTGAAAGAGGCCAATGGCGGATCTTCTTCCCGTTCCGTGAGATGATGACGTCCTTTATGTCGATTGATGCGACATCGTTAAGTGTGTATCCGGTCAGCGGGCATTTCCCGAAGGCGATCCTGAACCCGCCGGCTCCCTTGGTTCCGGCGTCTTTGATTGAGGTGACAACTCCATCGAAATCGATCTCGATACCTCCGTCCTTGGGATTCAGGCTTATCGAGACCGGGAACCATTCCCCGGTCCTGAGGTCGGAATCAATTCTTGTAACAGATTCCCCGGTCACGAGAATCGGGAAGTGGATGTCCTCTCTGTCAATGGTGTACATCAGGTCGATGTTCTCTCCGCCGTCGGTGATGATGCGGAACACCGTACCGAAGACGTTCTCCGGTCTGTTGCGGACAAGAAAACTCAATTTTACAGTCTTGCCTTTTGTCTGCAGGGGCTTTCCTCCGTCAAGAAGCAGACTGGTGAACTGCTCCAAAGCGGAGGGGTAGGCGTTTATGTGAAGACCATATTCAGTATCCCGCGCGGCGGCGGTCAAGCAGGCTGCGAGCAGGACGGCTATGATGAGGATTATTTTTCTCATAACAAAAATGGCCAATAGTCCAGTGTCGATAAGGATTGTGTAAAGGTACTCATATTTTCCCTATATTCAAAATCTTATCATAATTGATATGATAAGATACGGTGTGAAATCATCTTTGTTATGATATGTAATATACTCATAAGTAGTAATATACGAAATATTAAAATAAATATTTTGTTATTCAGGATTATGTTTAGTATCTTTGCCGAACGTAATTGATGACACGAAGAGAACGATGGCTTCCACAATGAGTACAGAGTCCAGGCCGGTAGCCAACAACCACATCTCGGTGGATTGTGTGGTTCTGGGATTCGACGGTGAGAGAATGAGTGTCCTGCTCATAAAGAGAGCGGGAGAGGAGAACGGTCAGGTCTTTCACGATATGAAGCTGCCCGGCAGTCTTATCTATATGGATGAGGATCTCGACGAGGCGGCCTCCCGTGTCCTGGCCGAGCTGACCGGTTTGAAGAAGATTCCTCTTCTCCAGTTCAAGGCTTTCGGCTCCAAGGACAGGACTAAAGATCCCAAGGACGTGCATTGGCTTGAGAGAGCGGAGAAACTGAAGATTGACAGGATTGTGACCGTCGCCTACGTCGCTCTGATCCGCATCGACAGGGCTTTTGCGGAGTTCAAGGGGTTCGAAGCCTGCTGGATTCCTCTTGATGAGGTGCCGGTCCTTGCCTTCGACCACAACGCCATCGTCCGGGAGGCTGAGAGATATGTCGGCCTGTACGCTGTCCGGGACCCGCAGTGTATGTTCAAGCTGCTGCCCCGGAAGTTTACCATCCCGCAGCTGCGGAAAGTGTACCGGTTCGTCACCGGCAATGAGATCGACGCCCGGAACTTCTACAAGAAACTGGCCGTGATGCCGTATGTCGTGCCGCTGGTGGAGAAGGAGAAGGGTGTGGCCCACAGGGCGGCGAGATTCTACCGGTTTGACTCCAAGATGTTCAAAAAGACAAGAATATGATGACGAAACGTTGTTTGCTTGGCTATGACGTGGGCAGCTCGTCCGTCAAGGCCTGCCTCGTGGACATCTCCACGGGGAAGAGTGTGGCGGGGGCGTTCTTCCCTGAGCGCGAGGCTCCGATTGTCTCGAAGAAGGCTGGGTGGGCCGAGCAGAATCCCCGGATGTGGTGGGACAACCTCAAACTTGCCACAGCGGCGGTGCTGTCCAAGGCGGGGAAGGTGAAGGTCGAGGCCATAGGAATATCCTACCAGATGCACGGACTCGTGTGCGTGGGGAGGGACGGAGAGCCTCTCCGCGACGCCATAATCTGGTGTGACTCAAGGGCCGTGCCTTATGGCGAGGCCGCCTTCAGGGGCATCGGCCCGGAAAAATGCCTGGACCGCCTGCTGAACTCTCCGGGCAACTTCACCGCCGCCAAGCTGGCCTGGGTCAAGGAGAACGAGCCGGAGATCTTCGACCGGATCGACAAGGTGATGCTCCCGGGGGACTACATCGCCCTGAAACTGACAGGGGAGACGAACACTACCGTCGGGGGCTTGTCCGAAGGGATGTTTTGGGATTTCAGGGAGAACCGTCCGGCCTCTTTCCTTCTGGACTGGTTCGGATTTGACGGAAGCATCCTTCCGAGGGTGGTCCCGACATTCTCGGAGCAGGGGAGGCTCACGGCTCCGGCTGCCGCGGACCTTGGCCTTGAGGCCGGAATCCCGATCTCCTACAGGGCCGGAGACCAGCCGAACAACGCACTGTCTCTGAACGTGTTCAATCCTGGCGAAGTCGCCGCCACAGCCGGTACTTCCGGCGTGGTTTACGGAGTGAACGGGGAATATGGCTGCGACCCTCTGTCAAGGGTGAACACCTTCGCCCACGTCAACCACACGGCGGAGGCTCCGCGTCTCGGAATCCTGCTTTGCGTCAACGGAGCCGGGATTCTCAACTCCTGGGTACGCCGGAATGTCGTCCCTGAGGGGATCTCCTACTCCGGGATGAACGACATCGCCGCAGGCATTCCTGTCGGAAGCGAAGGTCTAAGGGTCTTTCCGTTCGGCAACGGAGCCGAGAGGATGCTCGGCAACAAGGAGGCCGGATGCCGGCTTTCGGGACTTAACTTCAATATCCACAGCTGGAGACACATCGTCCGGGCCGCCCAGGAGGGGGTCGCCTTCTCGTTCCGCTACGGAATGGACATAATGGCCGGGATGGGGATGAAAGCCAGCGTGATCCACGCCGGCGACGCGAATATGTTCCTCAGCCCTGTGTTCCGAGACACCCTTGCCGGAGTGACCGGGGCGACGATAGAGCTTCACGACACCGACGGTGCCGCAGGTGCGGCGAAAGGCGCCGGAATGGGTGCCGGGATATTCAAAGACAGCCGTGAGGCTTTCTCCACTCTTGAGCGCATCGCAGTGATAGAGCCTTCTGATGAGGGGGCTTACGCCGAGGCCTATGCCCGTTGGAAGGATGAACTTGAAAAGACTATATAACTTATTAACTAATAATTGATTTAACTATGGCAAAAGAGTATTTCCCACAGATCGGCAAGATTCCGTTCGAGGGTGCGGAAAGCAGAAATCCGCTGGCATTCCATTATTATGATCCCGGGAGAGTCGTTCTCGGAAAGAAGATGAAGGACTGGCTCAAGTTCGCGATGGCCTGGTGGCACACCCTCGGTCAGGCGAGCGGAGACCAGTTCGGCGGCCAGACGAGGGACTATGAATGGGACAAGGCCTCCGACCCGCTTCAGAGGGCGAAGGACAAGATGGACGCCGGCTTCGAGATAATGGACAAGCTGGGCATAGAGTACTTCTGCTTCCACGATGTCGATCTTGTCGAGGAGGGGGCGACGATCGAGGAATATGAGGCCCGTATGAAGGCCATCACCGACTACGCCCTTGAGAAGATGAAGGGGACGGACATCAAGCTTCTTTGGGGGACCGCCAACGTGTTCGGCCATAGGAGGTATATGAACGGTGCCGCCACGAACCCCGATTTCGATGTCGTTGCCCGCGCCGCTGTGCAGATCAAGAATGCGATCGACGCGACGATCAAGCTCGGAGGCACGAACTACGTCTTCTGGGGAGGGCGCGAGGGCTACTCCAGCCTTCTCAACACCCAGATGCAGAGGGAGAAAGACCATCTCGCCCGGATGCTCGGGGCTGCCCGCGACTACGCCCGCTCCCGCGGCTTCAAGGGTACATTCCTCATCGAGCCTAAGCCGATGGAGCCTACCAAGCACCAGTACGACGTGGACACCGAGACCGTCATCGGCTTCCTCCGCGCCCACGGGCTTGACAAGGATTTCAAGGTCAACATCGAGGTGAACCACGCCACTCTGGCCGGGCACACGTTCGAGCACGAGCTTGCGGTGGCCGTCGATAACGGAATGCTCGGTTCCATCGACGCCAACAGAGGTGACGCACAGAACGGATGGGACACAGACCAGTTCCCGGTTGATCTGTTCGAGCTCACCCAGGCGATGCTCCAGATCATCCGCAACGGCGGACTGGGCGATGGCGGCTCCAACTTCGACGCCAAATTGAGAAGGAACTCGACGAACCCTGAGGACATATTCATCGCCCACATCTGCGGGATGGACTCTATGGCCCGAGCCCTTCTGAACGCCGCCGCCATCGTTGAGGAATCTCCTATTCCTGAGATGGTCAGGGAACGTTACGCTTCGTTCGATTCCGGAGAAGGCAAGCGCTTCGAGGAAGGGAATATGTCCCTTGAGGAGCTCGTCTCCTATGCCAAGGCTCACGGAGAGCCTAAGCAGACCAGTGGTCAGCAGGAACTCTACGAGACTTTGGTCAACATCTACAGCAGGTAAGTGATGGACTGTCCAGAGAAAGGCAGCCGCGCCTATCTGTTTTCAATAGTTTTGGTAGCCGTGCTTGGAGGGCTGCTGTTCGGTTACGACACAGCGGTCATCTCCGGCGCGGAGAAAGGCCTTGAGGCTTTTTTCAGAGGTGCCTCTGACTTCACCTACACGAATTTCCTGCACGGATTCACTTCCTCCAGCGCCCTCATCGGCTGTGTCATCGGAAGCGCTCTGTCCGGACTTCTCGCCACCCGCTTCGGCCGCAAGCGTTCCCTCATCATTGCGGGAATATGTTTCTTCCTCTCGGCTTGGGGGAGTATGTGTCCGGAAATGTACGGGATCCTGCCTGTCGGCAAGCCGTCTCTCACCCTGCTTTGGGTCTTCAACCTCTACAGAATCCTTGGCGGAATAGGTGTGGGGATAGCCTCGGCCATCTGTCCGATGTACATCGGCGAGGTGGCTCCGAGCGGCATCCGCGGGATGCTCGTGAGCTGGAACCAGTTCGCTATCATCTTCGGCCAGCTGGTCGTGTACTTTGTCAATTTCCTTATCCTTGGAAGCCACGCCAACCCGATTTACGATGCTGCGGGGGCTTTGGCCAACGCACTGGACGCACAGTGGACAATAGAGACCGGATGGCGCTATATGTTCGGTTCGGAATGTGTTCCGGCGGCGCTGTTCTCGATTCTTATCTTTTTCGTCCCTGAAACCCCTCGCTATCTTGTGATGACCGGTCAGAGGGACAGGGCGCTTGGAGTCCTGGCCAGGATCAACGGCCTTGACAAGGCGAAGGAGATCCTCGCCGACATCCAGGGAACTCTCACCGAGAAGAAGGAGAAACTCTTCTCCTACGGCTTTATGTGCATATTCATCGGCATTATGCTCAGTGTCTTTCAGCAGGCCGTCGGCATCAACGCGGTTCTCTACTATGCTCCAAGAATATTCCAGGATATGGGAATGAGCAACCCTATGGTGCAGACCGTGATAATGGGAGTCGTGAACATCGCGTTCACCCTGCTCGCTGTGTTCACCGTCGAGAAGTGGGGTCGCCGTCCGCTGCTCATCTGCGGTTCGATCGGAATGGCCGTCGGAGCTTTCGGTGTCGCCTTGACTTTCGGCAACGAGTCTTTGAATATGATTACGCTGGTCAGCATAATGCTTTACAGCGCCTCCTTTATGTTCAGCTGGGGACCTATCTGCTGGGTGCTCATCGCCGAGATATTCCCGAACACCATCCGCGGGGCCGCTGTCGCCATAGCCGTGGCCTTCCAGTGGATCTTCAACTTCATCGTCAGCTCGACATTCGTGCCTATGTTCAATATGCACCTCGCTCCGGGCGATGATTTCGGTCACTGGTTCACCTACGGCCTCTACGGCACGATCTGCGTGGTCGCCGCCGTCTTCGTCTGGCGTCTCGTCCCGGAAACCAAGGGAAAGACCCTTGAGGATATGTCTCGCCTGTGGAGAAAGGACAGAGGCGGGAACTGATGATTGAGGTCGGTCTCCGTCTGACGGGAAACAAGGTGTTATATCGTTATTTTTAAAAGTTGAACTGAATGAACATCAAGTGTTTGGCTGCGGGCGTTTGCCTGCTGGCAGGATGCGTGGCCGCGTCCGGACAGAATGAGAGGTACCGGGACACAAGCCTTTCCATTGACGAGAGGGTTGAGGACCTTGTCGGGAGGATGACCCTGGACGAGAAGATTTCCCAGATGATGAACAACGCTCCGGCGATTGACAGGCTGGGGATCCCTGCCTACAACTGGTGGAACGAATGCCTTCACGGAGTTGCAAGAAGCCCTTACAACACCACCTCCTTTCCGCAGGCGATAGCGATGGCGGCCACCTGGGACCGCGAGGCGCTCCGTCTGATGGGGGAATATGCCTCCGACGAGGGCCGGGCGATTTTCAACGACAGCAAGCGCCGCGGCGATCCTGGAATATACAAGGGCTTGACTTTCTGGAGTCCCAACATCAACATATTCAGGGATCCGCGTTGGGGAAGGGGGCAGGAGACTTATGGAGAGGATCCGTACCTGACCGGGGAGATGGGCGCGGCTTTCGTGAGGGGGATCCAGGGGGATGACCCTCGTTACCTGAAGGCTTCCGCCTGCGCCAAGCACTATGCCGTGCACAGCGGCCCGGAATGGAACCGCCACACGTTCGACACCCACGTCAGCGACAGGGATCTGTGGGACACCTATCTGCCGGCTTTCCGGAAGCTTGTGACACAGGCAGGAGTGACCGGTGTGATGTGCGCCTACAATGCTTTCGCCGGACAGGTCTGCTGCGGGAACGACATCCTGATGACGGACATCCTGCGCAACCAGTGGGGGTTCACCGGCTATGTCACTTCGGACTGCGGTGCAGTGGATGATTTCTATATGACCCACAGGCTGTACGACGGTGCGGCCTCGGCTTCCGCCGACGCCGTCCTTCACGGAACCGACTGCGAGTGCGGAAGTTCGTACCGCCGGCTTGCCGAGGCCGTGGCCGAGGGGCTGGTCACGGAGGATCAGATCGACGAGTCGCTCCGGAGGCTGTTCCGTATCCGGTTCCGTCTCGGGATGTTCGACCCGGACGATGAGAATCCATATTCAAGAATCCCGCTTTCGGTTCTGGAAAGTCCCGAGCATAAGGCCCACGCCCTGAAGATGGCGCGGGAGTCGATGGTGCTGCTGAAAAATGATGGCACGCTTCCTCTGGACAGAAGCAAGGTGAGAAGGATCGCTCTTGTGGGGCCTAACGCCGATGAGTGGAAGGTTCTGCTTGCCAACTACTACGGCTTCCCTTCCAAGATAAAGACTCTCCGCCAGGCTCTTCAGGACAAGTTGGGTGGCGATGTGGAGATCATCTGCCGGAAAGGTGTCAATCTCGTGGACGACTATGTGTTCACTTCCTGTTATGATGAAGCCCTGTTCAAGACCGGGGGCAGGAAGGGCTTCAGAGCCGAGTACTGGACGAACACCGGCAGGGATGGTTCTCCGGCGTTGTCAAGGGTGGAGTCCCGGCCGGATTATCGCTGGGGAGACGGACAGTACATCGCTCCCGGGGTCTGGGCCGCCGGGATGTCTGCGGTCTGGAGGACCACATTCAGGCCGTCCAGAAGCGGACGGTTTTGTTTCGAACTCCGGGCTGATGACTGGGCGGAGCTTCTGATTGACGGGAAGACTCCGGAGAAGGTCGGTCTTGTCAATGACTATTACCTTCTGGATGCGGTAAAGGGCAGATCCTACGAGATTGAGATCCGCTACCGGCAGAACGGTGAGAACGCCGAGATATTCTTTGATTGCGGAACTCTTTCCAACGCTGACTACGCCCGGACAGCCGAGGAGGTGAAGGATGCGGATGTGATTCTTTTCGCCGGAGGGATCTCCTCCGCAGTCGAGGGGGAGCAGCTCTCCGTGAAGATTGACGGGTTCCAAGGTGGCGACCGTACCTCGATAGCCTTGCCGAAGGTTCAGAGGGAAATGCTGAAAGCCCTCAAGGCCACTGGGAAACCGGTGGTTTTCGTGATGATGACGGGCAGCGCCATCGGCCTTGATTGGGAGGACTCCAACCTGAACGCCATCCTGAACGCCTGGTACGGCGGACAGGCGGCCGGCGAGGCGGTGTGCGACATCCTGTTCGGTGACTGCAATCCGTCCGGAAGGCTTCCCGTGACATTCTACCGGGATGTGGAGGACATTCCGGACTTTCAGGACTACAGTATGCAGGGCAGGACTTACCGCTACTTCCGCGGCACGCCGGTCTATCCGTTCGGCCACGGTCTGAGCTACACCACTTTTGAATATTCAGACCTCCGGATTGTTCCCGAGGCCGATGGACGGCTCCGCGTGACGGCGGTTGTGACCAACAGCGGACAGCGCGATGGCGAGGAGGTCGTCCAGCTGTACGTCTCCAACAGGCGTACTTTCGTCACCCCGGTCCGTTCCCTCAAAGGCTTCGAGAGGGTCTTCCTGAAGGCTGGAGAGTCCCGGGAGGTCACATTCGTCCTCTCGCAGGATGACCTTACGGTTGTGGACTTGCACGGCGAGTCCGTACCGATGAAGGGAAAGGTGGAAATCTCCGTCGGCGGCTGTCAGCCGCTCTCCTCCCCGGCCACAAGTTCCGGCTTTGTCACCGGCGGCCTTAATGTTCGCATAGCTTAGTAAGAAGCTGTTTAAAAATAACTTGGTAATCTTTATGTGTCTTTTTTGACTATATTCCTTTTCTCAT
>CAVCPY010000210.1:11932-13775 GCA_963604245.1 Eggerthellaceae bacterium
ACTCCCTCTTCCAAAAGAAAACTAGCCTCAAAAATCCTGCATAAATCTCTACCATAATCTAACAGCTTACCCATAACTCAATACGTTATTGTTAAAATCACAAAAACATTGTCATATACACGGGAATATAGTCAATTCCTTGCTCGCGTTTAAGGTCTTTGGTGTAGATAACATACTTGTTCTGCACGCGGTCGGAGAACTTATCACAGAAAACATCCAACGAGGTATGCGATTTATAGCCGGATGACTTCACTTCAATCGGCGATATTTTATGATCGTCTGCTATCAAGAAATCTATTTCATAGTATTTCTTTCCATCCGGAGTCGGTATCGTATGATAAAACAACTGCTTGCCGGCAGACCTCAACATCTGGGCTATAACATTCTCATAAACATAGCCTAAGTTAGCACTGAGTTTGTCGTTCAGCAGTTTTTCATAAATAATGTTATCCGTAAAGTCCTTGTCCTTGAAAGCCAGTGTTACAAACACTCCGGTATCGGACGCATATATCTTAAAGCGTTCATTATCCATTGTAAGGGCCAGTCCGACATTCGGGTCATTGGAATGATATGCAACATTTGCTGACATGAAATCATTCATCATTTTGACCACGCCTGCAACCCGCTCTGCTCTTTCGCCAGGTATAGCCGATGCTATTTGATACCGCGAGGCATTCTTACTCAACTGTGCAGGTATGGCATCGTACAATGCGGTTGCTTTGCCGGTATCATCCAACTTCCAAAAATCTTCTTCGTACAACGAGACAATATCCCGCTTTACTAAATCTACCGCTCCGAGATTATTCGTCTTGATATACTCTGCTACGGCTTTAGGCATACCTCCAACCAGCATATACAAGCGGAAATCGCGCATCATTCTCCGATGAACGGCATCGCCTAACGGTATGCGCTTTTCAAATGCCGTGCGCAGCAACGGTATTGTTGCGGTGTCGCCCGACGCCCAGCGAAACTCCTCATAGTCCATAGGAAACATATCGACCCGCGTCTCCTCACTCGGCAGCAGGATATCCTGACTGCTCTTGTGAACGGTAATGAGTGAACCGGTCTCGATATAGTCGTATCGACGGTCTTTAACCAAATGTTTGATAGCCTGACGAGCCAAAGGAGCTTTTTGTATCTCATCGAATATGATTACAGACTTGCGTTCAATTAACTGCACACGATAGATAAGTTGCAGCCGAAGAAATATATAGTTCAGGTCTGATATATCATTAAAAAGTTCCCGTACTTCTACCGGTGCAATGGAAAAGTCGATGAGAATATAGGACTCGTACTCATTACGGGCAAACTCTTCTGCAAGCGTGGACTTTCCAATTCGTCTTGCTCCTTGTATGAGAATTGCGGATTCTCCGTTCCGCTCCCTCTTCCATTTGAGCAATCGGTCGTACATCTTGCGCTTGAACAATATAGTATCTTTCTCCATAACCGTTGATATATAGCGCAAATATATTGCTTTTGTTAGTTGCCCCCAAATGTTTTGCAAACATTTTGTCAATTTCCGCCAAATATTATCCGTCTATTCCGCCAATTTCCGCCGTTTTTAACTTTGTGACTAACAGCAAGAATACGGTTTTAGAAAAATGCATTTGTCGGTATCGTTCGGGGCCGTTTTTTTATTTCACTGTTTTTCACTACATTCCCGTCTTTGACAGTTAAGAAAAAGAGAAAAAGGATAATCTGAGGCCACAGGCCGCCGTAATGGCGGTTTTGGCCTTTTTTGTTTTTTTCGAGTATGTAGTAAACAAAGGGCTCTGGAGAGAGTGGGGAGAGGAGAGCAACGGCATCTCGGCGGGCGTACGCCCGCCTGCGACAGCGTCGGTGG
>CAVCPY010000211.1:0-10939 GCA_963604245.1 Eggerthellaceae bacterium
CCTCCCCCGAGGGGAGGGATTTAGGGAGGGGGTAACGTGGACTGAGCATTCTCGCACGATGCACTCCGAACGTGAGATAAGGCATTTTGTCACAGGCACTTTGTTACTTGCGAAAGTTGAATCATTGAATATGAACAAGGAAGAAATCAAACAATTTATGCCGCACCGTGAGCCTATGCTCCTCATCGAGGAGGCGCATATCGACGAGAACGGCGTGGCTCACTCACAGTACAGAATAAAAGAGGACGAGTTCTTCACCAGAGGGCATTTCCCCGGCAATCCGATAGTTCCGGGCGTGATCCAGTGTGAAATAATGGCTCAGAGCTGTGCGATTCTGGTCAAGGACGAGATTCCCGGTCATATCACCCTCTACGCCGGACTGGACAAGGTCCGCTTCAAGAATCCGGTCAAGCCCGGAGACCTGTGCGAGGTGACGGCCACACTGGACGAGAGAAGAGGCAACCTGTTCTTCTGCTCCGCCAAACTTGAAGTGGGCGGGAAGCTGTGCTGCAGGGGAACGCTGAGCTTCGCATTGGTTCCCATCGAGTAATGGAATATAGACGATTTGGGGATGAGGAATATCGGGATCTGGCATCCAGAATCCTGTACGAGGACAACCACATCCTTGTCTTCAACAAAAGACCCGGCGAGATTGTCCAGGCAGACAAGACGGGAGACGAGTGTCTGGCAGAAACCCTGAAAGCGTTCATAGCACAAAGAGATGACAAGCCGGGCAAGGTGTATGTGGGGATTCCGCATCGCCTTGACCGTCCTGTCAGTGGTATAACAATCTTCGCCAAGACCTCAAAGGCACTGTCCCGACTCTCGGAGATGTTCCGTTCAGGGAATATTCACAAGACCTATTGGGCGCTCTGCTGCAAAGCTCCGGAAAAGGAGTCCGCCGAACTGGATGACTGGCTGGTCCGCAACGAGAAGATGAACAAAAGTTTCATCGCCAGAGACGGAGAGAAGACTCCCGGAGCGAAACTCGCCCGGCTGACCTACACGCACCTGAAAGACACGGATAGATATTCCTTGATTGAGGTTCAATTACTTACCGGGCGCCACCACCAGATTCGCTGCCAACTGGCGGGGATCGGATGCGTCATCAAAGGCGACCTGAAATACGGCGCTCCCCGCTCCAATCCCGATGGAGGAATATGTCTGCACTCGCACGAGATCGAATTTGTACACCCGGTCAGGAAGGAGAAGATGGACATCATCGCACCTCCTCCGGCATCCTGGAGAATCGGCGACATCGGTCAGCCTTACGGTCTTTCCGACTGAGCGACATAACTGTGGATCCATTCAGACGGTGTCTGTCCTGTGTTCACCTTGAATGCCATATTGAAAGACACCGATGAATGGAATCCTGACATCTCCGCCACTTCGCTCACCCTTAACCTTGGATCCGTCTTCATAAGCTCCATAGCCCTCTGGATTCTGTAATAGTTTACGAACTGCCTGAAATTGCGCCCGGACAGGATGTTGATTGTCTTCGAAAGGTACAGTTTGTTGGTAAGCATCGAATCGGCCATTACGGACATATCGAAATTCTGGTCAAGGTATGGCTTCCTCTCTTCCATATACATAATGATACGTCTGTAGAGGTTGTTCATTTTCGCATCTTCCTCGCTCTTGTCAATGTAAGAGGTTCTGAGATTCCCCTTGATGATGTCCTTTATCCGTTTCTCCGTAGAGACCTTGATCATATATGTTCGCCCCGTGGCGGCTCTCAAGAACAGTAAGGCGTACAAGGCCATCGACATCAGAAGCGAAACAATGGTCAGGATTTCCCTGACATTGCCGGAGGCTGACACCGCACACATAAACAACAGAGACGTGCACAGGAAGCCGATAGAATAAAGGAACCTGGAATAGTCTTCGACATTGTGCCAGACAGCCGAGTTTCTGAACATCGTCCTGATTCCCGAAAATTTCCTGTAGGCCACGCTCAGAAAATGCAGCAGGACAAAGACTATGATAGGGACGACCGAACACACTACTCTCTGAGACTTGAACCCTAATGAGCCTGAAGGTTTGAAAGCGAAGAACAACAACGATGCGAAACTATACACAGCCAAAAGCAAAGAAGACCTCAAGGAATGCTCCGGCTTCTCGGACGAACACGGATATACCACAAGGATAGCGGCGGCGAAAGAAAAGTCCGCCGCCAGTTCCTGCGAATCAGGCACAGGCGAGATAAGCAAGTCGGCCACAATCAGCAAAACGCCACTTGCACAGGACATAAGACGGATGACATACTTCAAGGTCCGGTTACCTTTACTTGTCTTCAAATCATAAATGAAGAAAAACAACATTTCCGCGATTGCAAGAATCGCGATGATGATGGTTGTCAGCATAGATGGTTAATATTACGGTTTTGGTTCTGAACCAAGATATCAAGAAAAAGCCCCCGAAACGTGGTCATTCCGGGGGTAAAAACTGATTTGGAAATATTTTTTAAGAAATGTTATTGTTTCTTTGCGCCTTTTATGGTGTCGAAGCCTTGTCCGTAAACCCCGCTGACGGAAGAGATGGACAGGAAGGCGTCAGGATCCACCCGTTTGATAGACCGCAAAAGAAGATTAAGGTCAGTCTTTCTGGTGATGACCATAAGGACGGAAGCCGGCTTCTTGGTGTACCAGCCTTCGCCGTTAAGCACCGTCACCCCCCTGTGGAAATCATTGCCTATCATATCAGCGATCTCCTCGAAATGCCTTGAGAGGATGAACAGCTGCACGCTTTGTTTTGAGCCTGAAAGATAAAGGTCAACAACGTAGCCGTTGACCGTGACTATGATCATGCCATAGACGGCGATGGAGAACTTGGCGTCGAAGGGAAGAGGTTGACCATCAGCCGCGAACGAAGGAAACAACAGGGATGAGGCTATGATGAAGACATCGATTGTCAGGATGATGCGCCCCGGGGATATGTTTCTGAATTTCGTGATGATCATCGCGATGATGTCGGTGCCTCCGGTACTTCCGCCTTGAGAGATGGACATCCCGATGCCGACGCCTGCGGCAGACCCACCGATTATCGAACACATCAGCTTTCCGTTCGACAATGCGAAATCCCGGATGATTGTCTCAGGAATGACAGACTGGAAGATGTTCAGACAGAACGACGCAAGTACTATCGCATACACTGTCTTGATTCCGAACGAGGGGCCTATCGTTATGACCGAGATGATCAGCAGAACCATATTGATCACAAAATAGGAATATCCCATCTTGATACCTGTCGCATACTGGATGATGGAGCTCACGCCCGAGACTCCGCCACCGATAAGGTTGTTGGGAGTCAGGAATATCGACCAGCCCAAGGTGTAGATTACGATGCCGAGGGTTATGAGAAGATATTCCTTTGTCCCTCTTAAGATTGCCGAAGAATCCGCTGCCATAGGCTATTTCAATACAAAGTTCACGATTTTGCCGGGAACTACGACCACCTTGACGACATTCTGACCGCCGATGTACTTGGAAGTCTGCTCCATCTCTCTGACCTTGGCCTCCACCTCTTTTGGGGAGAGTGACTTCGGAAGTTCCACGGTGAAACGCATCTTTCCGTTGAACGAAACCGGATAGGTCACGTTGTCCTCGGCCGCAAGCGCCGGATTGAACTCAGGGAAATGAGCGAAGGTGATACTTTCGCCGTGGCCCAGAACCGACCAGAGTTCTTCCGCGATGTGCGGGGTGAACGGAGAAAGCAGGACCGTCAACGGCTCCAGAATCTCACGTTTGTGACATTTCAGCCCGGCCAGTTCGTTCAGTGCGATCATAAACGCGCTGACGGTGGTGTTGAAGGAGAAGTGCTCGATGTCGTCCTGTTCCTTGGCGATCAGCTTGTGGAGGACCTTGAGCTCGGCCGGTGTGGCCTTCTCGTCTGTGACAAGACAGCTGTCTCCGTCGAAGAAAAGTCTCCAGAACTTGCGCAGGAATCTGTTCACTCCGTCGATACCCTTTGTGTCCCAAGGCTTTGACTGCTCCAGAGGGCCGAGGAACATCTCGTAGAGACGGAGGGTGTCGGCGCCGTAGTCATCACAGATCTTGTCAGGATTGACGACATTGTACATCGATTTGCTCATCTTCTCCACAGCCCATCCGCAGACATATTCACCGTTCTCAAGGATGAACTCCGCATCGGCGAACTCCGGTCTCCAGGCCTTGAAAGCCTCCAGATCGAGCCTGTCGTTGCGGACGATGTTGATGTCCACGTGGATTTCGGTGGTTTCGTACCGGTCCTTCAGACCGAAGGAGACGAACTTGTTGGTCCCCACAATCCTATAGACGAAATTGGAGCGTCCCTGGATCATTCCCTGGTTGACCAGCTTGCGGAACGGTTCGTCTTCGCAGACATAGCCGAGGTCGAAGAGGAACTTGTCCCAGAATCGGGAATATATAAGATGTCCCGTAGCGTGCTCTGTACCGCCGATGTACAGATCAACATCACGCCAATATTCATCAACCTTCCGGTCGACGAGAGCCTCATTGTTGTGAGGATCCATATAGCGGAGATAGTAGGCGCTGGAGCCGGCGAATCCGGGCATCGTGCTGGTCTCCAGAGGATAACCCTCGTAGGTCCAGTCCTTTGCCCTTGCGAGAGGCGGCTCACCGTTCTCGGTCGGTTTGAACTCGGTGATCTCAGGCAGCCGGAGAGGCAGTTTCTCGAACGGAACCGGAGTCGGGACTCCGTCCTTGTAGTAGATCGGGAACGGCTCGCCCCAGTACCTCTGACGGCTGAATATCGCGTCACGGAGACGGTAGTTGACCTTCCTGTGGCCGATTCCGTGCTTCTCGACGTAGTCGATGGCCGCCGGAATCGCATCCTTGACATCCAGTCCGTCAAGGAATCCGGAATTGATCATCCTGCCCTCCTTAGCGTCGAAGCTTTCCTCGCTGACATCGCAGCCCTCGATAAGAGGAACAATCGGAAGATTGAACTTCTTCGCAAACGCATAGTCGCGGCTGTCGTGTGCAGGGACGGCCATAATGGCGCCCGTGCCGTAACCCGCAAGGACATATTCGGAAATCCAGACAGGGACTCTGTCGCCGGTCATCGGGTTCACCCCGTAGGAGCCGCTGAACACTCCGGTGACGGTCTTGGTCTGGGCGATTCTTTCGCGCTCGGTCTTCTTCTTGACAGCGGCAAGATATTCATCCACAGCCGTTTTCTGCTCTTGAGTTGTCAGAAGCGGCACCAGATCGCTCTCAGGAGCCAAAACCATAAATGTCACACCGAACATCGTGTCCGCCCTGGTTGTGAATATGGTCACATCGTGTTCTGTCTCACCGTTGTAGCATTTGAAAACCGCCTCGCATCCGTTGGACTTTCCGATCCAGTTGCGCTGCATCTCCTTCAGAGAGTCAGTCCAGTCTATCCTGTCCAGACCTTCGAGAAGCCTTCCGGCATAGGCCGACACCCTGAGCTGCCACTGCTTCATCTTCTTCTGCTCCACAGGGAAACCGCCGCGTACCGAAAGACCGTCCTTCACCTCGTCGTTGGCGAGCACGGTCCCCAGACCGGCGCACCAGTTCACCGCCGTCTCACCCTGATAGGCGATGCGGTAGTTCATCAAGGCATCGGACTTTTCCTTCTGTGAATATGCCCGCCACTGCTCCGCCGTGAACGGCTCGTGTTCTGTGCAAGCGGCGTTGACGGCGGCGCTTCCGCCTTTCTCAAAGGCAGCGACCAGATCCTCGACCGGACGGGCCTTCCCCTCATCGTTGTCGTACCACGATCCGAACATCTTCAGGAACGCCCACTGGGTCCACTTGTAGTACCCGGGGTCGCAGGTGCGCAGCTCGCGGCTCCAGTCATAGGAGAAGCCTATCCGGTCCATCTGCTGACGGTAGCGGTTGATGTTGTTCACCGTCGTGACCTCAGGATGCTGGCCGGTCTGGATGGCGTACTGCTCGGCCGGAAGTCCGAAAGCGTCGTAGCCCATCGGATGAAGCACGTTGAAACCCTTCAGTCTCTTGTAGCGGGAATATATGTCGCTTGCGATGTAGCCGAGCGGATGGCCGACGTGCAGACCGGCGCCGGACGGATAGGGGAACATATCCAGAACATAGAACTTCGGCTTGGAAGGATCCTCCTTCGTCTTGAAAGTGCCGTTCTGCGCCCAGTAGGTCTGCCACTTCTTCTCAATTTTCCTGAAATCGTAGTCCATTTTATTGTGATTTGTTAATTATCGTGTTTCTTCAGCCCGAAACTGCCTTTCTTCTCAAGCCGGAACTCGACGTAGAGCGACATCCTGGACTTGACTTTCTTGCCGCGCAGCAAGCCAGGCTTCCAGTCAGGGGATGCGCTGATGATCCGCACGGCCTCCTCGTCAAGAAGCGGGTCAACGCCTTTGAGAACCTTCACGTCACGGACCTTGCCCTTCTCGTCGATCACGAAGTCCACAAGCACACGGCCCTGAATTCCGTTATTCACAGCCTCCTTCGGATACTTCATATAGGTATAGACCCATTTTTCGAGGAACGTCCTCGGATCCCGGCTGCCAAGGAAAGACGGTCTGTAGTCGCAATCGTAATAAGGCACGATGGAATCGTCACCATTAGCCTTGGTCAGACCAGACAGGTCGGAAGGATTGAATATCGGTTTCGGACCGTTGACCAAAGCCACGGAGTAGTTATAGACATACTCAAGTTCCCTTTCCATCGTGTCGTAGTCGATGATGGACTGGGTGTCGCGCTCGGTTCCATATTCAGGGTAATGTCCTGTTGTGAAGAGAATTGACGGAATCTCCTTGGCGTAGAAAGCCCTGTGGTCGGAAGGATATGGCTCCTGTGCCGTGAGGGTCGGAAGAATCGGCTGAAGCTGACCGGCCATCGACTTGACGACCTCGTTCAGGTCGGCGTTGGAGGAGGTGTAGGCGTAGAATCCGTCCCCTCCGGTGCCCACCATATCCAGGTTGATCATCGCATCGATGTCGGCGACATCGGAGAAAGCCCTGTTGAGGAAGTACCACGAACCTGCGAATGTCTGCCCTGATGCACCGAAAGCCACAAAGAGAACCGAACGTCCCAGAAGAGGACTGTTGGTCCGGAGCATCCTCGCCAGCTCAAGCATCATCGCAAGGCCGGAGGCGTTGCCGTTGGCTCCGTAATATGTCCTTTCCACAGTCCGCCCGTCTATCGTCATCGTGTCCGCACCGAGGTTGTCCATCCTTGCGCCGATTACTATATACCTATCCCTCAACGTTTTGTCTCCTCCCTGAATAAAGGCGATGACATTGCGGGAAGTCAGTGTGTCTCCGCTTTCCTGACGGATGCCGAACACATCGCCGTCCTTTCCGGACAGCACATCAATTCCATATTTTTTGAATATCCCTGTGACATATTCCGCCGTCATCCTCTCCCCTTCCGAGCCGGCCTTACGCCCCTCCATCGCTGCGGCGGAGACTGTTGACACGTGTTCCTTGAAGGCGCGGACGGTCTCGCTGTCGTCCAGGTCGGCGTAGGAAGCCCCTGCCTTGAACTGGGCCCCGGCCGGAATGACTCCGATGAAGATGGCGCAGACGGCCGAAAAGATTGTGGTTTTCGCTTTCATCATTGTTTCCTTTCTAAAATCCATGCGCCCTTGGGGCAAAAATCCTGCCTTTGCAACTCGTCAAGCGACTTTTTGGCCTGCGCCTCGTCATCGGTCGGACACACTCCCACGGCCGTGCTGTTGCGGAAGGTGAGAAGTTCCCCTTTGTACCCCTTCGCCGCAATCTCCTCGACATAACGCTCGGCATTCTCTTTGCTGGAGAACGAGCCCAGAATTATGCAAAAACGGTAACGATGGTTGGCAAGACGGACAGAATCCGCAGCGGCAATGGAATCCGCCACAGCCTTGTGCGCCTTTTCCAGCGAGTCCTGGCGGATCCGCTGAACCTCAGCTTCCTGACGGATGGCCTCAGCCTTCGCCTCAATCCATTCAGAATCAGGGCGTCCGGCGAGCCTACGGAAGAAGTCGCAGCCCGTCAACGCAGTGGCGGCGAGAATCATTGCCGCTATTGTCGGAATCGCATTTTTCATAACTTACAAAGTTAGTCAAAATTCCACCCTAATCAAAAATATAATTTTAGGCAAGAAATAAGTATATTTGTAATCTGTACAACAATCAAGTAAGCGGCAAATAATAAGTTGCCACAGATTCGGCAAGTTATTTTTGACGGTTACTTGGACAACAACGAAATCTTATGGCAAGAGAAATCAAGTTTTCCCTCGTTTATAGGGATATGTGGCAGTCCGCCGGCAAGTACGTTCCGCGCGTTGACCAGCTTGTGGAAGTGGCTCCGGCCATCATCGATATGGGCTGCTTCGACCGCGTCGAGACCAACGGAGGAGCGTTCGAGCAGGTGAACCTCCTTTTCGGCGAGAACCCTAACGTGGCCGTCCGCCGCTGGACCGCCCCTTTCCACAAGGCCGGCATCCAGACGCATATGCTCGAAAGAGGCCTCAACGCCCTCAGGATGAACCCTGTCCCTGCTGATGTCAGGGAGCTGATGTTCAAGGTGAAGAAAAAGCAAGGCACCGACATCTCCCGTTCGTTCTGCGGCCTGAACGACCACAGGAACCTGCGCCGCTCCGTCGAGTTCGCCAAGAAAGGCGGAATGATCTCGCAGGTGGCTCTTTCCATCACCGCATCACCTGTCCACACCGTCGAATATTATATGGGCATCGTGGACAAGGTCGTTGAATATGGAGCCGACGAGATCTGCCTCAAGGATATGGCGGGAATCGGCCGTCCGACCTTCCTCGGCCGGCTCACCCGGGACATCAAGAAAAAATACCCTCACATTCTGGTTCAGTACCACGGCCATTCCGGCCCGGGTTTCTCCCCGGCTTCGATGCTGGAGGTAGCCCGCGCGGGAGCTGATGTACTCGACGTGGCGGTTGAGCCGCTCTCCTGGGGCAAGGTTCACCCGGATGTCATCACGATCAGGGAAATGCTGAAAGCCGACGGATTCCTTGTCAAGGATCTGAACATAGACGCTTATATGGAGGTGCGCCGCCTTACCCAGAAGTTCATCGATGACTTCCTCGGCTACTGGATAAACCCTTCCAACGCCAAGATGAGCTCGCTGCTCGTGGGCTGCGGCCTTCCGGGCGGAATGATGGGTTCGATGATGGCCGACCTCAAAGGCTTCCAGAGCGCGATCAACGCTGCCGAGAGGGCTCACGGCCGTCCGGAAATCAGCCTCGACACCTTGATGGTCAAGCTGTTCCAGGAGGTTGAATATGTCTGGCCGCGTCTCGGCTACCCGCCGCTCGTGACCCCATTCAGCCAATACACGAAGAACACGGCTCTGATGAACCTGCTGAACATTCTGAACGGCAAGCCGCGCTGGACCACAATCGACAAGGACACTTGGAATATGATCCTCGGCAAGATGGGTCGACTTCCGGGCGAACTCGCTCCGGAAATCGTGGATCTGGCCAAGGAGAAAGGTCTGGCGTTCTACACCGGAGACCCTCAGGAGATGTACCCGGACGAGCTTCCTAAGTTCCGTCAGATGATGAAGGAAGAGGGATGGGACGAAGGTCAGGACGAGGAGGAGCTCTTCGAGTTCGCGATGCACGAGCGCCAGTACAGAGACTACAAGAGCGGTGTCGCCAAGCAGCGTTTCAACGCCGAACTCGCCGACCTCAAGGCAAAGGCGAACGCCCCGATTGAAGTGGTTCGTCCGATTGTCGAGATGCCGAAGTTCGATGTCGATGAATATTCCAGACGTTACCCTCACGCCGTCCCTGTCCAGGCTCCGGCCAAGGGCCAGCTTCTCTGGCAGGTCGATGTGGAGGACGATTCCGCCGCTCCGGTCGCCGGAACCGAGGTAAAGGCAGGCAAGGGCATCGGTTTCGTGCAGACATATTACGGAATGGAGGAACTCGTTCCCGCAGTTGACGGACGCATAGTGGCAACCCTCGGCAAACAGGGTGACAAGGTCGCCAAGGGTGAGATCGTCGCTTTTGTCGAGGGCTCCGCCGACGCCGCGAAGTAATGATTATTCAGAAGAATCTTAATGCAGTCGCTTCGACGGTCGCAGAGCCTGTCGAAGCGACTTCTTTGCCTCCTGTCGAGCGGCATCCTTTCGAGCCGTTTCTGCCGGAGAACGCCAAGGTGCTGATGCTTGGCAGTTTCCCTCCACAAGCCAAACGCTGGAGCATTGAGTTCTACTACCCAAATTTCATCAACGATATGTGGCGGATCCTTGGTCTGGTTTTCTTCAATGACAAGAACCGTTTCGTGGACGTTGCAGCCAAGAAGTTCAAACTGAGTGACATCGTGGATTTCTGCACCGCGACCGGCATAGCGATGTACGACACCGCCACCGCTGTCCGCCGCCTGAAAGACAACGCCTCCGACAAGTTCCTGGAGATAGTCACACCGACCGACATCCCGGCACTGTTAAGAAAAATCCCTCAGTGCCAAGCAATTGTCACAACCGGTGAGAAAGCCACCTCAACCCTCTGCCAGACTTTCGGAACCGATGCACCGGCCACGGGGGAATATTCAGAATTCAATTTTGAGAATCGTCTCATACGTCTCTACCGTATGCCCTCTTCCTCCCGCGCCTATCCCCTCTCCCTCGACAGGAAAGCCTCGACCTACCGCCGCATCTTCACCGACCTCGAGATGGTGTAGTTTCCCTGTATGTTTCGGGAATGTAGTCAATCATAGGCCTGATGCCGCATTCAGACTGCAATAATCCGGCAGCCTGAACGCATACCTGACATTTTTAGATGTTTCAGAGACTTTTTCAGGGATATTCTGACGGAATAAATGTGGTTTTATCTTGGTATTTTGACGGAATAAATGTATTTTTGCAGCAGCAGGAAAACGGAATAAATGTAGGTCATTATGCTTAGGCGCAAGATTTCCAATAAAATAGAAGATTATCTAAAATCCAGAAGTGACAAGATGCTCATCATCGATGGCGCGC
>CAVCPY010000212.1:0-6449 GCA_963604245.1 Eggerthellaceae bacterium
ATTCCTTTTCTCATCGGTCGTGTACGTCCAGTACACTCCCTCTTCCAAAAGAAAAATAGCCTCAAAAATCCTGCATAAATCTCTACCAACTTTTTTTTATCGCTTACATAAAAAGAGGGTCCAGAAGATACTTTCCGGTCCCTCTTTAATAATATCCAACCCCCAGTCACTTCGTGACAGCCCCTGGGGGCATTCAGAACCTGACTGCTACCACCAGTCGTCAAGAATGGTCGTGTACCACTTCTTGCAGGTGGCGATATGTCCTGCCCAGTAACTGTTGAACACTTCTACCTTGTCTCCGAAAGCATCTTTCACCGCCTGCGTGTTCTTGTAAGACACGATGTCATCAGTTTCTGAAGCATACAGCTTTATTTTGTGCGTAGGCGTCCAGCCTTTGGTGAGGTCGTTCTTGTCAAGACAGGTGTAAAACGCCTTCATCATCTCGGAATTCTGGTTCATCGCACTCTCGCTCATTATGTCGGAAAGCTGCGCATGTGTGTCCTCGTCAACACTGACTCCAAGGAATTGCTTGATCTGTTCGTTGATGGTGCCCGTCCCGGCGCACTTATCGACGTAGATCTTGTCAATCGCCGCTTTGTGTTCCAGATACTTCTCACTGTAGAAATCATCCTCCGACCACTTGACCATAACCGCCGGGTAACAGTACAGCATCGACTTGATGGTCATAGGAATCACACACTCGTAACCGGTATATCCGTTATTATAATATTCCTGCATCGTAATCACCGGACTGTACGGGCCGGAGCAGCAATAGGAATAGTCGAAACGCCAGTCACTGGCGAGCTGCGGATGCGTGTCAAGATATTTGTGGACTGCGAGTGCGTTGGCCCCTCCCTGTGAGGCGCCGATGACATAGAGATGCCAGTCATCCTCCATCACTCCGGTGCCTTTCTTCTTCCAGACTTCATAGCCGGCCTTCAATGCATCTATGGAATTGATGGCCGCGACATCGTGGTTCAGGTAAGAGTGAAGCCTTCCCTTGCTCGCTCCATAGCCGATGTAGTCCGGCATTATGAGAAGGTTGTCACCGGCGACCCCCATCTCGGTGGAGCCGTCCAAGGAAGGGCACTCGTTGTTTGCGGTGATGGTGTGATGCTCCCAGAGATAGATGTCATCCGGATCCATGTCGTGCGTGCCGAAGAGCCAGTAGGTTCCCCAGGACACCCTTCCGGAAAGCACGATTGACTTGCCGAACTCGTCTGTTGAGTAATAGTTGAAAGAACAGCCCCTATATCCCATTGCAAGACCGTTCGCTCCAAGTTCCTCCTCAAGTTCCGCTTCCTTCTCGTGAACCTTTGCAAGGAAGGCCTCCCGGAGTTCATCGTCAGCGTTGGCTCCGTCCGGCCCGAACATCTTGTCGGCCATTTCCTCCGCTGTGTAGGAGAACTCTCCGGTGATTTCGTACTTCACCTCCCCATCATCTGTGCCGGAATTGTCCTCCTTGTCACAGGATGAGAACAAGACAGCGCCGGCTGCGGCCAAGACCGCAAGAAGGTGATTGAATATGTTGTTCATCATTTCTTACACTCAATTCTTTTTCCGGAATCACCAGTTGCCCGTGGCAAGAGTGCCATACCATTTGTAGCAGGTCTTGACGTGCCCTACTCCGCCGTAGCTTTTGAAGACTTCCACCTTGTCTCCGAATGCGGACACGAGTTTCTCGGTGTTTCCATATGGCACGATTTCATCATCCTCGGCAGCATAAATCTTGATGTTATGCTTCGGTGTCCATCCAGTGGTCAGATCATTCTTCTCAAGGCAGGTGAAGAATGCTTGGGCAAGACCGGAGGTCATATCAAGAGCGTCCTTGCTGAAGATATCCTTGAGAGTAGGGTCATCAGTTTCGAGAAGTTCCTTAATCTTATGGTTGAGTTCTGTGGTGTTGGCTTCCTTGCTTGCCAGCAACTCATCGATGGAGCTCTTTATCGCGAGGTATTTCTCGCTGTAGAAATCTTCCTCCTTGTAGCCCTTCATAATGTCAGGATAACTTGCGAGCATAGACTTGATGGTCATCGGAATCGCTCCGGAATATGCCGTCTTTCCCCAGGAGTAGTAAGTCCTCATCGTAAGCGCTGGATCGTATGCCCCAGAGCAGCAGTAGGAATAGTCGAAACGCCACTTACTGGCCTCGTCATCGTGGGTGTCGAAATACTTGTGGACAGCAAGAGCGTTGCTTGCACCCTGTGAAGCGCCAAGAACATACATTTTCCAGTCATCCTCCATCTCGCCGCTACCGTATTTCTTCCACACCTCGTAGCCGGCTTTCAGCGCGTCGATGGAGGTAGGGACTACTATCTCGTGGTTCAGATAAGGATGGAGAGCGCTCTTGTTCAGGCCGTAACCGATATAGTCCGGCATAATGAGAAGGTTGTCTCCCGTCGCAACTGCCATCTCGGTGGTACCGTCTTCTGAAGGGCACTCTGCATTGTCGGTGATGGTGTAGTGCTCAAGAAGGAAGATATTGTCCGGATCCGCATTGTGCCAGCCGAAAAGCCAATATGTACCCCAGGAGACTCTTCCGGAAAGCGTCACACGTTCTCCATTCAGTGCTGTGGACTGATAGTAAAACTTGTAGCTGGTGTACCCTGGCACACAGGCGTTGGCGCCATATTTCTCATTCAGTTCCGCCTCCTTTGCCTTTGCATTCTTAAGGAACTGCTCACGAAGTTCTTTCATCTCCTCGCTGGAATTCGCTCCTTCTGCTCCGAAAGCCATATCGGCGAGTTCCTCGGCAGTGCAGATGATTGTGCCGGTCGGATCTATTTCGAAATAGACTTCCCCTGCACCGATAGGATCATCACTGTTGTTTTTCTCGCAGGAGAAAAGGGTCATCATACCCGCAACGGCGGATAGGACAAGCATCAGATAATTGTGTCTTCTCATTTTTTGTAAAAAAATTGGATTAAATGTGTATAATAATGAATCAATTGTTCGCAAGGATAAATTCTCCCAGTCCCGTCTTGCAGAGATTTCCGAACCAGTAGGAGTTCTCCACATAGACGTGGGAGCCGAGAGTGTGGGTGTAAAGGTACTCGTAGAGTTCCTTGTAGGTCTGGTCAGGCTTTTCGGAGAGCGTGTTGACGAGATTGTTCGAAAAACGGTCGCTCATCCAGATGTGGAGTTCCGCCGAATGGAAATCCGCAAATGACGATTCGGCGGCTCCGGCGCTTGCTATGCCGAGTATTCCGGGAATATCCTTGGTCTGAAGAGCCATATTTCTGGAAAAGCACGGTTCAAGAAGCAGCAGCATCTTGCGGTAGCGCTGCTCCGAACACATCTGCTCAAGAATGCTGCGGAAATCCGCGTCCGAAAGGATGTCACCATCGTCGCGCCACACGAAGCCATTGGACTTCTTGTGCTTGGCAAGACATCCGTGTCCGCTCCAGAACACTAGCACATTCGTCCGGTCCGACGTGTTCAGCACGGTCGGGAGATGCGAACTGCTTCTGCCCAGCATTATGTCCGAGATGTCACTGACGCTCAGGCTGTCGGTGCTGTAGTCTATGACGGCATCCTGATACAGGTTCTGGCCGTAGGTCGAGCTGCTGACTTTCCCTTTGAATATGTTCTGGTCGTTATATGCGATTTCATCCGAAAGGATGAGAATGATGTGGTCGTCATCCCAACCTTTGCTTCGCAGCATCTGATACACGTTCAGCACATCGGCCTGATGCCGGTAGTTCGTCCAGCCGCTTGAACCCTGAACCAGAAGCGCATAACGGTCCTTCAGGCTTTTGTACTGGACCGGACTGTCCTGGTCTGCGATATCTTCCATCATCCTGGCCTTCCAGTTCCAGGAAGCGAGGGTGGAGACGGTGCGGCTGCTGCCGTCATCGCTCATATAGTCCAGAGTCAGGAACTTGTTGTCATAGACCGTCCAATGTACGTAGGTGCTCTGGACAAGGCTCGTGTAGGCCTCGCTGTCGAAACGCAGCACCCCGCTCGCCCCCACGAGCTTGACATACACTCCGCCGCGTTTCAGCAGAATCATCAACGACCTCAGTCCCAGTTCGTTCCACATAGGATATGGATCGTCTCCGACCGATGTCACCTGACGGATTACCTCGTTGGCATCCATCGAATGGTTCGTGTACTCCAAGACGAACGCCGTGATGCCGGACAGAAGGACCGCGTCATACACCTGCGCCTCTCCGCCGGTCGGCGCGAATCCGAAGCGTTCCTCGTAGGCAATCTGAAAGCCCGTGGAAGGGTCGGCATAAGGAGCTATGCCTTCACTGCCTTCCGCAAGTTCCCCGAGCTCCAGAAGATAGGCGGAGAGAGCACCGTTGGAGAATAGTATTCTCGGGGTTCCGTCGCCAAGACTGTTCTTGGCCTGAAGCACAACTTCGGCGTCCTTGGCAGAATTCACGGCGCAGATGATGCAATCCGCTCCTGACGACAAGGCCTTTTCAGCATTGGCTGCCAGATCATCGGAATATTGGAAAATGTTCTCTGCGGACAGTTCGAGTCCCATTTCGGTCGCAAGGAATGGAATCCACTCGTAGAAAGTCTGGCCGTATTCATCGTCCGGAGTCAGTAGAGCAATGCTTTTCGCTCCTGATTCCCAAGCCTTTGCAAGCAAGGCTTCACTTTGGCTGACATCGGTTTCGCAGAGCGACCACAGAAAAGGCTGTTCGGCCTTGTCTCCGGACTTCGTCACCGAATAGCGGCGGATGATGTTTTCGCTGCTGGCGCTCGGCACGATCAGAGGTTTTTGCGTGAGCTTGCACGCACTTGCCATTATGTCCACATTACCGTTCCTCAAGGGGCCGATGATAAGCAGCAGGTCCTCACGGTCGGCCAACTCCGACGCCAGCTCCTCCAACGGCTCCGTGTCTTCGTCGTGCCATTCTATGTCAAGGTCCACCGCGATGCTGTCTCCGACCTCGGCGACGTACTTCTGCGCATTGCGCATATTCTCCAAAGCGAAGTTGACCGTGTTCTCCAGACGTTTCTGGTACTCGCCGCCCTGGCTCATCGGCAGAACTACGGCGATTTTGTACTGCACGGTCTTTATGCCGGGAACGTGTATCACCACATCGCTGTCCTTTACGCAGGAGGCCACCGCAAGGACAAGAACCGCAAGAAAGGCAAGAAGCCTGAAAGATAGACTATTGACTTTCATATTCCTTCTCCATTTCAACCGATTTCTGGTACAATTCGCCGACGATGCCGCCAAGCCTGTCCTTATAAGAATCCGCCACGACTATCTCAGTGAAACCCGTGGACAATCCAAGTGTCTGATGCTTCGGAAGTTCTGTGCCTTTTGACCATTCCACAATCCACCGCTCGACAGCGTCATCCATATGCTTCACGATGGAGAACGGCACTCTTGAAGAGTATCGCTGCATATCGGAATCGACCCCAAGCGTATAGAACTGATCCGGATTCTCTCGGTTGTACCTGTAGAATCCCTGACAGGTCCCTCCGCAGAGCGGCAGCACGAGACCGTACTTATCCGCAATCCCATACGACATCCGGTAAGCATAATCCGCCATATCATAACCTCCGGAGGTCTGCGAAAGGTAAGTGTCCTCGACGAATATGTCGGCGTTGCCGTCGCGCAGCCCCAGGGCGAAACCCTGGCTCATATCCCTGATGTTGGATTCGTCCGGATTGGCATTCACGACCAACACGCTGTCCACCTCCGGGAGACCTTGGCTGACCAGCATCCCGGCCTGATAGTAAACGCCATACTGCGGCATCCTGATGGAATATATCGGCAGGGTGAGGTCGCTTGTCTCTGTCAGCAGGAAATCCACTTTGTCAGCATTGACAATCTCCTCGCTGAACTTGTGCAGAAGAGGTTCCAGGTTGTCATTCGCAATAACCACCAAAGCCTTGCGCTCCTTCCCCTCATTCTGCATATACTCAAGCATATAGTTGAGCGCAAATTCGATTTTGGTCTCGTCGCTCGGCAGTTCGGCCAATGACAGCATCATCCCACATTCATTCGTTCCCTTCACAACACCCCGGTAAATCGAATCCACATACCCGTTATCCCCCAGGGAACCCTGTTTGGAGACAAACCAGACGATAGGACGGCTGTCCTTCTCAATCTCGTCCACCACGTAAACAGTGTCCCCTTCTCTCGTACAGGAAAGAAGCAGGAGAGCGGAAATGCAGATTAATGCCTTCTTGAACACTACCAAAACTTAAAAATCTTGCAAAAGTAAAGGTTTCCAGTCACATCGCAATATTATTCGACTTCTTTACACTAAAAACCACCCTTTCGACAATACGTATAGTTGATAACTCAAGTTTCGTATAAGCGAAACACCTGATTTCCCGTCACGGCTGTGGCAGAGTACACTCCCTCCCCTTCGGGGGAGGGATTTATGGTAGGGGTAAACTGATTATTCTCGGCCTATGCTCTCCGAACGTGAGATAAGGCACTTTGTCACAGGTACTTTGTTACTTGCGAAAGT
>CAVCPY010000213.1:0-7773 GCA_963604245.1 Eggerthellaceae bacterium
TTAAATATTAACTGTTAAAATCGAGATCCATTTTTATTTGGATTTCAACTGGAAAATTTTATTATGAACCGATTAATTCAACTCACAGTGACATTCGCGGTTATCGCCGCCTTGGCCTCCTGCGACAGAGGAGCCTCTACCCCACACGAAGCTTTCGGCTCTACCTCGCCTGAACCCTTCGGCCCTACTCCGGCCGCCCGGCAACTTGAATGGCAAAAGATGGAAATGAATATGTTCGCTCACTTCGGCCCCAACACCTTCACGGGAAGGGAATGGGGACTCGGAACCGAGGCGGAGGATGTCTTCAATCCGACCGGTCTTGACTGCGGCCAATGGACGGCGATCGCCAAGGCTGCCGGATTCAAAGGGATAATCATCACCGGAAAGCATCACGACGGCTTCTGCCTGTGGCCGAACCCTGTCTGCGGTCACACCGTGGCGAAAAGTCCGTGGAAAGACGGCAAAGGAGACGTGCTGAAAGAGCTGTCGGAGGCCTGCGCCAAAGACGGTCTCAAATTCGGGGTTTACATCTCCCCGTGGGACAGAAACGACCCGACTTACGGGACTCCGGAGTACAATGAAGTCTATGTCAAGACGCTGGAGAGCGCCCTTGGCAGTTACGGGGATGTCTTCGAACAGTGGTTCGACGGAGCCAACGGTGAAGGACCGAACGGAAAGAGGCAGGACTACGACTGGCCACTGTTCAACGGGACTGTCAGACGGCTTCAGCCGAACGCGGTAATATTCAGCGACATCGGCCCTGACTGCCGCTGGGTCGGCAACGAGAGGGGATCCGCCGGCAGAACTTGCTGGAGCAGGCTTGACACCGAAGGGTTTACTCCGGGAGCCGGTGCGCCTTGCCAAGACACCCTGAACAGCGGCAACGCTCTCGGTAAATATTGGATTCCGGCCGAGACAGACGTCTCCATCCGTCCGGGCTGGTTCTGGAGGGAAAGCGAGAACGACAAGGTTAAATCCGTTAATGAACTTCTCAGAATCTACTATGAAAGCGTCGGACGCAACTCCCTGCTGCTTCTGAACGTTCCGCCTGACACGACCGGACGCATCAACGCCGCCGACTCCACGAGGCTGATGGAGTTCCGCGCCGCACTCGACAGGATATTCGAAGACAATCTCGCCGAAGGCGCGAAGGCGAAGGCCACCGCCGTCAGAGGTCGTTCCTTCAAGGCACAAAACATTCTGAATGATGAATATGACTCCTTCTGGGCCGCACCGGATGATGTCACGGAAGCTTCCATAACCGTCAATCTCAAGGGAGAAAAGACTTTCAACCTGATCCGGCTTCAGGAATATGTTCCTTTAGGTCAAAGGGTCAAGTCTTTCACCGTCGAAGCGTCAGGCAAAGACGGCCAATGGTCGGAAATCGCCTCCGAGACCACCATCGGTTACAAGCGGATCATCCCGGTCGCGGAGACCACCGCCTCACGCATCCGCCTCAACATCACCGCCTCATTCGCCTGTCCGGTTCTCAACGGTTTCGCCCTGTACCTGGATCCGGTCAGGGAATGGTAAGTAATCCTCAACAATAGAACGAATCCTATGGAATCTCCGGCAGATAAATATCTCAGAGAGCATTCTTCGCGGCAGAGCGAGGCTCTGGACTGGATTGAGAAACAGACGAACATCCACACGAACTACCCCCGGATGCTTTCGGGGGCGGTTCAGGGTCGTCTGCTGACAATGCTTGTGGAGATTTCACGGGCGGCGCGCATACTTGAGATCGGAGCTTTTACCGGTTATTCCGCAACCTGTATGGCTTATGGACTTCCGGAAGACGGCCATATCGACACCCTTGAGATCAATGACGAGCTGGAGGATCTGATGCGTGAAGGCTGGTCGCGCGCCGGCGTGGCCGACAAGATCACCCTGCACATCGGGGATGCCTGCGAGACCCTCTCAACCCTTGAGGGTCCCTACGACATTGTCTATATGGATGCCAACAAGCGTGAATATGTCACCTATTACAATTTGGTTTTCGATCTGGTGAAATCCGGCGGCCTCATTCTCGCCGATGATGTCCTTTGGGACGGCAAACTCTGGCAGGATCCCGTCCCGAAAGACAAGCAGACCCAAGGCATCATCGCCTTCAATGACTTGGTGGTCAACGACCCCCGTGTCGAGTCCGTCCTTCTCCCGATTCGGGACGGACTCAATGTCATCCGGAAGCTTTAGAAGCTGTTTAAATTTTGTTAGCGAAAAGATTTATGAGGATAGTTTGAGCTATTTTTGCGTCCTGACAAAGGAGCATAGCGGTGGCTATGTGACTGCGAAAGGGCGGAAAAAGAGCCAAAATAGACCATATAGATTGAAGCTGATAAAATTTAAACAGATTCTTATTGTTCTGTCTGCCTTGACCGGTTGCGTCGGGCATAATCTGGAGCCTGTGCTGCTCCCCGTGCCGCAGGAAGTGGCGTGGGCGAAGGGCGTTTTCCAAGTAAGAGAGGTGAACCTGACCGGGGAGCCTTCCGTGACTTGGATCGTACGAGACTGGTTTGAGGAATCCGGAGTAAAGTGTTCGGAATCCGCATCGCAACGGATTGAGGTCAAGTCAGTGGAGCATATCGACAAGGCCGTTGTCAATCAGGAGGAAGCCTACAGGCTGACTGTATCGCCGGAGTCGGTCAGCATAGAGGCTGTGACCGAAAAGGGAGTCTATTGGGCTGTCCAGACATTGCGTCAGCTGGCGGAGACGGCAAGGAATGGTGTCAGAATCCCTTGCTGCGAGATCACCGATTGGCCGGCGTTCCGGATCAGAGGCTTTATGCACGACACGGGACGTTCGTACATCGATCCGGAAGAAATCAAACAAGAGATAGAACTTCTTTCCCACTACAAGATCAACACTTTCCATTGGCATCTGACAGAGAATCAGGCGTGGCGGCTTGAAAGCAAGATCTATCCTCAACTTAACTCGTCAGGGAACATGACCCGCCATCAGGGACTTTATTACACTCACGATCAGGTTCGTGACATCATCGATTGCTGTCGTCAGCATCAGGTTATGCTGATTCCTGAGATAGATATGCCGGGCCATAGCGCTGCCTTTGCCCGGACTTTCGGATGTGATATGCAAAGTCCCAAGGGTAAGGAGATACTCAAGACACTCATCTCCGAGGCCTGTGAACTTTTTGCCGAGGCGCCTTATTTCCACATCGGTACGGATGAGGTGAATTTCACTGACCCGTTTTTTGTCCCGGAGATGGTGGCTTTCGTGCGCTCGAAGGGCAAAAAGGTGATCTCTTGGAATCCTGGTCACGAATATGCTCCGGGTGAGATCGATATGTCCCAACTCTGGAGCTACCGTGGCAAGGCGCAGCCAGGGATTCCGGCCATAGACTGCCGCTTCCATTATGCGAACCATTTTGACTTGTTCGGTGACATCGTGGTTCTTTACAACAGCCGGATCTGTGACGCTGAATATGGCAGCGATGACATCGCAGGCACCATTATGGCAGTGTGGAACGACCATAAACTGCCTGATGACAGGAGCATTCTTACCCAGAACGCGTTCTATCCTTACATCCTGGCCATCGCCGAGCGATCATGGCGAGGAGGCGGAAGCGAGTATTTCAATGGGAACGGTGTGATTCTCCCTGATGATTCAAGCCGTGTTTTCAAGGACTTCGCTGACTTTGAGCGACGTATGCTTTGGCATAAGGACCATAATCTTGCCGGAAACCCGTTCCCTTATGTCAAGCAGACGAATGTGCGTTGGACTGTCACAGACGCTTTCCCTAATGAAGGCGACCTTTCCCGTTCGTTCCCTCCGGAGGAAGAAATAGCCGACAGCTACACTTACGAAGGTGAAGAATATGGTGTCAGACGTGTTACGGGAGCGGGAATATACCTGCGTCACGTTTGGGGCACCACCATCCCGGCCTTGTTCAAGGATCCGAAAGAGAACAGCACGGCCTATGCCTACACTTGGGTATATTCACCGAAATCCCAGGATGTGGGAATGTTGGTTGAGTTCCAGAACTATAGCCGCTCGGTGGATGATTTGCCGCCTCCGCAGGGATGCTGGGACTTTAAAGGCAGCAGGATCTGGGTGAATGATAAGGAACTCCTTCCGCCGGTCTGGACAAATACCTACACCCAGAAAGCCACGGAGATTGACCTTGCCAACGAGAATTGTACTGGCCGTCCACCGCTTTCTGTCCATCTGGACAAAGGCTGGAACAAAGTGTTTATGAAATTGCCTGTCGGGCGTTTTACCATCCCGGAGGTAAGATTGGTCAAGTGGATGTTCACGGCTGTGTTCGTCACTCCGGACGGAAGCCGGGCTGTTGACGGGTTGACATATTCACCCGATAAAACAAGGTAGCGGATCGTGAGACGATTGCTTTGTATTTGTCTGATGCTGTGGGCACTCTCGCCACTGACCGCGCGTGAACGGATTAAGGTGGCTTGTGTGGGCAACAGTGTCACCTTTGGCTATGGGCTGGAGAACCGGAAGGTTGAAAGCTACCCTTCAAGGCTTCAGGCGTTGCTTGGCGATGGCTATGATGTTCGCAATTTCGGCCATTCGGGCGCTACCCTTATGCGTAACGCCTACCGTCCTTACACAGAGCAGCAAGCCTACCGTGACGCGCTTGACTTCGCGGCGGACTGGGTTGTCATCCATCTCGGACTGAATGACACCGACCCGCGCGCCTGGCCGAACTACCGTGATGAGTTCGTGACTGACTATCTTTCGCTCATCGAGGATTTCCGCAAGGCTAATCCGGACTGTAGGGTTTGGGTCTGTCGTATGACACCTATCTCGCACCGACATCATCGTTTCAAATCCGGAACCCGTGATTGGTACTGGATGGAGCAGGAGCGCATAGAGCTTGTGGCGAAAGTCGCCGGCGCCGGACTGATTGACCTTCAAAAGCCTTTATATTCACGTCCTGATTTGCTGCCGGACGCTCTGCATCCGAATGCTGAAGGAGCCTGCATAATCGCACACACTGTGTTTTCCGCTTTGATGGGAAATTATGGTGGCTTGAGGATGCCGGAAATATATTCGGACGGAATGGTTCTGCAACGTGGCCGCCATCTTGAGATAAATGGGACTGCTGACGCGGGAGAGAAGGTGACGGTGCGCCTTGCCGACCAGATAAAGATCGCTGTGGCCGGGTCTGACGGCAACTGGAGTGTAAGTCTCGAACCTTTGGCCGCCGCTACTGGATTGACTCTGGACATTTCGACTCCGCAACGCCGTCTGAAGTATGATGATGTGGCTGTCGGAGAGGTCTGGCTTTGTTCCGGACAGTCCAATATGGCGTTTATGACAAGATCAATGGTTCTGCAGGAGCGTTCAGAAGCGTTGGAGACCGCTGAGAGGCAGGCTAAGAATGTCCGTTTGTTCAATATGCGGGCGAGATGGTACACGGACAATGTCACGTGGGACAAAGAGGTCTATGATTCGCTCAACCGTCTTCAGTATTTTCATCCTGCTGTGTGGGAGCACAGCTCCAGAGCCGCCGCTGACTCGTTCTCGGCTGTCGGCCTCACGTTCGGCCAGATGCTGGCCGATTCCCTTGAAGTTCCGGTAGGCTTGATCCTGAACGCTGTTGGCGGAGCCGCCACGGAATCCTGGATCGACCGTAAGACTCTTGAATTCGAGTTCCCTGACATCCTGTACGATTGGCTGCGTAACGACTTCATCCAAGGTTGGGTGCGGGAGCGTGCCGCGTTCAACATCAAGGATGCTGAGAATCCGCTCCAGAGGCATCCTTACGAGCCGTGCTATCTTTACGAGGCGGGTATCGAGCCTCTCGAACATTTCCCGGTCCGTGGTGTCATTTGGTATCAGGGCGAGTCCAACGCCCATAATATTGAGGCACACGAGCGTCTGTTCCCGTTGCTTGTCCAAAGCTGGCGTTCCAACTGGAACGATCCGGAAATGCCTTTCCTCTTTGTTCAGCTTTCAAGCCTGAACCGTCCGAGTTGGACTTGGTTCAGAGACAGCCAGAGAAGACTTGCCGAGAGCGTGCCGTCCTGCGCTATGGCTGTAAGCAGCGACAGGGGAGACTCCCTTGACGTGCATCCGCGCCGCAAACTGGATGTCGGAAGGCGTCTGGGTGTCCAGGCTCTTTATAATGTCTATGGGGACAAGAATCTGGTCCCGTCCGGTCCTGTGGTCAGATCAGCAGGTCTTAAAGGCCGACAGGTCGTTCTTGCGTTCGACAGGGCGGATGGACTCCAGTCCTCTGACGGACAGAAAATACGCACATTTGAGCTGGCGGGAGAGGATGAGCGATTCCATCCTGCCGAGGCTTCCGTGGACGGTTCGCTGATCATACTGGACTGTCCTGAGGTGGCTTTCCCAAAGTGGGTCCGTTATGGCTGGCAACCCTACACCCGCGCCAATCTGGTGAACGGAGCCCTGCTTCCTGCATCGACTTTCCGCATCAATGTTGAATGATTAGCCGCAAGTGTCAGCTTGCTTGTCAGAGTTGAGAAATGGCTCTTAATATTCCTATAAAGACTATGCTTTTAGGCGCTATATCGCTGTCCTGCCCGTCTTCGGAAGACGGAGCGGTTACTTGGGGACGGCTCCCGGATTTGCCGAATCCGACATCTGTCTCTGAATATTCATCCGCACCTCTTGGGGTTTCCGCTCCTTTCACAGGACTTCTCGGAGAGTCTCTGATAGTGGCCGGAGGCTGCAATTTCCCGGATAAGCCAGTGTCGGAGGGAGGGGTCAAAAGGTTTTACGATGAGATCTGGGCCTTGGATCTGTCGAAATCTGATTCCGGTTGGAGGGTTGTGGGTCATTTGCTGAAGGCTGTGGCCTACGGCGGTTCTGTGACCACACCTTCAGGAATAGTCTGTCTCGGTGGCAATGACTCTGGGCAGAGCTATCGGGATTGTTTTTCATTGAGTTGGAACCAGAACAAGTCCGAAGTGGTGGTGCATCCGTTGCAGTCTTTGCCTTGCGCTGTGGACAACTCTTCGGCGGCATATTCGGACAATCGTGTGTTTGTGGCCGGCGGCAATGTTGATGGCCGGCCTTCCAGGGCACTGCTGTGCGGGGAACTGAGTCCTGACGGGAAGCGGATAGTATGGAGAACGATGCAAGATTTCCCCGGCCCCGCGCGTGTCCAACCGGTTCTCGCGGCCATCGGCTCCGGTAATGATCTCAGATTGTGTCTTGCGGGAGGATTCCAGCCAGGGGACAACAGTGTCCCTCCCCGGCTTCCGTCCGAAGTTCTTGTCTGGCAGGATGGACGATGGACTGAGGTGACAGAACTTCCGGCTCTTTCAGACGGTTCTCCAAGAACTCTCACCGGAGGATGCGCCACTGCGATGTCCGACCGTTACGCTCTTTTCTTCGGTGGTGTGAACCACGATTGCTTCCTTGACGCAGTCGATCGTCCTCGGCGCATAGTTGAGGCGGAGGCTTCAGGGGATTCATTGACCGTGGCCAGGCTTAAGGACGAAGGCAAGGAATATCTCCGTCACGATGTCTCCTGGTACAGGTTCAATGACGATCTCTGGTCGTATGACATCCTTGAAGGTGTGTGGAAATGCTTGGGTGTCAACGAGTCTCTTGCCCGAGCCGGGGCGGGGGCCGTGATGTGTGGGAACAACTTGTTCGTCGTCTGCGGAGAGTTGAAGCCTGGAATACGTTCTCCTCGGGTCAGTATTGTGGTTGTTCAAGAATAAGAAACTGTTTAAAAATGGTTTCCGCATTTTATTATGTGGGAATTTCGAGACAGTTTCGGCTTTGGAAAAGGGAGCGTAGCCGTAGCTACGTGACCG
>CAVCPY010000214.1:0-4439 GCA_963604245.1 Eggerthellaceae bacterium
ATGTGTCAGTAAATTCAATCCCGCCATTCGATGATGAATATGTTTGGGTAAGGCTCCCTTTGGAACCGATCGTGACGACAACCATTGAAGAAGTAGGACATCTTCTGACCACGAAATGGGGGCAAGAGTATCCTTGGAATTACAAGTGCCCGACCTTTAGAAGTAATAGCACTAGTCAAACAGCCCCAACAGGCTGTGTGGCCGTAGCTGTGGCGCAATTACTGTACTATTACCATTTTCACCTGGGCGTTCCAAGTGGCCTCTACCATAACATAGTTCCTGAATTCACCCTTAATGGCGATTATTACACATCAAGTGTGACAAGATCCGATTACCAAGCCAACTCAAACAGATGGGAAGAAATGGCAAAGACATATCGTTCACGATGTGCATCAACGGATTATGTTGGAGATCTGATGATTGATGTCGGAGCGCTGGCAAATATGATATATTACTCTGACCACAGCTCATCAAATGATACTAAAGCCAAAAATGCCTTCTTATCATATGGGCTATCTTGTAGTATTGATAACTATAGCGCATCAAAAGTAATCTCTTCCCTAAATCAGAACAAGCCTGTATATGTATCAGCACGCAGGATAGACTCTGCCTCAGGGAAAAAACCAGGACATGCATGGGTAATCGATGGCTACAAATGTTACAGGAAGAAAACGGACACACCTTATAAATGGGTGACTATGCCACCTGATTCTCTTCAATTCTATGACAACCTTAATTATGATTATGTCTTGAACCTGATGGACAAGGAAAGGTTTTATCCCAATGTATATGAGGGACAAATAGAGCATTCCTATGACTATCATGACACATATTACCTAAAAATGAACTGGGGATATGACGGATCCTATGATTATAACGACTATGGCACAGGATGCTATTCCTGGACGATAGGTAGTCGTACTTATAATATTAAACCTACAATCATTTATGATTTCAAAGCAAAAGACTGACACTTATGATGATGAAAAACAAACTTAATATTATACTACTGATCTTGTTGGGGACGCTGCCCTCCTGCATCGAGTATGTCAACATGGACAGCCGGGAGGAGATGCCGGTGGTGGTGAACTGTGTGCTGACGAGGGACACGGTGCAGACGCTCAGGCTTTACCGGATGAGGGTGCTGTCGGAGACGGGGAACGCTCCTATCGAGGATGCGACGGTTTTTCTGCAGGGGAAGGACAATAACGGGAAATTTCAGACCGTGGCGGAGTTTCACCGGACGGAAGGGGTAAACTGGGAGGCCAAGTTCCAACCGGAGTACGACACAGACTATGGCCTGCTCATCAAGGTCCCTGGAAAAGAGGACATCACGGCCACGACACGTTTCCCTGAGGATCTGCGACTTATACAGTGCTGTAGGTCCGCCACCTTTGTAGCGGACACCGAGATGATAGGAGGTCTTCCGCGTGGGTACTGTATGCACACGGCAGAGGTTCGGAAAGGCAAATACTACACAGAATGGCAAGGACGGAAAAAAGAAAATGGGGAAGCGTTCAAGGCCTACATCCAAGTATCTGAAAACCCTTGCAAGATTTGGGCTTTCTCCCACATAGACACGACATACGTAAGTCCCGGAAGGGATATGCTGAATCTCTTGAATGAGGACCAATTTCAGTTCTCCGGCTCTGGTCAACCTTTTTCAAAATGCATTGCGACCAACCATCCCGGAGCCGACCGGTTCAACATAACACCTGGCAGGCTTGCCGATCTGAACTACTGGAACAGACCGGACAAGGTAAACTGTCGGCACTTCAGTCAATGGTGCCTTTATTTATGTCCAGACGTTCCTCTCTTCGACGGATTTGTGAGGATCGATCACCCGGAAAACTTCAGAAACGGGTTAACCGAAGACGATCTCAAGAACAGCTACTATTATTCCGACAGAAGTTTTTTCATCGGAGGAGACTATTCCGATGAGCACAACGCCTACGCCATAGAGAACCCCTACTATATGGAATACGATATCATAGGCAACCGATCATTCCTAAATGAAGTACACTTCGTCTCGGACGATTACGACACCTACCTACGTGAACTGTACGTCAAACTTCAAAACAAAGATGATTTCATTCTGTCATCCTATGACTATAGTAACGTCTATTCAAACATAAGCGGTGGTGTCGGCATCTTCGGAGCCGACAACGTCACGTGGGATATGGAAGAAACCGTAAGCAGAATCGAACACAAAGGATACCTTATCTGGGAGGATCTTTGTCCGGACGCGCCAAGTGAAACCGATTAATCAATCATACTAGCCATGAACATCAAACCACACAAAATACTCACAATCATAGCGTTCAGCCTTATTCCTTTCGTTCAGGGCCACGCCCAGCAAGAGAACATCGATACCTTAAGGGCCGCCAGCATCTCTGCTGACAAAAAAGTAGTCAGGGCCGGAGAACGCATCGTCAGACCCGCCGAGTTCCTTGGCATCACAAGCGCGGTCGGTGCGGGGGACGTAATCAAATTCATCCAGACGCTGCCGGGAATCTCCACCGGGGCGGAAGGCTCGTCGGCGATATACGTCAGAGGAGGCAACATCGGCAGTAACCTCATCACTTTGGACGGGGTGCCGATCTACGGAAGCAGCCACCTGCTGGGGTTCACATCGGCATATTCACCGGACATCGTGTCAGAGACTTTGTTCCAGGTCGGAGGATTCACTTCCGAGGAAGGCAACCTGACAGCATCACACATCAGCGTCACCAGCAAGGACGGGGATTTCGACAAGTTCTCCGGCAAGGTGTCCGCTAGCAATTTCCTGCTGGGCGGAAGCGTCTCCACCCCTTTGATAAAGGACAGGCTGTCGTTCATCGGCTCGCTCAGGATCAGCCCGGTCGGGGCCGAACTCTCTGCCGTGAAAGGGATGACGGAGGCGCTTGACAGCGTCAGCGGAATCAAGGCCGCATCCTACGACGCTTTCGGCAAGCTCAAATGGAGAATCAACCGCAAGCAGAGCCTCTCGTTAAGCGCCTTCAACAGCCTTGACTCCTACGGCTACCGGTACGGCGCAGACTCCGACGAAAGGATGAGATGGGGCAACCTGATCTCCACTCTCGGCCACGAGTTCTCCCCTGACGGCAACCTCTTCCTGCGCAGCAGCCTTTCCTACAACAGTTTCACCAACTATCAGGCGATGCGCAAGACCCTGGGAGGAGAGGACAACAGCCTCGGAATGCGCAGCTCGCTGGACGAGCTTACCCTCCAGTCAACGGCAAGCAAGACCTCCGGCGGCGGAGCCTCGCTCCAATGCGGAATCAAGTCCAGACTGGCCAAGTTCAATCCCGGCTCCTCCAGCGCCTACACGGACGAGCTGATGAAACCTGTCAGCCCGGCGAGCGAGTCAGACATCGTCAGGACACTTCTGGTCACCGCCCACGGCCAGGTCGAGAAAGGGAAGGACGACCGCTATCTGATAAGGGTGGCGGGGAGGCTCAACCTGTTCCGCTCCTGGAGGCTCCGGGACCACAGCAGCGACAAGACCTATCTCACACCGGAAGTCAGTCTGCTTGGCAGGATAAACCTTTCCAAGTGGATGGGAATCGAGGCGACCGCGGACTGGACAGCCCAGCATTACCACACGCTTGAGGGCGTTCCTCTCGGATGGTCCCTTGATATGACCGTACCGTCGGACATAAACCTCGCTCCGGAAAGGGCGCTGCAAGGCTACGCTGGAATATTCATTACAAAAGGCAACCATCGTCTCACGCTCGGAGGCTACTACAAGACAATGGACAACCTCATTTACTTCGCGGACGCCACACAGATCTTCAGCTCGGCGGCAGCGGGATGGAGGCACGGCATCAAGACAGGCAAGGGCCTTTCAAGAGGCGTCGAGGCGCTCTATGAATATGATTCCGAACGACTCCGCGGACGGCTCGCCTATACCCTCTCCAAGACTGACAGAACCTTTGAGGAGGTCAACTACGGTGTCACGTTCCCGGCGAAGTTCGACAGAAGGCACATACTGAATGTCACCGCTGAATATGTCATCTCAAAACAGGAACGCCGCGAGTTCGGCGTGAACACCTTCTTCACCTACCAGTCCGGACACTGGGCCACGGTGCCTGAGGGGCGATATTCAGGAAGTCTGATCCACGGTGGAGACGACATCACAATCGACTACTTCACCATGATCCACAACCGTCAGATGCCGGCCTTCATCCGCTGGGACCTCGGAGCGTTTCTCCGCTACGGAATCGACTCCAGACATCCTGGAACCCTCAACGTCGGCGTCTACAACGTCCTCAACCGTCATAATGCCTACAGCATCACCTACGACACCAACGAACGCGTCTGGAAACAGATGAGCCTCTTCCCGATTATGCCAAGCATCAGCTGGACGATGTCGTTCTGAGAGCTTAGAAACTGTTTAAAAATGGTTTCCGCATTTTATTATGTGGGATTTTCGAGAC
>CAVCPY010000215.1:0-2641 GCA_963604245.1 Eggerthellaceae bacterium
TGAGATATGGTGTAATGGTAGCACTACAGATTCTGGCTCTGTCAGTGAGGGTTCGAATCCTTCTATCTCAACAGACTTCCGGCCTAGGCCGGTTTGTTTTTATGGCTCTTGCCAACAGGAATGGCGGGGTAGCTCAGCTGGTTAGAGCGTCGGATTCATAATCCGGAGGTCGTGGGATCATGCCCCACTCCCGCTACAAACAAAGAAACTAATTAGACGATAATGGCGAACGCATTTCACTATTCCATCGGAAGGAAGTTCATCCAGGCAGTCAGCGGAGCATTTCTCATAATCTTCCTGCTGCTTCACGTGACAATCAACCTTTTCTCCGTCATTGACTCTTTCACAGGCAACTACAACGGACTTGACGGTCTCTTCGAGAAAGGGTGCGAGTTTATGGCTCTCCCTATAGTGACCATAATGGTTCCGGTTCTTGCCCTCGGTTTCATCATCCACATCCTTTACGGATGCTGCCTTACTTGGAAGAACATCAAGGCCCGCGGCGGTTACAAGCGCTATGAGGCCGCAAGCGTCGCCGCAGCGGATTCCTGGTCAGCGAAGAATATGTTCGTGCTTGGAATCGTTGTTCTGGGCTTCCTCGCTTTCCATCTCACCCACTTCTGGGCGAAGATGCAGCTTGCGATGTTTATCGGCGCAGAGGAAGGCAACCCTTACGAGCTTCTCAACCTCACCTTCGGACGATGGTGGGTGCTGGTTCTGTACCTCGTCTGGTTCGTGGCTATCTGGTTTCACCTCTGCCACGGTTTCTGGAGTATGTTCCAGACAGTCGGCTGGAACAACCAGACTTGGTTCAAGAGACTGAAAGTGATCGGCATCGTGGTCGCCACGCTGATCTGCCTTGGCTTCGCCGCTGTTGGTGTCAACGCATTCCTTCAGGCAAACGCATTGATATAGTCAGGGACTTAAATGAAAATTCAAGGGCGACCATTTTGGCCGCCTTTTTTTGTTATATGGTCACACATAACTGGTCTCTGAGCCTGTCGAAGGGACAATCTAAAAAACGGAAAGCAAACTATCACATAGAAGCGTCGGCGCTTCGACAGGCTCAGCGACCGAAGCGGCCAAACAACAGAATTGATCAACAATACTATAGTCAACATTAAACGAACAACAAAATGAGACAGAAAAAGTTCTTGCTCCCTGAGAGCGAAATCCCGACAGTATGGTTCAATATGCAGGCAGTAATGCCCAACAAACCGATGCCAATCCTCAACCCAGCCACTCACGAGGCACTTAAATCCGAGGACCTCTACCCTATCTTCTGCAAGGCCTGCGCGGACCAGGAACTAAACACCACGGACGAGTGGATCCCTATTCCGGAACCGGTCCGCGAGCAGTACGCCGGCTACAGGTGTACTCCTCTGGTGAGGGCCTACGACCTTGAGGCCGCCCTCGGCACTCCGGCACACATCTACTTCAAGAACGAGAGCGTCTCCCCTGCCGGCTCCCACAAGCTGAACTCCGCCCTGGCTCAAGCCTACTACGCCAAGGAGCAGGGCATCACCAACATCACGACCGAGACCGGGGCCGGCCAGTGGGGCGGGGCGCTCTCCTACGCCGCAAAGAAATTCGGTATCGACTGCGCTGTCTATATGGTGAAGGTCAGCTATCAGCAGAAGCCCTACAGAAGGTCAATAATGCAGACCTTCGGGGCTGCCATAACTCCTTCTCCTTCAATGTCCACGAGAGCGGGCAAGGACATCATCACAACCAACCCCAACGACCAGGGATCCCTTGGATGCGCGATTTCCGAAGCCATCGAGCTGGCGGTCAGCACCCCGAACTGCAAATACACCCTCGGCTCGGTACTGAACCACGTCTGCCTTCACCAGACCGTCATCGGGTTGGAAGCCGAGAAGCAGATGGAGCTGGCCGGG
Source organism: Eggerthellaceae bacterium (assembly GCA_963604245.1). Taxonomy (GTDB): domain Bacteria; phylum Bacteroidota; class Bacteroidia; order Bacteroidales; family UBA932; genus Cryptobacteroides. Next base: position 1,899 of record CAVCPY010000215.1, read on the forward strand.
GAATATCCCGACATCGTGGTGGCCTGCTTCGGAGGCGGCTCCAACTTCAGCGGAATCGCCTACCCGTTTATGAGACATAATATTCAGGAAGGCAAAAAAACCCGCTTCATCGCCGCCGAGCCATACTCCTGCCCGAAACTGACAAGAGGGAAGTTTGAATATGATTTCGGTGACGAGGCCGGAATGACCCCGCTCCTGCCGATGTACACCCTCGGCCACGATTTCAAACCGGCCACCATCCACGCCGGAGGACTCCGCTACCACGGCGCAGGTGTGATAATGTCCCAGCTGATGAAGGACAGGTATATGGAAGCTGTTGACATCGAGCAGCTTGACGCATTCAAAGCCGGGGTGCTCTTCGCCAGAACAGAGGGCATCATCCCTGCTCCGGAATCCTGTCACGCAATCGCCGCGACCGTGGGCGAGGCATTGAAGTGCAAGGAGACAGGCGAGGAGAAGACCATCCTCTTCAACCTTTCCGGCCACGGCTTCGTGGATATGAGCGCCTATGACCAGTACTTCTCCGGTGAGATGCAGAACTTCCACGTCTCCGACGCCGACCTCGCAAAGTACATCAGGTCCGCCGACGCGCTGAACAAATAGGCGTTCAGAGATAAAGGCGGGAACACAGACTCTCCGTTACGGGATCACCGACTCACAACGATGACGGAGTACTGGTTCTCAATTATTCAACTTTCGCAAGTAACAAAGTACCTGTGACAAAGTGCCTTATCTCACGTTCG
>CAVCPY010000216.1:0-6487 GCA_963604245.1 Eggerthellaceae bacterium
ATGGCCGGAAAGGCCGCATAAGAAAAAAGAGGAATTATTTTTAAACAGCTTCTAAGATGCAACTTCGATGGTTGGTGAGCCTGTCGAACCAACGTCGTTTCGACAAGCTCAGCGACCGTAGAATCTACTTCCAGTTCTTGTAAGGGTTCTTCATCAGCATCGAGTTGTAGTACTTCGCGTCGCCGGTGACTTCCTTTCCGAGCCACGACGGCTTGTCGAAAGCCTCGTTCTCATCGGAAAGCTCTACCTCCGCAACCGTAAGCCCCTCGTTGTCACCGTAGAACTCATCCACCTCGAAGGTGTGTTCCCCGGCCTTCACGAGATAGCGGGTCTTGTCGATGACCCCCGGCTCGCATATCTGAAGCAAAGCCTTCACCTCCTCGACAGGAATCTCCTTCTCCCACTCGAAACGGCTCGCACCGCTCTCGTTGCCGATACCTTTGACGGTTATGAAGCCCTTGTCACCCTTCACCCTCACGCGGACCGTTCTCTCCGGAACGCTGCTGAGGTAGCCCTGGGTGATTCTTGTCGCTTTGAAGGCGGCTGACTTGAAGTCGCCGTCAACCAGAAATTTCTTCTCTATTTCCTGTGCCATAATCTATTCGTTAGCAAGCGGCTTGTCAATCATTCCTATCACACGCTTGATGGCCTGGAGATAGTTGATGTTCTCCACGCCCTCAAGACCTACATCCTTGATGGTCTTCTTGATGTCCTCGATCTCCGTGGACTCGCTGTTGATGGTCACGACCTTGGCTCCATTGATGAGCACGTTGCCGACCTCGCAGATCGTGTCGTTGACCATATAGCCGAAACGCTGCTTGTGGACACGCACGGCGGCAAGGTCAGGGTTGGCCTTCACCATAGCGATGAACTCCTCGTAGGTGTAGGTGTCCTTCGTCAGCTTGGGCATCTCGACCATAAACGCAGGAAAAACCTCCTCCTCAAGCACCTTCGCGCTGATCGGGAACTCGCCTTTCATCAGCGGATTCCACTGCTCAAGGCCATCGACGGTCTGGACATAGGTCTTGATGTCCATCTTGCCGTTACGAATCTTGGTGTTGTTGATGTCGTTCTTGCGGGAGATGATGTAGATTTCGTCGCTGGAACGTTCCCAAACCTTCTCGGGAACCGGAACGGACAGGCGGGCCATTCTCTTGTGCGCCTCGCAGAAGCACTGCCCGAACGAGCGGAACTCGAAGCGAGGCTTCGAGATTTCGCCGATTTTCATTTCTTCTTTTGCCATTTCAATTAATTGTTTATGAATATACTTATTTAGTGACGGGTGACGGGGAAGTCTCACTCCCCCGGTCACCCTCATTCAAACTATTCCAAACCCTCTACCTTGTCGGAAGTCTCATCGGCGTTCTTCGCCGCAGGCGTGGCTGAAGTGAAGTACCAGTCTCCCGTTCCGTCCGGAACACGGCTGTAGGATGCTTCGGCCTTTTTGACCCAGTTCACGAGATTGAAGCAGTCAAGGCTGTTCCCCTTCGGGTCAAAGAGTTCCACCTTGACAGCCTTCTTGGCGGAAAGACCGGAATCAAAGAAACAATCAGCAGGATGGTCGGAGTGGTCAGCCTGGACATCAGTGCTGTAAAGCAGGATGAACTCTCCCGGCTTCAAGATTGCAGACGACGCCGTCCATACATCCTTGCCGTCCTTCTGAATTGAGATTCCCTTGATTCTGACCTCATCGTTGCCCTTGTTGTAGATTTCGATGAACTTGTCGTTGCCGTTGAGCTCATTCAGAGCCAGGCCCGTGTAGTCAATCGGAGCCTCTCCCACTGTGTAGGAGACTTCAGGGGATGACGTGGTGTTCCCTTCGGTGCTGGCCTCGATGCGATAGACAACCTTGGTGCCGACAGGAGCGGCAGGAATAGTCCCTGAATATTCATTCTTTGAACCCGTCATCGCGACAGTCTTTTCCGCCGCCGAGCCGGCCTTGTACTTAAGTTCCACCTTTGTGATCTCCACAAGAGCCGCAACCTTCGCCGTCACGGTCACGGCATCCTCCTCTGTGTAGGCGACCGTGTGCTTTATGTCCGAGACGCTCGCCACGTCATAGACCTTATCCTCAACGCAGGAGGCGAGTCCGGCGAGGCAGAGAGCCAACGCCGAAAGCAATGCTATCTTTTTCATATTCATAAAGTTTTTTCAATCAATTAGAAAGCCACCTGGAAACGCATCGCCAGCATATGGTAGTCAACCCCGGCCTTGCCGGCACTCTCGACAACCTTCGTGTAGTCCTTGGTAGGATTTCCGGAAGCGTCGTGCCCTACGAAAAGCTTGCCCTTGCCGTTGGCGTAGCGGTCATTGTTGTTGTACTGGTAGTTGATGACGAACTTCACGTTCTTGGTCGGGTAGAAGTTGATTCCGAAGCTGAAAGCCTCCGCGCTGCCGCCGAAGTAGTCGGCGGTGTTGAAGTCACAGTACTCATAACGCACGGCAAGCTCGACATCGCCCCAGGAGCGTCCCGGAGTGATTCTTGTCGGCTTCGCCCCATCGTAGTCGTAGTTCTGGCGACCGCCGAAGAGGAGGTAGGAAGCCTGCGCGTACCAACCGTCGGCCCACTGGGTGCCAAGGTTGTTGATCTTCTTGTCCAGAAAAGCACCGCGGGTGATGTAGGCTCCCTCGTAACGCAGTCCCTTGTAGAAACCGGCGAGTTCCGCGGTCCATGCGAGTTCGTGGTCAAGTCCGGTGATCACGTCCGTGTCAAGGTACTTCTTCCTGTTGATGCTCGTGGTGTTGCGGCTGCTGTAGCGCGCGGCTCCGTAAGCGTCCGTGGATGTGAGTTTAGGCTCACGATAGGAAATGGCTCCGCCAAGATGGAGCATTGACTCGGTGGACTTGTAGAGAGGACGGAACACGACTTTTCCAGTGTAGGAGAGTCCCTCGTCGCGTCCGAGATCCTTGTTGTTGTCCTTCATTGCGGCGGCCTCCTCAGAACCCTTGAGCTCAGGCCCGAACACGCCGCCGGCTACCCAGAACCAGTTTTTTGAATATGTCAGGTTCAATCCCAGATGTCTTGACGGGGCAAGCGATGTGACCATAGGACGCTCCATAAACATCAGGTAGCGGGATGTGGTGTTACGCTGGATTGAGAAGGACTCCTTGAAGTTACCGGCCTTGACCTCAAGTCCCGGGACTCCATTATAGGCCAGAACGGCATCCTTGATCTCGCAGATTCCGTCCGCCCAATCCGTGTCGAACTCTCCGTACCAGTTCTTGTCCAGCTGAGCCTTGACGGCGAATCTCGCGCGACGGATTGACATTCCGCTGCCGATGTGGTTGGAATTGTCGCTTCCGTCAAGTTCGGAAGACGTGAAGTCCGGACCTCCGAAGAAGACAGCGGCATCGCCCTGCACACGGATGTCGAACCACATCTTGTAGTTGATCTTCTCAGCGTCCAGCACCAGGATTCCGTCCTGAATCTTTACCTGACCCGGGGTGGAAACCACCTGCTGGCCATACTGGTTCAGCACGATCTCCGACCCATCCTGCGTCCCGGTTGTCTGGGCAGACAACGAGACGGTCAGAAAGGCTGCCAGAGTAACAAAAATGACTTTTTTCATACTTTACAACATTAAGTGATTAATAATAATTTGGTTATATAGTTTTGACGAATTCGGTAAGATTCTGCCCCCTTGCCAGGCCAAATTTGGAGCGTAGCCTATGCCGTCCGATTTCGACACTCGCAGGGGCGATGTTCATCAAAGCCGCCATATGCTTTGTGGAGAAACCAAGCCTCAACAGCATCGCCAGACGTCTCTCCTGTCTTGTGAGCTGAGGAAACCTTTCTGTCATACGGGTCGTGAAGTCTTTGTGAAGAGTCTCGACCCGGGCGTAGAAACTGTCTATCTCGCCGGAAAAATTCTTCCTCAGGTTGAGGTCGGTGCGGATTTCGTGGAGAAGCTCATCCTTTTTTTCCGGATCGGTCTCAGCCTGAACCAGTTTGACCTTCTCGTAAAGACTGTCGATGAACTCTTTCTGCTCGCCGAGATTCATCGCAGCGCTGACAAGTTCCTTACGCTTTAGTTCCAACAGGTTGTGCAGATTCTCGTTCTCCGCCTGCATCGTTCTTATCTCCATCTCGTTGATAGCCCTGCGGTTCTCGTTGAGCTCGTCATCCATCTCCCTGAGTGTCCTGCCGGAAAACTTTGAGTCGCGGAAATAGAGAACCGACAAGACCAGCAGGCCGCCCGTGGCAAGGGCGAGAAGCATCACCAGAAGTTCCACACGGGCGTTGACCAATGAGAACTGGTCAGGATGTAGCAGCCCTGAAACCAGACAGGAGAGAATCATCGCCAGAAGCGGTGTCAGGATCGCGTCCGTACCAATCTTTGAAGCAAGCGCCATCCAATTGACCGCCTTGTTTTGAGCCAGTCCGCAACCGGCGAGCCCGGAGACCATCAGAAGCCCCGGAGCCAAAGGCGTGGGTTGCAGGTGAATATTCCAGAGCCGCAGATTGAAAGAGAACACTGTGATGACAAGAGCGGCGGCAAGTGTCATCGCCAAGGCTGCCTCAGCATTGACGTCAAACCTCTTCTCCATAAGCCTGTGGGAGTTCGCTCCGACCTCTCCTTTCACCGTCAGCCCGACGAACAGGACAACCGCAGCGAACACAAGAATCCTGAATTCTTCCGTAGAGAACCGCGGGACAAGCCCACCAAGATTGAACCCTATCGCCACCAACAGCAACGATGCGGCAAAAGTTGTCGCCACACCCATCCTGTGCATCTTTGTAAGCAGATGGCATTCGGATTTTGACGAAACGGAGGAAATCATCTTGCAAAGGACGGCGGCGATAAGGATGGTGAATATCACTGCGGCCAGCCAAGAAAACGGAACCGACCACCTGATTGTCGCGGTGTCGCTTTGGAGCATCCGCGTCCCGGCTATCGCTCCGGCAAGAGAGAACACAATGGAAGCGTCCTTTATGAATATCCTGACGGCGACAACCGCCAAGGTCGCCGCTAAGATCACCACAGCGTAATCCCTGCCGGGAACAAATCCCGGAGCCTGCGGACGGGGAAGGCTGATTCCGATAAAGAGCAAAAGCATTATTCCTGGTACCCGAAACCGTTTTGCCACCGTGTGACACGTCCCCGGCGGAGCCAGGGCGACAGGCAAGTCCGTCACAGAGAGCCAACTCACCAAAATGATGGCGAACAGTATGAACATCAACTGGTTCATCAGACTGTTCTTTTTATTGACATCACGGAAAGCTGGTCAGCGACCTTCTCTGCTTCCATTGAGATTTCCTCGATGTGAAGGGCAAAATAGCGAAGATGGAACTTCTGGCTGAGCTTCAGTCCGTCAATTGTCTGGAACACTTTCTTCTTCAGAGACTTGGCCTGTTTGTCGGCCTCCTTTTCGTAGAAATAGACCCTGTGGACCTTCTCGGTGATGCTGTCCGAAGTCCTGAAATAGGCCTTGGCCGCCGGAATTGCCGTCTCCACAGCCTGTGTGGACAATTCGGTGAGTTTCAGAAAGTCAGCATTCAACTCCACCGGAATGAACGGCCTCTCGATCTCGAATTGGAACAGATTGTCGTTCAAGGTGTCTATGATGTGGTCCAAGGCCTCCAGAAGACGCATTATGTCCCCTCTAAGCCTCACAAGACTTGACTGTCTGTAAAGTCCGGCCTCAATCTCCCTGCGAAGGATCTCCGCCTCGTTCTCCAGCTTCGTCATCGTCTGAAGATTCCCGTTGAACGCCTCAATATTGGTGTAAAGGTAGTTCTTCACCCCCTCGCCGAAAACCAGCAAGGCCTGATCGATGGTGTCGAAGAACTTGTCGATGTCACTTATGATTTTATTGATTCTTTTCTGGTATAGCATATTCAATTGCTCTATGTTATTTCAGTATGGCGGCCCTTTCAAGAGCTGCGATTCGTGGTTTATCCGTTACCTCAAAATTAGGTCAGAATCACGAGGTATCAAAATGCCAAATTTGCCCAAACATTGCGTTGTAAAGTTTTCACATTTAACTAAACAATTGAAAAACATCACTGTTTTCCAACAGTCTGTAAAGTTACTAATAAAAACTCAACTTTGGCTTTATAGTGTTTTGTAAAGGTAAAACGCACCTCCCGGACAACGTTTTCGTCCCAAATTGTACCCCACCGGCCTCCTCTTGTAGTAACAGAACCGCCCCCAAACGTTATTTGAGGCCTCCAACAATCTTCACGACGAGCGCTTGTTCTCCACATAATGCCACCGCCATACGCATTTTCACCTTCGACAGGAGCAATATCGCCTGTTAATGCTCCTCTGGCCGTGCATAGAAGTTTCTCTATTCAACTTTCGCAAGTAACAAAGCGCCTGTGACAAAATGCCTTATCTCACGTTCGGAGTGCATCGGCCGAGAATGCTCAGTCCACGTTACCCCCTCCCTAAATCCCTCCCCTCGGGGGAGGGAGTGTGCTCCGCACATCCCTCGGGGCCTTTCACGTTACCCCCTCCCTAAATCCCTCCCCTCGGGGGAGGGA
>CAVCPY010000217.1:0-31510 GCA_963604245.1 Eggerthellaceae bacterium
ATGGCCGGAAAGGCCGCATAAGAAAAAAGAGGAATTATTTTTAAACAGCTTCTAAAGGATTAATTCAGTTAACAGGTAGTGTATTATGAAAGAGATAAAGACAATCGGAGTGCTGACCTCGGGTGGGGACGCACCGGGAATGAACGCAGCCATCAGAGCCGTGACCCGTTCGGCCATCTTCAATGGATGGAAGGTGTACGGAATCTACCGCGGTTATGAAGGACTCATCAGCGGAGATTTCAAGGAACTGACCACCGAGAGTGTCAGCAACACCATTCAGAGGGGCGGCACAATCCTGAAAACGGCCCGCAGCGAGGAATTTATGACTCCGGAAGGCCGCAAGAAGGCCTACGACAATCTTGTGAAGTTCGGGGTTGATGCCCTTATTGTCATCGGAGGCAACGGCTCTCTTGCCGGAGCGCAGGAGTTCGCCCACGAGTATGACACCCCGGTCATCGGTCTGCCTGGAACTATTGACAACGACCTCTACGGAACGGATTACACAATCGGTTACGACACTGCGCTCAACACCATAGTCGAGTGTGTGGACAAGATCAGGGACACGGCGACGTCCCACGACCGTATATTCTTTGTCGAGGTGATGGGCCGCGACGCCGGTTTCCTCGCACAGAACTCCGCCATAGCGGCCGGCGCCGAGGCCGCCATCATCCCGGAAGACCAGACGGATGTCGACCAACTTGAGAAATTCATCAGCCACGGCTGCCGCAAGAGCAAGAACAGCTCGATCGTGCTCGTCTCCGAAAGTCCGAAGGACGGGGGAGCGATGCACTATGCCGAAAGGGTGAGACAGGAATATCCTGAATATGATGTCCGTGTCACCATCCTCGGCCACCTCCAGCGCGGAGGATGCCCTTCCGCCTACGACAGGATTCTTGCCAGCCGTCTGGGCTACGCCAGCATCGAGGCCCTGCAGGAAGGTCAGCGGAACATTATGATCGGCATCTCCAACAACGAGATAGTCTATGTCCCGATCGGCAAGGCCATCAAACTCGACAAGCCAATCGACAAGGAACTCATCAACGTCCTCGCCGTCCTGTCCATTTAGGGGCGGGTTCATCAGCGACGTTTCACACGTTGTCAAGTACGTCGGTTTTGAATGCAAAAAATAATAGAGGTTATCTTCTGAATAATCAAGATATTGAGAAAGCTTTTTCCGTCAGTTGACAGGTTTTCATTCTTCCGTCAGTCGGCGCAATATAGCTTTCGGAGGTGTTTTGAAGGTGACGTGATGCGGCACAATAACGTTTCCTGGGAAGAATAAAGCGGAAATATGGCGAAATATGGCGGAAAAGACACTGATTGCCCTTTCCGTCATATTTTTTATGGGGGGGGGCGCACTATCTTTGCGAAAGCTGGAACGGATGAGAAAAGGGACTGTAATATACTGGAACCAATATCAATCATTAAAATTTTGCAAAGATGAAAAAACACTTTCTCAAAAGCGCGTTTTTCGCCGCAATGACAGCGCTGATGCTCGTCTCCACAGGATGCGGGAAAGAAAACAAGTCGGAGGAACCGAAGCCTGACGAGCCGAAGCCGGAGAACCTCGCCCCGAAGTTCGACGCCGCGTTTGCCGCAGCGCTGCAAAGCAAAGGGGTCATCAAAGACGCCGCGAACATCACGGCGGAGGAAATCGCCGGTGTAACGAAGATCGATGTCTCCGGAACGGAGTCGGCTAAAGGAAGCCTCACCTCCCTTAAAGGCATCGAACTCTTCAAGGCGCTCACTGAACTTCACTGCCGCTACAACAACCTGACAAGTCTGGATCTCAAGTCCAACACAGGGCTTAGGGTTTTGAACTGCTCAGCTAACAACCTGACAAGTCTGGATCTCAAGTCCAACACCGAACTCGTGAACCTGTACTGCGACAGAAACAACCTGACAAGTCTGGACATCAGGTCCAACACCAAACTCGTGAACCTGTACTGCAACACTAACAATCTGAAAGAGATCAGTGTCGACGGTCTCTCCAGACTAAGGATGCTAAGTGTCGCTGACAACACTGCTCTTAAAAAGATCGACTTCTCCTCCTGCACGGATCTCATAAAATTGAGTTTCGCTGACTGCGATTTAGGGATCGTCGATGTTACAAAGAACGCTGCACTGGAGTGGATTGACGCTAGTTGCAACGATCTTGCGTCAATCGACATCAGTCAGAATCCGAAGCTCAGGACCCTGATCGTGGATGGTAATCCCGGCAAAGGCGACGACTACGATGGAATCTTCTATGTTTTCGTCCCGAAAGACTTCGAGGTGAACGCCCCTCCGGAGAATTTCACGCAGGAAGGATGGAAGTACCAGACCAGGGACGTGAATCTGATCTACCGCTTCAAGTCCGAGAACCTTGCCTCGAAATTTGATGTCGCATTCGCCAAAAAGCTGGTGGCAAAGGGTATCATAAAGGATCCGGAGTTCATCACGGCGGAGGAGATCGCCGGTGTAACGGAGATCAATGTCTCCGGAACGAAGTCGGCTAAAGGAAGCCTCACCTCCCTTAAAGGCATCGAGTTCTTCAAGGCTCTCACCGAACTCCGCTGCGAATACAACAACCTGACAAATCTGGACCTCAAGTCCAACACAGGGCTTCAGACTTTGTACTGCTCCGGTAACAACCTGACAAGTCTGGATCTCAAGTCCAACACCGAACTCGTGACCCTGTGGTGCGCCGCAAACAATCTGAAAGAGATCAAGGTCGACGGCCTCTCTAAACTAATGAAGCTCTGTTTCCCTGAAAACACAGCTATGAAAAAGATCGACATCTCCTCCTGCACGGATCTCAGGGTATTGTATGTCGATAACTGCGATTTGGAACACATCGATGTCTCAAAAAACACCGCACTGGAGCAGATTAACGCTAGGAGCAACGATCTTGCGTCAATCGACATCAGGCAGAATCCGAAGCTCAAGTACCTGTACGTGGATGGTAATCCCGGCCAAGGCGACGACTACGATGGAGTCTTCTATGTTTACGTCCCGAAAGACTTCGAGGTGAACGCCCCTCCGGCGAATTTCACGCAGAAAGGATGGAAGTACCAGACAAGGGACGTGAATCTGATATATTACCACTTGTAGCGGTGGCAATCTTGTGCAGCATACCCATAAGCACCTATATATAATATTGATCTGAACGGAGGATGGCCAAAAGACACTTTTTGGCCATCCTTTTAAGAAGCTGTTTTGATTTGTTTGAAATGTTCTTTGAGGTGAAAGAATCTTCATTTTCTTCCCGCTTCTTCAGTCAGATAGCACCGCTATCCTCCTTGGAAGAAGCGGTCGAACCTGAAGTTTTTCACTCTCAAATCTTCAAACAAACAAATCAAAACAGCTTCTAAGAAGCTGTTTTGAAATGGCTCCCGATTTTTATTATGCGGACTATTCGAGACATTTTTCAGCTTCGGAAGAGGGAGCGTGGCAGTAGCTACGTGACTGATGACGAAGATGAAAATGTCCGGAAAGGCCGTGTAAGAAAAGAGAGGAATCGTTTCAAAACAACTTCTGATAATGTCCAAGAGTTAATATTATCCGGATGAACCTGCGGGGGAGGGATAGGAATATTCAGATATTTTTCTCATTTTTGTCAAACTTATGCCCGCGCCCAAACCTCCGCTCCGGCATAGAATTGAAATGAAGCCGGTAAGAATCGTACTGACCAACATATTCCTTCTTTTCGCCCTGTCCGCATATTCCCAGACGGCGGTGGACTCCCTCCTTACTGCGTTCGACCGCCAGAAAGGAGACCGGTCTAGACTCACAGCGGGAGCCTTTTTTGAGCATCTGGCTCAGGAAGGCTTTACCGAAGAGCCTGTCAGGCTGCTTCCCGGCAGCAAGGCGGACAGCGTCAAGGCCCTGACCTGGTACTGGGCGGGAGAGTGGTACTACGACGCCCAGGACTACGACAAGTCCATCCATTACGCCGCCAAAGCTCTGGCCGTCGGCAGGAAGACCTTGCCCAAAGAGCTGGAGTGCGACTGCGACAACATCCTTTCCATAGCATATTTCCGCAAGTCCGACTATCACAAGTCGTTGGAATATGCCCTGGCGACCCTTGCGCTGGGGCGGGAGCTCAAGGACGACATCCGAGTGTCCGGCTCGCTGAACACTCTGGCGGGAATCTGCCTTGCGTCCAAGCAGCCGGCGGAGGGAGAGAAGTACATCCTTGAGGCCATCCGCATCTGCGAAAAGCAGAAGGATTCGCTGAAACTGGCTGTCCGCTGCGGAATGGCCGCGGAAATCTACCACAGTATGGGGGAGGATGAGAAGAGCCTTGATTATTCCTGCCGCGCCAGAGACATCAACAAAGCCCTGGGGCTTGAGGACAAGGTTGCGGTAAGGCTCTCTCAGATGGCTGCGGCGCAGATTGCCCTCGGCAGGTATGACGATGCGGAGCAATCCCTTCTCGAATCCCTTCCGAAGCTGGAAAAGGCCGGGAACCTGCAGTCCTGGGCCATCTCCTGCAACCAGATGGGCGACATCTGCCTCCAGAAGGGAGACCACGACAGGGCGGTCGGATATTTCCGCTCGGCTCTCAAGGTATTCACCGAGAAGGGGGACGCTTACAACAAGTGCCATTCGCACTATGGCCTCAGCAGGGCTCTCACTCCACGCAACTCCGACGAGGCCGTGGAGCATCTGATGCAGTACACCCAGATCAAGGACTCCCTCTACAACAGCGAGATGAACCAGGGACTCAATGAGTACAACGCCCGCTACCGAAACGAACAGATTTCCAGCGAGCGGGACAGGCATCTCAGCTCCAAGCGCAAGATTCTGATGTGCGGAATCGCTGCCATAGCCTTGCTTGCCTATGCGGTCTGGCACCTCGTGAGGAGGAATAAGTCCATCAGAACCACCCTCAACAACACGAAGAACAAGCTCGATTCGGAAAGAAAGCTCTCGGCGTCACGTCTGTCCAGGATTCCGGAACGGGATGTGGTCGGGCCTTTGAAGGAAGAAATAAGGAAGCAGATCCTGGAGGGGAGGGATGTGGACCTGCAGGAGGCGGCTTCCGCGCTTTGCACCACAAGGTCGAACCTCAACCGCCAGATAAAGGCCCAGACGGGGGGCAGCAGCAGCTCTTTGGTGACTGAAGTCAGAATCGAGATGGCCAAGGAGATTCTGGGCGCGCAGAAAGACAAACCTATCGCCGATGTGGCGTCGCTTTGCGGCATCAACGACGTGTCCTATTTCATAACCCTTTTCAAGAAAGCGACCGGCACGACGCCGAAGCAATGGCGCGACGGCAACAGACAATAGTGGTTTTCTCGTGAAATATGGCCAAAGAGACACGATTTGCCCCTTTGGCCATATTCTTTTCGGGATGTACAGTTTAACTTTGCCGTACCCACTTACATAAATAAATCACAGGTACACAAACTAAAACACTTTTTTATGGCTTACACAGAAACAACAAAGACCACTTACGGTCAACGCGTCAAAAAATCCTTCGGAGGCATCGGCTCCGGATTGCTGCTCCTCGTAGTCGGCACAATCCTCCTATGGTGGAACGAAGGCAGGGCGGTCAAGACGACCAAAATGCTCAAAGAGGCCGCCGGCGTGACCGTAGAAATGACCGACATCGGCACGATTGACCCGCAGTTCGACGGAAAACTGGTGCACGCCACCGGAATGACCGCCACGCTCGACTCCCTTGTCGACCCTGATTTCGGCATAGGGGTGACAGGCGTGAAGCTGGTCAGGAAGGTCGAGTATTACCAGTGGGTGGAGAAATCCAAAAGTACGACCAAGGACAAGGTCGGCGGCAGCCAGGAGACAACCACAACCTACACCTACGAGAAGAAATGGGTGAACTCTCCGGTCAATTCCGGGGAATTCCACGATCCGGAGTATCAGGGAGCGAACAGTATAAAGATTGCGATTGACGACCTGAAGCAGACGGCCGAGAATGTGACGTTCGGGGCCTACAGGCTGAACAAGAGCCAGATCGCCTCGATTTCCGGCGAGCAGCCGTATGTCTTCTCGGAGAGCGACACCGAGAGAATCACCAATGAACTGTTCAAGGAGGAATGTCAGGCCGACACGACCCTTTCAGTGAAGATTCAGAACAACGTGGTCAGCTTCGGCCGGAAATCCGGCACACCTGAGGTCGGCGACGTGCGCGTGACATTCACGAAAGTGCTCCCGTGCGAGGTTTCCCTTATGGCTCAGGTAAGCGGCGACACGTTCGTGCCGTTCACCGCCAAGAACGGGAAGAGTTTCGATGTGCTTCAGACGGGCGTGCAGTCGGCTGACCAGATGTACGAGGGCCAGCACTCGGCCAACAAGATGTGGCTCTGGATTCTGAGATTCCTGGGCATATTCCTTGTCATCGGCGGACTTAAGGGCATATTCGGCTTCCTTGAGACTCTGGCCAAGGTGGTTCCGTTCATCGCCAACATCATCGGCGCAGGGGTCGGCCTTGTCTGCTCTCTGGTGGGCTTCGCCTGGTCGTTCATCGTGATAGCCATCGCCTGGCTTGCCTACAGGCCTGTCCTGGGAATATCCCTGATTGTCATCGCCGTCGCTCTTATTGTGCTTCTTGCCCGCAAGAAGAAGACAGCCGCGGCCGCATAGCGCCAACCACGGCAGCGGAAACCTGTCGATAGTATTCAAATACCTATTAATTACAAAACCAAAATGAAAATGTCCGTTAACATCAAAAAAACGTTGGGGGCGGTCCTCGCTCTCTCGCTTTCACTTTCAATGAATATGCCCGCACAGGGGCAGAACCTTCTGAACCAGCTCGGGAAACGCGCCAAGAACGCTGCGACCACAAGGACGACAATGGGCGTGGACAGAGCCATCCAGAAAGGCTTGGACAAGGTTGAAGACGCCATCGAGAAAGGCGCGAACGACGCTATGAGAGGCCGCGGCGGAAAAGGCCAGGCCCCTGTCGTGAGCAACGGCCGTGTGGCCTCCGGCAACAACGGAACAATCTACTACGTCAGCGAGTCCGGCAACAACAAGAACGACGGACTGAGCCCGTCAACCCCTGTCAAGAACATCCAGAAGGCGTTGGACATAGCCCCTGCTGGCTCCACTGTCTATGTGGCGGCGGGCAACTACTACGGGCTTCTCCGCAGCGGGAACATCTTCGTCCGCAAGCCGGTTTACATCTACGGCGGCTTCAACGAGGATTTCACCCAGCGTGATGTCCTGAACCACCGCACGATGGTTCAGCCGACTCCGGAGTCCAACGGCAGCGCCAAAGCTCCGACCATCCAGCTTGAGGTGAACGTCGGCAAATACGACAACAACCTTGAGTACAGCAACCCTGATGTCCTGTTCGACGGAATCATCTTCGACCGCGGCAACTCTATTTCCTACTATGCCGGCAACGACGAGACACAGAAGGGACAGCCGGAAGGCGTGGAGACCCCAAAGATGAATCCTATCGGAAGCAAGGGCCTCGGAGGACCGGACCTCTCCAACACCGAAACCTACACCAAGGAGAGCTGCATCCTCTACCTGAACAACTCGAACCTGAACCTCACCGTGCACGACTGTGCGTTCATCAACGCTCCGAACCACGTGATTCTCGGACTTTTCAGAGGCACTCTGGACATCGACAACAACATCTTCGTGAACTGCAGGATGGAGGCGATGGACGCCCGCGGCTCGGATCCGAAGGTGAACTCCAGGATCAATTTCACCAACAACACATTGCTGTTTATGTGGTCGTTCAAGCAGAACCTCGAGACGATGGGGTACGGCTTCCGTTTCCAGCCTGGCACGGACTGCTACCTCGCCAACAACATCTTCGGCTGCTCAATGTTCACCGCTCTTGACTACACTCACATCGACAGCGACAAGAACCGCGAGGCCACACGTCAGACCAGCGTGGTGAACAATGTGTTCTTCCTCAACAGGATGGGCGACCTTTCGATTCCTGGAGGCGGCACTTTCATCAACATCAACAGCACTGACTTCTCGGATGTTGACTATCTCGACTCCGAAAGCGGCAACACGACTGTCCAGGATGCGAACATATTCAAGGGGAAGATTGACGAGGCTTACCTGAAAGGTTTCCTCAACGCATCCTACTCCGCCGAGATGCAGAGCAATCCTAATTCGGCGGTCAACACTTTCCGGTCGGCTCTCGGTATGAACCAGATCGGCACGATGACTTCCTCGGTCACGATGTACGCCAACCGCTACAATTGGGAGAAGGCTCTCCTGCTCTTCGGCGCTATGCCTGGGTACGGGGCGCAGTTGCCTAAGTAAGATAGAATACATCTTTAATTTTTTGTGTGTTTATGCTTGATGTTTCCCGGAGGAAGAATATGACGGCCGGGTGCGCCCTGTCCGGGTAAATGCCCGCCCATATTCTTTCCCTCGGAAGCATTGCATACCGGAACTTTCCAAGGCCGTGGATTCCCGCCTTTAGAGCCATCTGACGGATTAAGTTTGAATATTTCGGAAAAAATGCTTAAATTTGCGACCCCTATGTTGTGTAGGGATCGCAATTTTTTATGTTAAACCATTAAAGATCAAGACAGTGGACACACTTAGCTACAAAACGGTTTCCTTGAACAAGGATACTGTAAAGAAAGAGTGGGTTGTCATCGATGCCACGGATCTGGCACTCGGACGTCTTGCCTCAAGGGTCGCTCTTGTCCTCCGCGGCAAGAACAAACCCGGATTCACCCCTCACGTTGACTGCGGTGACAACGTCATCGTCATCAACGCCGAGAAGGTCATCCTGAAAGGCAAAAAGATGACCGATCGTGTTTACGTTCGCTACACCGGTTATCCGGGCGGGCAGCGTTTCACGACTCCGAAGGAGATCCTTGCGAAGAGACCCGCTGAACTCGTACGGAGAGCAGTGAAGGGTATGCTCCCTAAGACACGCCTTGGCGACAAGATCATCGGCAACCTGCACATTTATGCGGGTCCGGAGCATCCTCACCAGGCACAGAACCCTAGAGAAATTAAGTTGAACGAAATCTAACAGAGCAAATGGAACAGAAAAACGCCCTTGGAAGACGTAAATCAGCCGTGGCTCGTGTTTATCTCGCAGCTGGGCAAGGCAATGTCACAATCAACGGCCGCAGTGTTGAGGAGTACTTCAAGACTGACGCTCTCCGTTACATTGTGAACCAGCCTTTCGCAGTTACGAAGACAGAAGGTCAGTTTGACGTGAAGGTTAACGTTGTCGGTGGCGGCACAAAAGGCCAGGCCGAAGCAGTAAGACTCGGAATATCCCGCGCCCTGAGCGATCTGGACAGAGAGGCTTACCGCGCGGCTCTCAAGGCCGAGGGCTTCCTGACACGTGACTCCCGCGAAGTCGAGAGGAAGAAACCTGGTCAGCCTGGCGCACGCGCCCGCTTCCAGTTCAGCAAGCGTTAGTCTTGCCCGGACAGCGAAGCAGCATAAGCTGGTTTATGAAAAAGCACAGTCCGGTGCTTCAAATCCCGCGGACTTTTCGCCGGATGGGAATCCGGTGAGCGCTACCGGGGATTGCCGGGACTGCGGAAAATCTCAGAGACTGGTCGGGGACCACTGCTCCGGGATTGAAGAAAAGAGCCTTCAGACTGTCGGCAAAAAGTCTGGAGGAAAGTTTAAACAAAAAACAAGATTTTTAAAATGCCACGCACAAATTTCCAAGAACTTCTTGATGCAGGTGTACATTTCGGACATCTGGCCAGGAAATGGAACCCTAAGATGGCTCCATACATCTTTGACCAGAAGAACGGAATCCACATCATCGACCTGCACAAGACCATCGTCAAGATAGACGAGGCTGCCGATGCAATGAAAGAGCTTGCGCGTTCCGGTCGCAAGATTCTCTTCGTAGCCACAAAGAAACAGGCTAAGGAGATCGTTGCCGAGAAGGCTGCGGCAGTCAATATGCCATCGATAACCGAGCGCTGGGCCGGAGGTATGCTTACCAACTTCCCTACAATCCGCAAGGCTATCAAGAAGATGAACACCATCGACAAGATGAAGGAAGACGGCACATTCGAGAAGCTCGCCAAGAGGGAGCGTCTGCAGATAAACCGTCAGAGAGAGAAGCTTGAGAAGAACCTTGGCTCCATCAAGGATATGAGTCGTCTCCCGTCCGCACTCTTCGTAGTTGACATCCAGAAGGAGGCCAACGCCGTCAAGGAGGCCAACCGCCTCAACATCCCGGTATTCGCATTGGTTGACACTTGTTGCGATCCTACCCCGATTGATTATGTGATACCGGCTAACGACGACGCTACGAAGTCGATTGAGACCATCGTGAATGTCCTCTGCAAGGCCATCGAAGAAGGTCTGAGCGAGAGGAAGCTTGAGAAGGAGAAAGAGGCCGGCGCCGAGGCCGCCGAGGGTGAGGCTCTGGCCAACCCTACAGGCAAGAGGCTCCGCGCCCGCAAAACCGCTAAGCCGGTCGATGTAGAGGCCGAAGCCGCTCCTGCGGTTGAGGCTCCGGCTGCTGAGGAACCAAAGGCTGAATAATTAAAGGAGAACGAGTTATGGCAATTACTGCACAAGACGTAATGAAATTACGCAAGATGACGTCCGCCGGTATGATGGATTGCAAGAAGGCTCTCGCAGAGGCCGAGGGTGATTTCGAGAAGGCAGTCAACATCATCCGCGAGAAGGGCAAGCTCGTCGCTGCGAAACGCGCCGACCGCGAGACTTCCGAGGGTGCGGTTCTCGTCCGCATCCAGGGCGGCAAAGGTGTTATCGTATGCCTTGGCTGCGAGACCGACTTCGTCTCCGCCACTCCTGACTTCAAGGCTCTCGCCGCGGAGATCGCTGACGCGGCCATCGCGTCATTCCCTGCTGACATCGAGGGTCTGAAAGCCAGCAAGTGCTCGAACGGCCACACTGTGGAGGAGGAAATCTCCGCCCAGACCGGTAAGACCGGTGAGAAGCACGTTCTCGCTTACTATGCCGCCCTTGAGGCTCCGTTCATCGGTGACTATGTTCACTTCAACGGTAAGCTCGGCGCCATTGTCGCTTTCAACAAGGAGATCCCTGCCGAGCTTGGCAAGGCTATCGCCCAGCAGGTGACAGCTATGAATCCTGTTTCGGTTTCTCCGGCCGACTGCCCTGCCGAGGTTGTCGAGAAGGAGCGTGAGCTTGCTGTTCAGAAGACCAAGGACGAAATGGTCCAGAAGGCAGTTGAGGCCGCCCTCAAGAAGGTCGGCATCAATCCTGCGCACGTTGACAGCGAGGCTCACATCGAGTCCAACACCGCCAAGGGCTGGATTACTCCTGAGCAGGCCGATCAGGCCCGCGGGATCATCAAGACCGTCAGCGCCGAGAAGGCTGCGTCTCTCCCGGAGCAGATGATTCAGAACATCGCCAACGGACGTATCCAGAAATTCTTCAAGGAGCAGACCCTCGAGGAGCAGGAGTTCGTACAGTCTGATGACAAGCTGTCGGTAGCCGCTTACATCAAGTCTGTTGACCCTGAAGCCAAAGTGGTCGCTTTCAAGAGGTTCTCCCTCAGCGACTGATCCGTTGTCGGAGAGTCTGCCGCTTGAGGCAGTCTCTGAATATGAAGAAATAAACCCCGGAAGCCATAAACTTCCGGGGTTTTCCGATTATATGTCCGAATCCTTATAGGGTCGGAGGGACACACTGTGCATCTGTCAGGACTCCGGTCCTGTTGTCCGCGACATCCCACCATACTCTGTTGCTGGTGTTGTCCTCTCCGCCGGAGAGTTGTTTCACGGCCTCAAGGTAGTTGTCCTTGTTGTAGGCGATGTCAGTGTCTGAGTAATAGCCGATGCGGTACGGGTAGTGAGAGTTCCCGAGGGTCACGGCTCCCGGGCCTACCGGAAGGTAAGGGATGTCCAGTCTTCTCCAGTCGGACCAGGCTTCGACGCCGTCAGACAGATAGCTGGCGATCCATCTCTGGATGGCTATCTGCTCAAGTCCGTTTGAAGGATTGTAGGCCACAGCCTCGGAACTTACATATTCATCAGCTCCGGCCGCTCCCCACTGCTCGAACGAGGCCTTGACGCCTTTCTCGTACAGGCTCTTTGCATCGGCTGAAATCCAGCCCCTGTACGCCGCTTCCGCTTCCGTGAGAAGCACCCGCGCAGTCGGAATCACAGGGAATGTGGCATCCACGGCCAGCATACTGCTGTTCACGCTGCAGCAGCAGGTGCTGAAAGCCGAGACGGCATTGTTGTCGTTGAGGCCGAACGGAACTCCATAGAATGAGCTGTGCTGGTCTCTCGGGAATTTGGCCTCGTCTCGCGCCCCCTTGTAGCCCTCGATGTCGAAATATTCAAACATCCTGTTGTCTTTCAGGGATTTCATCTGCTCCACTATGAAATAGTTCGGCACGGCATTGAATCCGGCTGCGGAGTAGTCAGGCGAGCACCAGTAGTAGAGGCGGTTCCACGTGAGTTCGTCGTAGCTGTAGTAGAAGCCGTCGGAGACGCTCTCCATCCCTCCGTCCTTGTAGGCCGCCGCAAACCGGGTCTTGCCCACCTCGGGGGCGACATCGCAGAGCTTGATGGCCAGCAACATTCGCAGGGAGGCGTTGAGCTTCTTCCATTTGGAGATGTCCCCGTCGTAGAGGATGTCGGCGGAAGTCAATGATTCGCTCTCGTCAAACTGCTTGTACGCTTCGGTCAAGGACTCGTCGAGCTGGGTATAGACAGACTCCTGTGAGTCATACGCCGGTTTCCAGTTGTCTTCCGAGGAACCCTTGAATGCTTCGGAAAGGATGATCGGGCCGTTGATGTCAGTGAGGGACATATAGTAGTAGGCCGCAAGCGTCTTTGCCGCCGCTATCTGGTTGGCATTGGAACCGAATGACTTCACGTTGGACAAATCCTTCTGGCCTTCATCCTCGTTCATCTCCACGATCATATTCAAATTTTTGAGAGGATAGAGGTAGATGGCGCTTGTGGAGTACTGTATGGTGGTCCCCAGAGGCCCGTACTGGTTGTTCTTGGACTCGGACAGGTAGCCAGGCCACTCCTGCTGCCAAGGGTCGTAGCCGTTTGTGGTCGATCCGAGGACAAAATACGGCACATACTGGCAGGCGTAGCTGAACAGGTATTCAGTGAACGCCGTGGACGGCTTGTTCGGGTCCTCGTTGATGTCGCCGAAATCCGTGATTTTGTCGCAGGACGGTAATGTGACAGCGATGGCCGCTGCCGTGAAAAGAATCTTGTGTATGGTTTTCATAATGTTCATCTCCTATGCTTTAGAAAGTAAGATTGATTGAGAACCCGAATGTCCTTGTGGACAAAGCCTGGCCTCCTTCAAGGTAGTTGTACGAAACACCTGCGATCTCGGAAGGGTCGATGTTCGGGCAGGCCGAGTAGATGAGCCACGGGTTTGTGGCGACAAGGGCCACGCTTGCGTTGGTGAGGCCTATTCCCGCTTTCTTGAGAATCTTGCCCGGAATGTCGTACCGGAGGGAAACCTCGCGAAGCTTGACGTAGGTCTTGTCGTAGATCCAGTTGTCATCGTTGTAATAGGCCAGATAGTGGTAGTACCGGTAGGCGTCGACGTAGCCGGACAGTGGATTGCCGTCGGCATCGACTCCTTCAATATAGACACCCCCGCCGACAGCCACAGGCTCGCGCTCGTTCACACCCCTGTTGTTGACCTTGGCCGTGGATGCGAGTACTCCGGAGCCGGTTCCCCACATATTCGTCCACGACACAAGCTGTCCGCCGATGGTGAAGTCAAGCGATGCGTTGAAAGTAAGGTTCTTGTACCTGAATGACGTTGAGAATCCTCCTGTGAGGTCAGGCTGTACGTTCCCGACTTCCTTTTCCACGCCTCTCTCCCACGTAGGTCTGACATCGCCCCAGGCGGCGGTGCCTTTCTGGAGAACCGGTTTGCCGTCCTCGTTGGTCACCCAACGTGAGCCTGACGTGATGACGCCGATAGGCTTCCCTTCGATGGCCTTGAGGTACCAGGCGTCGTAGAATTTCGTCCAGTAGATGGTGTATTCGGTCTGGTCAGGGGCAAGGGTGATGAGCTTGTTGTTGTTCTTGGCGATGTTCCCGGCGAGAGTCCATTCGATGTCACGCGTACGGACCGGGACTCCGCCCAGAGAGACCTCGATTCCTTGATTGCGTACCATACCTGCGTTGAGCCTGCGGTAGGCATAGCCGGATTGAGGCAGCACGTTGGCCGAGATGATGTCGTTCTTGGTGTCCTTGCGATAGATGTTGATGTCGCCGAAGAGTCTGTTGCCGAACAGTTTGAACTCCGTTCCGAACTCATAGGATGTGGAGATGGTCGGTTTGATTGAGGAGTTGACCTGTGTGGTCGGCTCGTACATTGTCGTGAGGCCGTGCGTCTTTGTGCCCACCGTGTAGGTCGGGTAGATGTTGTAGGCTCCGAGAGTGGAACCCACCTGGGCTACGGAACCTCTGATTTTCCAGAAATTGAGCCAGGACGCGTCAATCAGTTTGCTGGCCATAAATGACACCGAGCCGCCTCCGTAAAGGAATGAGTTGTTGTCATTGGCCAGGCGGGAGTCTATGTCATAGCGGAGAGAACCGTCAAGATAGACAAGGTCGTCCCACCCGATAGTGGCTGTGCCGAAGAACGAGCGGGTCTTGAAGTGAGACTCTTCATTGTTGGTTCCGTAGGTGCTTGCCGACGCGGCAAGGTTGAAGAACCCGGGCACTGACAGGCCTCCGTTCGTGTAACTGTTGAGGTAGTAATAGTCGTATTTTCTTGTCTCCGCAAACACGGCGGTCTCCACGGAGAGGCGGTTGTCCACGAAGTGGTCACTCCACGTGGCATAGGCCTGGGCTGTGAAATCATTGGCCTGAGAGTGATAGGTGCGGAAATATGGATTGAAAACGGTCGAGCCGTTGCCGTACTTGGCATCGTAGCGGCTGGCGCTTATGTTGTTGTTGACTCGGACACCGACACGCACATTCTGCGGCAGCAGAGAATAGACATCTGCGGTGACAAGATGGTAGTTGTTATAGGAGTAGGTGTTGTAGTTGTTCAGGGTACCGAACGGGTTGTCGTGGTAGTTGGCCGCAAGATTGTCCGTGCTGACGATGTTCCAGGTTCTCCAGGAACCGTCCGGCCTCTGATAGTCCTTCAACTCCTTGATGTTGACGTTGGTCTGTCCCCATTGAGTGAATTCGCAGACAACATTTCCGGCGGCCGAATAACCTTCGGTGGCCGCGTTCTTTGTCTTGCGGTAGCGGTAGCGGTAGCTGACATCGGCATTGAGCCAGCTGGCCGGCTTGAACGAAGAGGTCACGCTGAACGAACGGCGGGTCGCGTTCGAGTTGTACATTATGCCCTGGCGCTCGACATTGTTGAACGCCACCCTTGTCCTGAAACCGTTCCCAGCCTTTGAGAACGCCACGTTGGTGTTGTTTGTCCAGGCGGCGCGGGTAAGGTCGCGCAGGTTCAGGCGGGATTTCCAGGTGTCGGCCTTGCCGTATTTGTCCGAGGTAGGGTCCCAAGAAAGGCCTGAACGCACCAGTGTTACACCGTCGTAGCGTGCCCCCCAGTTCTCATCGCTTTCATAGTCCATAATGTAGGTGCCGTCATCAAGCGGGGTAAGCAGGTTGGCGGCCGATGTCCAGTCTGTGGCGTCCGGATTTTCGGAGTTGGCAGCGTAGTAGGAGACGTTGGCCGCGCTTGAACCGCCGCCATAGAGCCTGTTGACATCGATATGGTTGTAGTAGGTCTCGACAGATGTGGTCGTCGAGAATTCGATGGAACTCTTTCCGTCAGCAGCTTTCTTTGTCGTGATCACCACCGCTCCGTTGGCTCCGCGTGAGCCGTAGAGGGCTGTGGCGGAAGGACCTTTCAGAACGTTGAGGCTTTCCACGTCTTCCATATTCACGGATGCCCTTGAGACGATTGCCCCGTCAACGACGTAGATAGGCTCGCTTCCCTGGGCGTCGCTGTAGGACGTGGCTCCGCGCAGGATGATCTTTCCCTCGTTGAACGTGGAACCGCCCGCTCCCCAGAACTGCGCTCCCGCAACCTTTCCGGCAAGAGAGTTGCCGAGTTCCGAGCTGTGTACGGTGGTAAGCTCCTTGGCCGTCACCGTCTGTGCGGAATAACCGATTGCCTTCTGCTTTCTCGTGAGGCCTTGCGCCGTGACGACAACTTCGTCGAGAAGCTCATTGTCGGTGGACAAGGTGGCGTTCACGACCCTGTCCGCTGTTTTCTTGACGTCAATCATTCCGATGCAGGAGAACACGAGGGTGCTGCCCGCCGGAACATCCCGGAGCGTGTACTGTCCGGAATTGTCGGTGACGGTTCCATTCTTCGTCCCTTGGACAAACACGGACGCCCCGATGACCGGAGATCCGTCTTCCGCAGAAGTGACCGTCCCTTTGACGGTGATGTTCTGCGCGAGTGCCGTGCCGATGCCCAGGCAGAGACACAGCAGCAAAGAATAAATTTTTTTACTCATAAAACCTAAAATTAATTGGTTGAACTTTGACATTATTGAATGAGTTCACCTGAAAGAACACGTCTTGGATGGGTAAAAAAGCATTTTGCGGAACTCTTCCAAGTGAACTCAATATGCTGTGTGTTAAATATTTGTCATAAAAACGCTGTTGCGAATGTCTTGACTAATGCCTTGACTTTCAAAAAGTAATTTGTTAAACATTGTATTTGATGTCAAAGAGTGATGTTCAGCTGATTGACAGCGCAAAATATGTAATCTTTAGGACTTTTGCAATAGTTTTAATAAATTTTAACAGAATGATAATCAATATGTGTTAATCGGTTTAAGATGCAATATTGTGCAGTTGAAAAGTATTGAGGTATCATTTCTTAATATTATTATGTTGATTAATTACAATGTTTAACAAAAACACGGCACTCTAAAAAATTTTATCCACTCATCCTCCGGAATCTTCAAGACCGTGAGGCGAAGACGCTTTTTCCGGGAGTATTTCACGGCGTTCCGATTACTTTGCCTAAATTTGCACTATGAACGACAAACGATTTCTGGAGTGCTGCTGCACTGACGCGGCGGAAGCCGCCGAGGCCGTGCGGGGCGGAGCGGGGCGGATTGAGCTTTGCGAGGATCTGCCTTGCGGGGGCGTCACCCCAACCCGAAGCTGCATCGAGGCGACATTGGGTGCTGTGAATATTCCCGTGAACGTGCTGGTCAGGGCCCGTGGCGGAGACTTTGTCTATGATGAGGACGAGGTCAACTCTATGGTGGAATCCGTCCGGATGTGCCGGGAACTGGGGGTGAACGGAGTGGTTGTCGGAGCGTTGAGGGAGGACGGAAGCATCGACACGGCGGCTGTAGGGCGGCTTATGGCGGCGGCAGACGGCCTTCACGTCACGTTCCACAGAGCGTTCGACGAGTGCGCGGATCCGTTCAAAGCGTTGGAGGAGATTGTCGCGCTCGGATGTGACAGGCTTCTGACCGCCGGTCACGCCTCGAATGTCAACGACGGGGAATTCACTCTCAAGGAATTGAATGACAGGGCGGACGGCAGGATCATCATCCTTGCCGGCTCAGGAGTGAGACCTGGGAACATCGCCCGTCTTGAGGCCACTACGGGATGCCGCGAGTTCCACTCTTCCTCCCACGGACCGGACGGAAGAACCTCCGGCGAAGTGGTGGCCGCAATGGTCAATCGTTGTCAATAAACGTCGGACAAGTTTTTTTATCACAAGCGTATGGCTGCTTACGAAAGCTAAATCTAATGAATATGTCAAAAGAACAGACAAATACCCCTTCGGAAGAGGTGTCCCTGTGGAAGGTTTTTCTGATCTTCGCCAAGCTCGGCGCATTCACCATCGGCGGAGGCTACGCTATGATTCCTCTGATCCGGGATGAGATGGTGAAAAGAGACTGGATGACCGACGAGGAGCTTCCAGACATCATAGCGATGGCCCAGTCCGCTCCCGGAGTGCTGGCGGTGAATATGTCCATCTTCGTCGGACACAAGCTCCACGGAGTGAAAGGCAGCGTCGTCGCCACGCTCGGCTCGGTGCTCCCGTCGTTCGTGACCATCCTGCTCATCGCTATGATATTCACTAACTTCCGTGACGCTCCGGTGGTGGAGAGAGTGTTCAAGGGCATCCGTCCGGTCGTGGTGTCGCTGATCGCCGTGCCGATGATCAATATGGCGAGGAAGAACAACAAGACCTGGTGGGCCTGGGCTATTTCCGGCGTGACGCTGTTTCTTGTGGCCTTTTTGAGTTTCTCGCCGGTCTATATCCTGCTTGTCCTGATCGTGGTCTCGGCGGGCATCGCCGTCGTAAAGAACAGAAAGGAGGCGAAAAATGACTGAAACCGCTCTGATACTCCAGCTTTTCTGGGTGTTCTTCGTCATCGGACTCTTCACGTTCGGCGGAGGTTACGCTATGCTCTCTTTCATCCAGACGCAGGTGGTCGTAGCGCACGGTTGGCTTACTGAAAGCGCTTTCACCGACATCGTGGCCATTTCCCAGATGACTCCGGGCCCGGTGGGCATAAACTGCGCCACCTATGTCGGCTATGAAGTCCTGCATCAGGCCGGGGCAAGCCATCTTGTCGGGATCATCGGATCGCTGTCGGCGACGGTCGCCGTCATCCTGCCGTCGTTCCTCATCGTGCTTGCGATTGTCAAGTTCTACACTAAATTCAAGAACAGCAGGGTTTTCGCCGGCGTTCTCGCCAGCCTGAGGCCTGCCGTCGTGGGTCTTATCGGAGCAGCCGCTCTGATCCTTATGTTCTCCGTGGACTGGAACGGAATCGCACCGCAGATCAGCGTCGTCAGGGAGAATTTCCCGGACTGGATCAGCTGGGGACTCTTCGGCGCGGCCGTCATCGCCTCGATGGTCTTCAAGGTCGGGCCGATCAAGATCATCGTCGCTGGAGGCATTCTGGGCCTGCTGCTGTACTGATAACCGAAAGATTTTCGTATCTTTAGCGGTCGTGGGCAGACTATTACGGGAGAAATGAATCTACGTTAATATATTCAAATATGAAAAAAGTCATCAGCATCATCGCTCTGTCGCTTCTATTCGCGTCCTCTTCCGCAAGGGCGAAGGAAGTCGCGACAACGGTCAATGTCATTCCTTATCCTCAAAGCGTCGAGGTTGAAAAGGGCATTTTCAAGGGTGCCGGAGCCAACTTCAACTGCGATCCGTCCATTGATGTCAAGAGTCAGGAAATCATCAAGGAATTCGCCGGCAGGTTATCCCTTGTCAGCGGAAGGATATCCTCCTATGCCACCCCGATTGGCCTTGAAAAAGACTGCTCCAAGGTGAAGGGCTTCATATTCCTTAAAGACTCCGGTCTTGCGGAGGAGGAATATTCCATCGTCATCTGCAAAAGCGGCTGCACTGTCCGCGCATCTTCGTACAACGGCTTCCTCTATGCGCTCCAGACCCTTAAGCAGCTGACGAGCGTCAGCATATTCGGTGACAAGCCTGACCCGTCCGAGAAGTTTCTCTTCCCTTGCGTGAAGATTCAGGACAAGCCGCGCTTCGGCTACCGGGGAATGCACCTTGACTGCTCAAGGCATTTCTTCTCCGTCGAGGAGGTCAAGAAGTACCTTGATGTAATGGCCCTGTACAAACTCAACAGGTTCCACTGGCATCTGACTGACGACCAGGGTTGGCGCGCCCAGATCAAGAAATACCCTAAACTCACCGAGGTGGGAGCGTTCAGGAACGGCACCGTCATCAAAAAGGACTGGGGCAGCAACGACGGCATACGCTACGGGGGGTATTACAATCAGGAGCAGATGAGGGATGTGGTGGCATACGCCGCTGAACTTGGCATCGAGGTCATCCCTGAGATTGACCTTCCGGGGCATATGATGGGAGCGCTTGCCGGCTATCCTGAACTCGGCTGCACCGGCGGCCCCTACGAGGTCTGGACAAGGTGGGGAGTGTCCCCGGAGGTTCTCTGTCCGGGCAAGGAAGGAATGTTCACCCTGCTTGAGGATGTGTTCACAGAACTGTTGGACATCTTCCCTTCCGAATATGTCCACATCGGCGGAGACGAGTGCCCGAAGACCGAATGGGAGAAGTGCCCTGACTGTCAAGCCAGGATCAAGGCTCTCGGCATAAAGGCCGATGAGCATCATAGCGCCGAGCAGTACCTCCAGAGCTATGTTACGGCGCGTGTCCAGAAATTCCTCAACGACCGGGGACGCAAGATCATCGGCTGGGACGAGGTGCTTGAGGGCGAGTTGGCCAAGGGTGCGACCGTGATGTCGTGGAGAGGCACCGCCGGCGGCATCAAGGCTTCCTCGATGGGCTTCGATGTCATAATGACCCCTAACACCTACTGCTATTTCGACTACTACCAGTCGCAGGATCAGGACAAGGAGCCTTTTGGAATCGGTGGCGACCTCCCTATTGAGAAAGTCTATGGCTACGAGCCTTTTGATGGACTGGACGCGGAGCAGCAGAAGCACATCCTTGGTGTGCAGGCCAACCTCTGGACTGAATATATCGCCACGCCGGAGCATCTGGAGTATATGCTGCTCCCTCGTATGACGGCTCTCAGCGAGGTGCAGTGGTGCAGACCTGAAGACAAGAATCCTGACAGGTTCAAGGCCGCCCTTCAGGCCGAGTCCTTCAAGATATTCGACATTCTGGGCTACAACTACCGAAAGTTTTAATTTTCAATGAATATGAGAAAGAACATTTTCACAGTTCTGGCCTGTGCCGCCGCTGCGGCTATGGTCTTCGGTTGCGGCAACAGCGCAAGGAAAGCCGCCGAGGCCGAGGCTGCCGCAGAGCAGGCCCGTCAGGACTCAATCGCGGCCGCAGAGAAGGCCGCAAAAGCAAAGACAATTATGGAGACAATCGCGACTTTGCCGGCAGAGCCGGTGTTTGACATCGAGACCAACCTCGGAACAATCAAGGTTAAACTTTACAGCAAGACGCCTCTGCACAGGGAAAACTTCGAGAAACTGGCTCTGGGAGGCTATTATGACAGCCTTCTTTTCCACAGGGTCATCAACGGTTTTATGATCCAGGGGGGCGACCCGTTCACCAGGGACACTTCCGCCGCCGCTGTGGCCAAGTACGGTCAGGGAGGCCCCGGGTACACGATTCCTGCGGAGTTTGTGCCTGAATATACCCACAAGAAGGGTGCCCTTGCCGCTGCGCGCAGGGGAGACGTGGCCAATCCGAAGAAGGAGTCGTCCGGTTCTCAGTTCTACATCGTGCAGGACGCAAATGCCTGCGCCCAGCTTGACGGAAGCTATACTGTCTTCGGTGAGACTGTCAGCGGCCTTGATGTTGTTGACAGGATAGCGCAGGTCGCCACCGACCAGAGGGACAAACCTCTGATGGATGTTCGCATCAAGACAATCAAACTTGACGAAAACTGTCTGCCTAAGGCGGAGTAAGGCATCCGGTGCATTTCAAAATATTGCAAAAAATCAAGAGCATAACAGGTTCAAATAGCTGTTTTTGCCATTTAGACCACAAAAACGGAAGTTTAGAACAAATATTATTCTTTCATTTTTGCTTGTTTTACAAAAAAGATATACCTTTGCAACGAATAGTTTTTTCATAGGTTAAGTTTTAGGTTAGAATTGCGAACGGGGTCTGCTGCGACAGCAAACCCCGTTCATCTTTTATATAGCTAAGTTATTGATTATATTGTAGTTACCCCCCCCCTATGCGAGAAATCGGCTCTTGTGTAACCTCTTTTTCCTCTTCTGGTGAACCGTAATGCAGGATGGAATGGTG
Source organism: Eggerthellaceae bacterium (assembly GCA_963604245.1). Taxonomy (GTDB): domain Bacteria; phylum Bacteroidota; class Bacteroidia; order Bacteroidales; family UBA932; genus Cryptobacteroides. Next base: position 21,643 of record CAVCPY010000217.1, read on the forward strand.
AATAAATAATCATATGGTGTGTATAGTATTCATTAAAAACCGCCAACTTTTTTTTCATCATCACTAAGAAGCTGTTTTGTTTTGTTTGTTTGAAGATTAAGAGCAAGCTCTTTCCCTGCTACTCACCTCGGCAATCCGAACGAGTTCGATTGCTCTCGGTTCGGGCGCTGGGTTGAGAGTGAAAAACTTCAGGTTCGACCGCTTCTTCCAAGGAGGATAGCGGTGCTATCTGACTGAAGAAGCGGGAAGAAAATGAAGATTCTTTCACCTCAAAGAGCATTTCAAACAAATCAAAACAGCTTCTAAACAGCTTCATAATCGAATAAAGTCCTCACAGGAATGGACATCGGGACAGTCGAAGCGTCCCTGCCTGTGAGAATCTCCGTTGTCAGACAGGTTGTTGCCTACTTCTCCCAAGGCGGCTTCTTAGAAGAAGTGCCTGTTGACTGTTTCCTTTCGTTGGTCTGCACTGAAGTGAACATCTCTTCTTACTGATATGTAGTGATTGCTCCGCCACCGCATACCAACAGTTAGCGATTGCGAATGTCGTTCAAATTGAATATTTTTGTGTCAATTTTGGGTAATGGTGTGTTGAGGGGTGACTCCCTGCTTTATTTCGTATGAAACTTTCTGAACTCAAAACAGGAGAGGTTGGCGTCATCGCCAAAGTGAACGGACACGGGGGATTCCGGAAGAGGCTCATCGAGATGGGCTTCATCTCCGGAAAGCGGGTTGCGGTTGTGCTGAATGCTCCGCTGAAAGATCCTATTGAATATGAGATACTTGGCTACAAAGTTTCGTTGAGGCGCTCCGAAGCAGGGCTCATCGATGTCATCAGTGAGGAGGAGGCCAAGGCTGTCGTTGAAGCAAAGCAGGATGTCTCATCGATCTTTGAGGACGACTGTGACGAGATCGCGGCTCTGAACCTTGAGATGGAACGCCTCGCCCAGGAGAGGCATCACGTCGTCCGCGTCGCCCTTGTCGGCAATCCTAACTGCGGAAAGACCTCGTTGTTCAACATCGCCTCAGGCAGCCACGAGCACGTGGGCAACTACAGCGGCGTGACCGTGGACGCCAAGGAAGGGCATTTCGAGTATAAGGGCTACAGGTTTGTCTTCGTGGACCTCCCCGGAACATATTCGCTGTCAGCCTACAGCCCGGAGGAACTCTACGTCCGCAAGAACTTGATAGAGAACGTTCCCGATGTCGTGGTCAATGTCGTGGACGCATCCAACATCGAGAGAAACCTCTACCTCACAACCCAGGTCATCGATATGAACCTCCGCGTGGTGATGGCCCTGAATATGTACGACGAGCTTCAGGCCAAGGGGGACAGCCTCGACATCAAGCAGCTTGGCTATCTTCTCGGAATGCCTGTCTGCCCGACGGTCTGCCGTGACGGGACGGGTATTCCGGAACTGCTTGACACCGTCATCAAGATCTACGAGAAGCACGACGAGAGGCTCGCCCGGCACATCCACATCAACCACGGTCAGGAGCTTGAGAAGAGCATCGACCGCATCAAGCTTCTGATTCAGAAGAATCAGGACATCCGAGGCAAGTACTCCACCCGCTATCTGGCCATCAAGTACCTTGAGAACGACAAGCAGATTGAAAGTGTTATCGGGACTCTGTCAAACGCCGAGGACATCGCCCAGGTCCGCACCGAGGAATCCGCCCGCATCGAGAACCTGCTCCACTCCAATGTCGAGTCGGCGATAGTCGATGCGAAATATTCATTCATCCACGGCGCCCTCGCCGAGACTTACGTCCAGCACGTGGCTTCCAAGCCGAAGAAGACTGTCACCGACCGGATTGACGCCGTGGTCACCAACAAGTGGGCGGCGTTCCCGATATTCATCCTCCTTCTTTACCTCATCTTCCAGTCCACGTTCACTTTGGGCGACTACCCGATGAACTGGATTGACTGGCTGGTGGGGCAGTTCGGGGATTTCGTCGCGAACTTTATGAGGGACGGCTGGCTCAAGGACCTTCTCGTGGACGGCGTGATCGCCGGAGTGGGGAGTGTGCTTGTGTTTTTGCCTAACATCTTGATTCTCTATTTCTTCCTCTCTATAATGGAGGATTCGGGTTATATGGCGCGCGCCGCTTTCATAGTCGATAAGCTGATGCACCGGATCGGTCTTCACGGCAAGTCCTTCATCCCGATGGTGATGGGCTTCGGCTGCAACGTCCCAGCGATTCTGGCCACCAGGGCGATAGAGAGCCGCAAGAGCCGTCTCATCACGATAGCGATTCTTCCGTTTATGTCCTGTGCCGGCAGGTTGCCGATCTTCGTCCTGCTTGCGGGAGCCTTCTTCCCGCACCATTCGGCCCTTGCCCTTCTGGGAATATATTTCCTCGGAATTCTTCTGGCGATTCTGTCTGCGGTCGTGCTCAGCCGTTTCATCAAGGAGGATGACCTTCCGTTCGTGATGGAACTGCCTCCTTACAGGGTGCCGACCGGAAAGGCGATCTGGAGGCACACTTGGGAGAAGGGAAAGCAATATCTTGAGAAGATGGCCACGACGATTCTGATCGGTTCCGTGGTGATCTGGTGTCTGGGCTACTTCCCGCGCTCTGACAAAGGTGCTGAGTATCAGCAGGAACACTCTTACATCGGGCAGCTCGGCAAGGCTGTCTCTCCGGCTCTTGATCCGCTCGGGTTCAGTTGGAAGATGGACATCGGCCTGTTGACCGGAGTGGTGGCCAAAGAGTTGGTTGTCAGCACTTTGGGTGTTATGTACGCATCCGATGAGCCGGAGGTCTCGCAGGTGGTCGAGTCCGGAGATGCGGATGTGCTTGCCGCCGACACACAGCTTCAGGGGACGCTGGCACGTTCTGTCAGTCTGCCCGCCGCGGTGGCATATATGATATTCATACTGCTTTATTTCCCTTGCATCGCGACTTTCGTGGCGATCAAGAACGAGACAGGCAGGTGGCGCTGGGCCGTGGCTGTCTGCGCCTACACGATGGTTGTCGCCTGGCTTGTCGGCTTCATAGGCTTCCACATCACCGCAATGTTGATTTGATATGAAAGAAAAATACACCACAGAAATGTCCGTGTCGGAACTGATCGACATCGACTACAGTCTGCTTCAGGTGATTTCCAGAATGGGTCTTGACCTGAAGTATGCGGGTCTGCCTGTGTCCGTCGCCTGTCAGAAATGCGGCATCGACCCGGACACCTTCATCCTGATCTGCAATGTTTACTCATTCCCGGACCACATCCCTTCCCGGGAGGAACTCTCCGGCGGCGACATCCGGAACATCATCGACTACCTGCACAGTTCCCATCTTTACTATATGGGGCAGGCTCTCCGCGTCCTTGAGAACTCGTTCGACAAGCTCGTGGCTCCGTTCGATGAGAGGCAGAAGAAGGTTGTCCTTAAGTTTTTCAACGACTACAAGGAGGAACTGGACAAGCACTTCGCCTACGAGGAGGAGGTGGTCTTCCCTTACATCGAGGCTTTGAGGCGGGACGGAGCGAAGACTTCTGAATATTCAATAGAACAGTTCGAGGAGCATCACGAGAACGTGGAGGAGAAGCTTGAGGACTTGAAGAACATCGTGATGAAATACCTTCCGGGAGATTGCTCCAACGAGTTGAAGATTATGGTATTGCTGTCCATTTACCATCTTCGTGACGACCTCAGGCGGCATACCTACGTTGAGAATGGTATTCTTGTGCCGATTGTAAGCTGGCTTGAGCGAGATGGAGAATAGGAAGACAGTGGTTTTGATCGTACCCTCTGACATCGTGGCCAGAGGGCTGGGAAGCATTCTCTCGGAACACGGCGAGTTTCAGGTTCTGGAGAATCTGGTTGACTGTTCCAGAGCCAGTGCGGCCAGGCTTCGCAATCTGGCGCCGGACGTGATTGTCATCGATCCGTCCGTGTTTGATTTCCAGAGCAGGAAGGAGGGGCGGTTGACGATAGCCGAATTGTGTGACGCTTCAGTCATCGCATTGGAGGGTCCGGCCGTGACCGAGGATATTCTTAAGCAGTACGACGGGTCGATTTCGCTGTACGAAGATTCCGCCGGTGTCATAAGGAAGATTCATTCGGCCATCGATTCCAGGCAGCCCGAATCCGCTTCCGACGGAGACGAGCTTTCGGCCCGCGAGAAGGAGATTCTGGTCTGTGTGGCGCAGGGGATGCTCAACAAGGAGATTGCCGACAAGTTCAGCCTTTCCATCTACACCGTCATCACGCATCGCAAGAACATCACCCGCAAGACCGGCATCAAGACTGTCGCCGGCCTTACCGTCTATGCGATCCTGAACAATCTCATTGACATCAATTCGGTTCAGTAAGATTGATTTCCGCGATGACGGGATAGTGGTCGGAATAGCGGATGCGGGGGACGGTGTGCGACACTGCGTCAAAATGCGACGGGTAAAGAATATAATCGATGCGGATGAAAGGCCAGAGGAATGAATATGTCGCCCCGAAGCCTCTGCCGGCCTCCACGAATGAGTCGCCCCGGCCTTTCTTCAGGCGGTTGTAGGTGTACGACATCGGATTGTCGTTGAAGTCCCCGGTCACGATGGCCTCCAGCGTGCAGTCCTCGATGTCGGACATCACCTTGTCCACCTGCTCCGGTCTCCTGCGGATGGATTTCTTCATCTTCTCCTCCGTCTCCCACATCAACTCCCTGTCCTTGTCCGCCACGGACTTCTTGAGTCTCGACAGAGACACGTTGTAACTCTCAAAATGACAGTTATATACCCTTATCTCGGAGCCTTCGCCGATCTTCAGGTCGGTGTATAGCGCCAGATTGGAGCTCTTTTCGAACATCAGTCTCCCTTTCCGCCTGATAGGGAACTTGCTTAACGTGACATTTCCGTAGCTTCCCCTGTCGGTCACGAACATAAAGTAACCGGCATTATACCCGGGGAAACGCTTACCGAAAAACTTCGCCACATCATATTCGCCGGGCAGATAGACCTCCTGAAGGCACACGATGTCGGCGTCGTTCTCCGTGATGAACCTTACCGCCGAATCGGCGCACACCGCCCCGCCGCCTTCCTCCTTGAATTCCGGAGCCCGTCCCAATGCGAAGCGACCCACATTGTAAGTCAGTATCTTGATGGTGTCCTGGCCTCTGTCCGCCGCGCCGGATGAGAACTGGAAGTACCGTCCTATGAGTATCAACGAAGGTAGCAGCGCCAGCAGCGGAATCAGAAACGACCGGGAGCCTTTTCTTGCCGCAAGGACAAGAAATATCCCGTTGAGGACAGCGATCGGCACGAACAAAAGTCCTAGCACGGTCATATACCAGGCCTTGGCCGGGTTCACGGCCATCGAGGCGTAGCTGAGCAGTAGCAGGAAGGCCGAAATCAGCATCAGCAACCTTGCCATAATGCCGCCGGACGAAGTCTCGTGATTGTTCCCGCTCATTGCAGATCAGTTTGTCACCTTTGCCAAAGTTTGCCGGATTTTTTCCAATAGAGAAGCAGCAGAAAGCCGAACAGCATTCCTCCGAGGTGGGCGAAGTGCGCCACTCCGTCCATTGTCCCGGTCACGCCGGTGTAGAGTTCAATGGCGATGAAGATCAGAACGAACCATTTGGCTTTCAATGAGATTGGCGGGAACAACAGCGTCCAGACATCGTTCGGGTAGAGCATTGCGTAGCCGATCTGGATTCCGTAGATCGCTCCCGATGCTCCGAGCGTCGGAGTGCGCAGAAGATTGATCTGTCCCTCCGTGAGGATTCCCGGATTGGCGGAAGCCATTGCTTCCATCTGGAAATACTCCACGGCGGTGTGTGTCAGCACGGCTCCCATACCGGCCGCGAAGTAGAAGATGAGATATTTCTTTGACCCGATCGTCCTTTCAAGGGCGGAACCGAACATCAGGAGGCAGAACATATTGAAGAACAGATGCCAGAAGCCTCCGTGCATGAACAGGTAGGTGACCGGCTGCCAGATGCGGAAGAACGGAGATGTCGGGTAGAACATCGCGAACGTGCCGACCATAAAGTTCTGGTTGATCGCCGTGGCGATGAACATCACGATGTTGACCAGCAGGATATTCCTTGTGACCGGGGGAATCCTGTTGAGGAATCCGCCTATGCCTGATTGCCCGTTGTCGTAGTAATATGACATACTTTTATGTTCAAAAAATCAAAATAACTTTTCCACTTGTGCGGTGGTCATAATCGCCATAACCCTTTTCCCGTTGCCGGTCAGCTCCGGGTTGCTGCAGGAAAGCAAGGTGTCCAGTAAATGCCTTGCCTCTATCGGAGAGGTCAGAGGGTCGCACCCGGACGCTCCAAGCAGGGCGATTTTCTCCGCCATTGCGGCTTCCATCACTCCGGGCAGCGAGTAACTGTCGTCCGAGAGGATCAGCAGCAGATCCGAAACCATCGTCTGTACCTTTCCAGCCTCGCACGAATATCCTTCCGGAACTCCGTTGACCACAATCGTGTCAGTTCCGAACGGTGAGATGTCGAATCCAAGTCTGGCAAGCAGTTCGGCCTTGTCGTCGAAAACGGCTCTGTTGGCGGCTCCGACCTCCACTTTCACGGGGAACATATTCGCCTGTGTGACGTGCCCGTTTTTTGTGAGGGCGGCCAACACCCTGTCGTAAAGGATTCTCTCTCTGGCTCTTCTGACGTTCACAATCATCAGTCCGTCCCTCGTCGGCGCCACAATGTATTTCCCGCCGAGGATGATGGTCTGCGTGACCGGCAGCGTCTTCTCTTCGAAAAGTTTGCCATAATCCTCCCGCCGGTCAACATATTGGCCGAAGCCACCGTTTCCGGAACCTTTCCATCCGGCCGCCGTGCCTGACGAAGCGTCCGAAGCACCTCCGGTTGGAGTGACCGGATCAAACGGATTGTACCCGCTGTCCACCTCCACCTGCGGAATCGATTCGGGCTGATACTCAGAGAAATGCGCCCCCAGCACCGGTATGTTGTCAACCTCCGGATTGCTGAAGTCAATCCCTCCAGCGAACGAATTCTTCCCCAGCGTCTCCTTCACCGAAGCATAGACGACTTGGAATATGAACGAGTCATCCTCGAACTTCACCTCGGACTTCGTCGGGCTGATGTTCACGTCCACGCTGCGAGGATCCACGTCCAGATAGATGAAGTATGACGGAGTCACTCCGTCCGCGACCATCCCTTCGTAGGCCTTCATCACGGCCTTGTGCAGGTACGGGCTTCGGAAATATCTTCCGTTGACAAAGAAGAACTGGTTGCCCAGAGTCTTCCTCGCCGTGTCCGGTCTGCCCGCGAATCCCCGCAGACTGACCACGGAAGTGTCCGCAGTGACATCCACCACGTCCCCCGCAACGGAAGCCCCGAGCAAATCCATAATCCTGAATTTCAGCGATTTCGCAGGCTTGAGGACGAACACATCCTTGCCGTTGTGGCTGAGCGTGAATCCTGTCTCCGGCCTTGTCAGAGCCACTTTCGTGAACTCTTCGACAATATGCCTGAATTCCACGTTGTCCGATTTCAGGAACTTCCTTCTGGCCGGCACGTTGTAGAACAGATTGCGAACGGCAATGTTGGTTCCTTTCGGGGCGGCCACTTCCGTCGTCGAGTTGTGGACCGAAGCGGCGAATTCGACCTGACAGCCGACCTCCTCGTCTTCCGTGCGGGTCTTCAGCGTCACCTCCGCCACAGCCGCTATCGAGGCCAACGCCTCGCCCCTGAATCCGAAGGTCGTGATGTCCTCCAGATCCTCGGCGGTCGCTATCTTGGAAGTCGAATGTCTCTCGAAGCAGAGAACCGCATCGTCAGGTGTCATCCCCTTTCCGTTGTCTATGACTTGGATCAGGGTTCGTCCGGAGTCCTTGACAATCACCGAAATCTGTTCCGCCCCCGCGTCCACGGCATTCTCCACAAGTTCCTTGACCACGGAGGCAGGCCGCTGCACGACCTCTCCCGCAGCGATCATATTCGCTATGTTTCCGGGCAGGATCCTGAGTTCCATCCTAAAGAATCGAATAGAATTTCGTGAAGTAAATCAGAATCACCGCCAGAAGAATCAGTCCGACAATTCCGATGATTCTCTGCGCCTTGGTGGACACCGTGTTCCTTCTGGCGTAATTCCCCTCGCGGAGCGAACCCCGGATGTATGAACCCGGCTTGTACTCACCGCTTTCCTTTTCCTTCTCGAAAGTCCCGTCAACCTTTCCGAACTTCTGCCGACGCTCTTCCTCTTCCTTGTCGTAGTAGATCGGCTTGTAGTTGAACCTCCTGTGTTCCTGTTCCCCAGGGAAAGTAAAAAAGCCCATAATCTTTCAATAATACAACTTTCGCAATTAAGTGATTCCTAAAAAATAACTTGGTGCTTTTGCTCGTCTTTTTGGTCTGAATTTATTTGTTCATCAGTCGTGTGCCACCGGCACACTCCTTCTTCACAAACAAATTTATCCGCAAAAATCCTTCACAAAAACTTACCAACTTATTTTTTCATCATCACTAACAAAGTTCCTGTGACAAAATGCCTTATCTCACGTTCGGAGTGCATCGGCCGAGAATGCTCAGTCCACGTTGCCCCCCGCCCTAAATCCCTCCCCTCGGGGGAGAGACTTGCTCCGTCACTGCCGTGACGGGAAATAAGGTGTTTCGCATATTCGAAACTTAAGTCAATAATCCTTAATCCAAACAAAGATAATCAAAATCTCCGAATATGGATAGTATATCCTATTGTTAGGCCATACAGTAATGCCGTTGCTTCCGTGTCATCGTGTCCGGCTTGGTGTACAGAGTCTATTTCAACTCAGAACTATTCTCCAATATAGACTTCAACGCAACTTCCATTATGTCAGGAAGTTCATTAACAACCTCATTCAGCCATATTTCATACATATTCCCAGACAATAAAGTGGGGTTATATTCGTGAATGTAATCCATAATTTGAGAATCACCTTTTAGTAAAGGCTTGATGCGGTCATATTTATCACGCAAGGTCTTCACAACTTTAGGTAGTGGTGTCTTCAACGTTTGCCCATCCACAATTCTCACTTTTCCTCCCGCCGAGAACAAATCCCGGATGTTCGTGCATACTATTCCTTTCGCTCCCGCCAACCACAAAGCAGCCTTACCATACTTACCTGAAACGACTTCTGGAAAAAGGACTAGGATTTGTGCTACCAAGTCAGCTTTCTCATTGGCAGACAAATCTTTCCACAGACGGATATTCATACTGACAGCCGCTTCATCATCACTGGAAATCCACCAAGGCATCTGATTACCATTAGTTTCAGCCTTAGACTTGTAGTAACGCTTGACTTTTGAGATAGAATCCGGAGAAGTCCTCAGATCATCGTATCCAACAGACATTTTGTCAAAAATAGTTTCCCCTGATTTCAGGTTCATATCAATCAGGTATCTTGGAGAATGGGTGACAGCTATCTCATACAGAACATCCTGATAAGGACGACACTTGAACTCGGCAGGTGTGCCACCTAATTTTCCGAATAGCATATAGATGCTTTCAACATCCTTGTATCTAGTGGTTTCCACTATACTGCTACCAGTAGAAGTCCAATGGTTTTTGTTCGTCGACTTTACTTCAACACCATAATACCGTTCCGCAATAATGTCTGGAAATCTCAAACCTGATACCAATTTGATTTTCTCATACCGAAAAGGTGTCCCCTCACAGCATTCTTGAATCGCTGTCATTGAGACTCTTTCAAGCTGTGATGCGGTCAAGCTTTTATATTCCGGAATATTCCTTCTAGCCTTTTCATTAAGGTTGTCCTCGGTTTTCTTCATCAAGTAGGAAAATGCGGAGTCTGCCGCAGTCACATCCTCCTTGCGAATCGCTATGATATTCTTCTTTTCCATTTAGAAGCTGTTTAAAAATAATTCCTCTTTTTTCTTATGCGGCCTTTCCGGCCAT
>CAVCPY010000218.1:0-2357 GCA_963604245.1 Eggerthellaceae bacterium
TGTCTCGAAAATTCCGCATAATAAAATGCGGGAACCATTTTTAAACAGCTTCTTATTTAAAAACGTATGTTTATGAAAAGAAACCTTTTTCTTTATCTGATGACATCACTTTTTCCGGCCTGTTCAACGGTGACTATATGGTGACCCCGTGGCTGAAGAGCATCTCGAACTTCTCCTACAGCCGTGGAAACTGGATGCCGATGCCTTACGGTCAGAGCGGTGAGGCCAACTATTTCGGACGAATAATGTCGTTGCCTCCTACCGCCCGCTTCGAGGACGAGAGCGGCAACATGCTCCTTGGCCCTAATTCCGGGGACGGGAACCAGACGTACAATGCCGACAAATTCTGGTATGACTACCAACGCGACAAATTCACGATTTCGCAGACTTTCGAGGCTTCAATCCTCAAGAACCTTATTCTGAGGGGAAGCGCCCAATGGTTCATCAACGAGTCCGCGACGGAATATATGATAAAGGACTATATGACCCGCCCGGGAACCTACAACCGTACGAGATGGACCGGCGCATCGTTCGACCGTTATTTATCCCAGACCTACAATGCTACCATCCAGTGGAAGGAGACGTTCGCCCACATTCACGACGTTGAACCAAAATTATTCTTATCTTTATGACATAATGAAAAATAAAATGCTTCTTTTGCTGGCGGCCCTTCTGTCGCTGCCTTCGGTTCTTCGAGCGTCGGACTCTCTTTATGTCCGTTGCCCGCAGACTCCGATTCTTATTGACCGCACGGACAATGTCCTGTTCCAGCTGCGCATTCCTGATGCGAAGCCCGGCGATGTGCTTGAGTCTGTCACGGTGGAGTTAGACGGGAAGCCGGATATCGGTTCGGTCGCCGAACTTCGTCTGTTCTATTCGGGAACGGAGGCTGCCCGCCGTCAAGGTGAGCATTTCAGTCCGGTCGAGTACATCTCCTCTCACGATGTCTGGAACACGCGGTCAGCCAACCCCTCCTATTCAGTGCTTCAGGAGCAGACGGACCGGATAGGGCGCAAAGTAGTCCTGCATTCACGCCAACGGATGACCGGAGGAATCAACTATTACTGGGTGAGTGTCCGGATGGATCCCAAGGCTTCTCTCCTGACAGGATTGAAGACCAGGATTTCTGAGGTCGTGATAAACGGGGTCAAGGTCCCTTTCGCCGGAGGCCGGCAGTCTGTGATCCGCCGGATGGGCTACGGAGTACGCCACGCCGGAGACGACCATTCCAAGGCTTACCGTATTCCGGGACTGGTCACGACAAATGCCGGAAGCCTCATCGGGGTCTATGACGTTCGCTGGAACAACAGTGCTGACCTTCAGGAGCGCATCGACATAGGAGTGAGCCGGAGTACTGATAAGGGACAGACCTGGGAGCCTATGCGCATAGCGATGTCTTTCTCCGACACTGACGGCTTTCCTTCCGGCCAGAACGGGGTCGGAGATCCGGCCGTGCTGGTCGATGAGAACACCGGAACCGTCTGGGCGGTGGCCGTCTGGACGCACGGGATGGGCAACGGCAGGGCCTGGACGAACTCCCTTCCGGGAATGGAACCGATCGAGACCCCGCAGCTTGTGATCGCGCGCAGCGATGACGACGGACGCACCTGGAGCGAGCCGGTCAATGTCACGAAACAAGTGAAGGATCCTTCGTGGTGCTTCCTTCTCCAAGGTCCGGGACGGGGAATAACGATGCGTGACGGCACTTTGGTGTTCGCCATCCAGTTCATCGACAAGGACAGGATGCCGCACGCCGGCATTATGTACAGCAAGGACCACGGGGAGACCTGGCATATTCATAATCCCGCCCGTCCGAACACGACGGAGGCGCAGGTCGCCGAAGTGGAGCCGGGAGTGCTGATGCTGAATATGAGGGACAACCGGGGAGGTGCGCGCGCAGTTATGCTCACCGAGGACTTGGGACGCTCTTGGACGGAGCATCCGTCGCACAGGACGACCCTGCGGGAGCCTGTCTGTATGGCCAGCCTGATCTCCGTGCCTGCTCATAAGAACGTGCTGGGCAAGGACCTGCTGCTGTTTTCCAACCCGGACACCACCGACGGACGGTACAACATCACGATAAAGGCCAGCCTCGACGGAGGAGTGACGTGGCCTTTCAGCCTGTTGCTCGACGAGGAGAAAGGCTGGGGATATTCCTGTCTCACGATGGTTGACCCCGAGACGGTGGGCATCCTGTACGAGTCCAGCGTGGCCCACATCACGTTCCAGTCCGTGAAATTGACAGATATTGTAAGATGAGACTTCAAAAGATATTATAAGATGAGACTTATGCTGACTTTTTTTAGAAGCTGTTTAAATTTTGTTAGCGAAAAGATTTATGAGGATAGTTTGAGCTA
>CAVCPY010000219.1:0-8406 GCA_963604245.1 Eggerthellaceae bacterium
CGTGACCGATGAGAAAGATGAAAATGGCCGGAAAGGCCGCATAAGAAAAAAGAGGAATTATTTTTAAACAGCTTCTTAAACAGTTTCTGAGTTTGTCAGATAGTTTTTAAGAGACAGAGACATAATATTTGTATATTATTCACAGTAATCTTTCTAAAGCCACGAAAGGTCTCTGTTCTGAATTTTGGTAACGTGCAAAATTCAGGTTAGAGACCTTTCGCGGCTTATAAGAGATCATGGAAAATCAACTATTCATCCTCCTAATTCTATATCGGCAGGGTCTTCTGACGAAGCCAGGCGGCAACCTCCGAAGACAGATGCGGGGAGAGGGTGCGGTAGACTCTTTCGTTGTAGGCGTTCAGCCAGTCGATTTCGGATCGGTCAAGGAGATCCTTGACGATGATCGAAGTGTCGAAGTGGCAGAGGGTCAATGGCTCGAAGCGCAGCCAGTGGCCGAAATCGTTCTCCCCGGCATCAACGCAAAGGACGAGGTTCTCGTGACGGACGCCGAACCTGCCCTCCCGGTAGATTCCCGGCTCGTCGCTCGTGACCATCCCCGGAAGTATGGCCTGCCGGTTGAAGTTCTGACGGATGTCCTGCGGCCCCTCGTGGACATTGAGGTAGAATCCGACACCGTGACCGGTCCCGTGACCGAAATTGCGCATTGCGTTCCACAGCGGCTCACGCGCGAGGGCATCCAGCTGGCAGCCGGCCGTCCCCTTTGGAAAGACGGCCTTGGAAAGGGCTATGTGGCCTTTCAGAACCAATGTGTAGTCTTCTTTTTCAAGTTGCGTGCAAGGCCCAAGCGGTACGGTTCGTGTGATGTCCGTAGTTCCGAACAGGTACTGTCCTCCGGAATCACACAGGTAAAGCCCCTCGGCGGACAGTTCCGCCGAACCCTCCACCGGTGTGACATAGTGAGGCAGGGCGGCGTTCTGACCGTAGGCCGAAATCGTCTCGAAACTCTCACCACGGAAGCCTTCTATCCCGCAGCGGAACTCGTGCAGCTTGGCCGAGGCTTCATATTCACAGACCGCATCGCCGGCATCGACCGAGGTTTGCAGCCAATGGAGGAAACGCTCCATTGCGACTCCGTCCTCAAGATGCGCCTCCTTCATTCCGGCCACCTCGACCTCGTTCTTTACCGCCTTGCGCAGCCCCACAGGCGATGTTCCCGGGATGACATACCGTTCGTCAAGGATGCTGTACAGACTGTAGTTCAAGGTCGCCGGATCAACAAACAAAGCCTTGATGTAGTTTCCGTCCACAAGATTTGAAAGGGCGGCGGCCACGTCGGAATATTCCTGAATGCTCACTCCGTCCGCCGTCAGCTCGCGGAAGCTGTCCTCCGTCTCACCGTCATCGTCGGGGAGGGGGTCCTCGCGCACGAACCAAAGCACATTATCCTGAGTGACAAGAAGGTACGACATCACTACCGGATTGTAGGCGACGTCCTGCCCCCTTACGTTAAGCAGCCACGCTATCTCGTCCAGCGCGGTCAGCAGGACAGCGTCGCAGCCGTGTCCGGCCATCCACCTGCGTAGCCATCTGATCTTCTGCTCCCTCGACCAGCCGACCTGCTCGGTTCCGAGGGTGATGACAGGGGTCTGGGGAATCTCAGGGCGGTCAGTCCACATAGCGTCCAGAAAGTCCGGTGCGTCGGCAAAACGTACCTTTCCTCCGACAGCATCCTGAATGTCCTTCACGGCGGACGCGGTTATGCAAAGCCCGTCAACTGCGACGCAAACCTCATCAGAATCCGCAAAATGCCCCGCCAGCCATTCAGGAATAAGCACTTGACCCTGAACTCTGGTCTTGTGCAGCTCCGCTCCCGCCTCCGGAAGCTGCCGCGAGGCCTGGATGAAATAGCGGGTGTCGGCCCAAAGTCCGGCATGATCCTGAGTGATGACAAGGTCTCCCTCGCCGGTGTAACCGGCGAGCCACGCCACCTGATGCCAGCGCTCGGCCGAATACTCACTGTTGTGCGGATCATTTCCCGTCACGATGACGGCGTCCCAGCCCCTCGAGCGCATCATAGCCCGAACCGACTCAATTCTGTCTTTGAATATGCCCATTGAACATTCCTCCCTTTTTTCAACTTTCACAAAGATAATGAAAACCAGAATATTCCCACAGTCTTTGGTAAGCGTCAAACAAGTTGTTAACCATAACGCTTATTAAAGTGTCAATTTGTGCGAAAAAGAGGATTTCTTGTATCGTTTTGCACATCCGAACATTGGTTTTTGCAAAAAATTAATATATTGAGCGCGTCTTTGTTCAGGGACAGGCTCCGGCTGATCCGGAATACTGATAAAAAACATTAGTACAACCACATAACATTAATACAACCAATAAAATCATACTGTATGAACAAAAAAATCGCAGCAATCCTTGCTTTGCTTTTCTTAAGCGCAGTTGTCGCCTTTTCGCAAAACATACAGGTGAAAGGAACTGTCACCGACGCCAACGGTGAACCCGTACCATTCGCCTCTATTCAGTTGAAGGGCACAAAGACAGGCACCGCCACTGACGAGAACGGCCGCTACACCTTCTCGGCCCCGTCAAATGGGACTTTGATCTTCAGCTCCATCGGCTACCATTCCACCGAGGTACACATCAATGGAAAACTCATCGTTGACTGCGTCCTCAACACAGACAGCGACTACCTTGATGACGTGATAGTTGTCGCCTACGGTGTCGCAAAGAAAGAGTCAATCGTAGGCGCCGTCTCACAGGTCAACTCGAAGGACATCGAGAAACGCTCGACCTCCAGCGTGTCAGCCGTTCTTGAAGGGTCGGCTCCGGGCATCCGTGTGAACAACTCTTACGGAGAGCCGGGCAGCGACGCCTCCATCCGCATCAGAGGATTCGGTTCCATCAACGGAACCAACGCTCCTCTCTATGTGATGGATGGCGTGATCTACGGAGGCAACATCTCCGACCTGAACCCTCAGGACATCGAGAGCATCTCCGTTCTCAAGGATGCCTCCTCGGCCGCACTCTACGGAAACCGCGCCTCCAACGGTGTCATCCTCATCACTTCAAAGAAAGGAAAAGACGGGAAAGTCTCACTGAGCGCGAACATCAATCAGGGTATCTACCAAAGAGGTATCCGTGAATATGACTCAATGAACGCCGACGAGTGGATGGAGACAATGTGGACAACCTACCGCAACGGAATGATGAGCGACCCGGCTCTCAACAAGACCCTTGAGGAAGCCACCGCACTCGCACGGAAAGATTTCATTCCTGTTATAGCAAAGTACAACATTTACAACAAAAGCGACGAGGAACTGTTTGACGCCAACGGAAAGCTCACCGGCACCGTCAAACCGCTGATCGCAGAAGACCTCGACTGGTTCAAGCCGATTGAGAGGCTAGGCCACCGGCAGGAGTACAACGTGAGCGCCAATGCTGCAACCGAGAAGTCAAGCTTCTACTTGTCGGCCGCTTACCTTGATGAGAAAGGCTACGTGAAGTCTTCCGACTTCTCCCGCTTCAACGGACGCGCCAACGTGAGCGCCTCCCCTCGCAAATGGATCAAGGTCGGTATGAATCTGGCCGGATCGTATCAGGAGAGCAACTACACCGACACGGACGGAAACTCGGCTTACATCAATCCGTTCTACTACTCCCGCAATATGGCTCCTATCTACCCAGTCCATCAGCATGACCTCAGCTCGGAGAAGGGTGACTACATCCTCGACGGTTCAGGAAACAAATTGTATGACGGAGGAAACGACCGCGGACAGAATGTGACCAGGCACATCGCGTGGGAACTTGAGGACAATCTGGCGAAGTCTTACCGCACAACCCTCAACGGACAGCTCTACGCTGACTTCAAGTTCCTCAATGACTTCACTTTCTCCATCAAGGGGGATATGAGCATACGCAACAACGAGGCGCAGACCTACAACAACGCAGTGATCGGCGACGGAGCCGGAAACAACGGACGCGCGTCCCGCACTATCTACCGCTACAGGAACTACACTTTCCAGCAGCAGCTGACCTGGCAGCATGCCTTCGGAGAACACAACGTTGATGTCCTCGTCGGTCACGAGAATTACTACTACCACTACAACTATCTGTACAACTACAAGACAAACCAGACATTCCCGGGACTGACGACGCTGAACAATTTCTCTGAAATGACTTCATTGACGGACTACTTCGGCGATGTACGCAGTGAGTCTTACCTTGCCCGCGCCCGCTATAATTTCGCCAACAAATACTTCGGTGAGGCATCCTTCCGACGTGACGGATCATCAAGGTTCCATCCGGACAACCGCTGGGGTAACTTCTGGTCTTTGGGTGGCAGCTGGGTTCTCTCGAACGAAGAGTTCATCAAGGCAATCCCTGAAATCAACTCTTTGAAATTCAGAGCATCCTACGGCGAGGTCGGAAACGACCAGGGTGTCGGTTACTACGCCTATATGGCTCTTTACGCCCTGACTCAGAACGGAGGAAGGGGTGCCGCCTATAAGTCTCAGAATGACGCTACCAACATCAAGTGGGAGACTGCCGCTTCTTGGAGCGCAGCCCTTGAAGGCAGGCTGTTCGACAGGTGGAACATTTCCCTGGAGTACTACGACAAACGGACACGCGACCTGCTGTTCAGCGTTTACCAGCCTCTTTCAGCCGGAGCGACATCGACAAGCTCCGCGGTTTCCACAATAACCCAGAACCTCGGTTCGGTTTCCAACAGAGGTGTGGAGTTCGCCACAGATTTCGATGTGATACGCTCGAAGGATTTCAAGTGGAATCTGAGTATGAACGCCACCATAGAGAGGAACAAGATCATCACGCTTCCTGAACAGAACAGGGAGGAAGGCATCCTTTCAGGAAACTACAAATACGCAGAGGGACACAGTATGTACGAATTCTTCACCTACCAGTTCGAAGGTGTGGATATGATGACGGGACGCTGCCTCTACCAGATTGACGACGAGGCATACTATGTGGGAGAAGCTGTGGAAGGCGAGACCAGAAAGGCGCTTCCTGAAGCTTACCACGTCAACATCAACGGAAAGGATTACACCACCTACGCCACCTACGCCAAGAGAGACTGGAGCGGCTGCGCCCTCCCTAAGATCTACGGTAGCTTCGGGACTTCGTTCAGCTACAAGAACTTCTCCCTCTCCGCACTCTTCACTTACTCTTTGGGTGGAAAGATGTACGACAGTTCCTACGCCTCCCTGATGTCCGCCAGCACGAACGTGCATCAACTTCACAGGGACCTGCTGAACTCTTGGACAGCTGCGCCTTCCGGAATGACGGAGACCTCAGCCGACCGCATCAATCCTGACGCCATCCCAGGTCTCAACTCTTACTACAACCAGTACAACTCATCGATGTCAACCCGTTGGCTTCACAGTTCCAACTATCTGGTGTTCAAAAACCTCACCCTGTCCTACAACGTTCCTTCAAGAATCACCCGCTTGGTTGACATCGCAGGGGCTTCCGTGAACTTCAGCGCCGAAAACCTCTTCACCCTGACTGCCCTCCGGGGAATGAACCCTCAGCAGAACTTCACAGGCAGCAGCAGCAATGTGTTCACCACCGCCCGCGTCTTCTCGTTGGGACTCAACATCAGACTGTAAAAGATTTAAAACAAGGACAAAATGAAAAAGATACTTAAAATATCCATCGCCGCGCTGTCAGGCGCAATGCTTCTTGTTTCCTGCTCAAAGGACTACATGAACACCGCTCCGACAAGTTCCACCGCGACAGCCACCATCTTCGAAAGCACCGAGAACGCCGCCCTCGCAATCAACGGCATCTGCAAACTTATGACACGGCAGTATCTGGGTACACAAGGTTTCAACGGGGAAGGCACAATCAAACTCTACACCGGAGAATATCCCGGCGACAACTTATCTGTAAACCTTCCGGGCTGGTCAAGCGTGATCAACGCCACGTTGCATGACAGCAAGACCAGCAGCTACAACTACTTCAACTGGTACTACTACTATATGCTGATTGGCAATGCCAACGCCATCATCGCATACATCGACAATGCGACCGGGGAAGACACCGAGAAACAGTTCATCAAAGCCCAGGCACTGTCATTCAGAGCCTACAGCTATATGATGCTGCTTCAGGTCTATAGCGTGCGGTGGAGCGATTCCAATAACGGCTCCGCTGACGGAGTCGTACTCCGTCTCGACACTTCCACCGATGAAATGCCGCTCAGCACGATGGAAGAGTGCTACAAACAGATCTACGCCGACCTTGATGAGGCAATCAGTCTGTACACATCTTCGGGATTGGCACCGGACTCCGGCGACAACTTCTCTCCGAACATCGATATGGCCTATGCCACCTACGCCCGAGCGGCTCTGAACAGGCAGGACTATTCCACTGCTCTGGACAAGGCGGCAAAGGCACGCGCCGACCATCCGCTGATGACCAACGCCGAGTACAAGACAGGATTCAACACTCCTAACAAGGAATGGATCTGGAGCTGCTACGGTGCGGCCGACGAGACTCTTTACTACTACGCTTATTTTGCGTATGTCGGCTACAATGCCTCTGCGAGTGCTGTCAAAAATTATCCTAAATGCATAAGTAAGGAGATCTACGATAAGATTCCGGAAACCGACCTGCGCCGCGGAATGTTCCTCGACCCAAAGGATTATTCCTACACAAAGTCAACAGGTATGGCCGATGCTAAAAAAGACGGCAAGGAATTGGACGCTTACGCAAGATCCCTCTACCCGGATATTAATACAGACGCCAGGGTTTATGCTTATATGAACTTCAAATTCTCCAACACCGTACAGCCCGGTGTCGGAAATCTGAACAACTTCCGCTCCGCCGAGATGTACCTGATCGAGGCAGAGGCAAACTATTTCCTCAATAACGAAAAGGCCGCACAGGCCTCTTTGAACGCACTGACAAGGGACAGCGGACGTGACAAGGAATATAATTGCACGGCCACCGGCACAGCTCTTCTTGACGAGATAAAGCTTTACCGCAGGATAGAACTCTTCGGAGAAGGCTTCAACTGGTTCGACCTCAAACGTTGGGGAGACTCTTTGAACAGAGCTTCCACAGAGAAAGATGGCAACTACATCGCAGCCCTGGCTGTTTCATACGGTCCAAAGGACAGGAACAACTGGACGTGGGTGATTCCGTCAAGAGAGACGGACTACAACAAGCTCATCAAGCAATAACAACCCATAAGCAAAGAAAAACCGGGATTCCTGAAAAAGGATCCCGGTTTTTTTGTTAATGTTGTACTTTAGTGATGATGAACAAACAAATTTAGACCAAAAAGACGAGCAAAAGCACTCTGTTTTTTATCATCACTTAGCAAAAGCCTTCGGCCAATCCAAACAACAATTGTCTTCGGGAATGCTCCATCCCAAACAGAAAACTATTTGAACAATCGGCGCTTGAATATCCTCACGGCCAGAAGCAGCATCTTCTCGACGGGCAGGAAAGCTGAAAGACTTCGCAAGCCGTTAAACAGCAGGCTGGACGGCGTGAACGCCTCCCTGACCTCCGTCAGGGACTCCCGCAGGAGGTACTCCCTGCGGCCAAGTCTCTCGCGCACATCCTTCTGAGCCGTCTCCAGCTCATCCATCGTCTTGATTTCTGAATATCTCATAGCCTCTATTTGTCTTCGTCAAAGAAAAGATTGATGAACAGCGGGACGAACGTGTTTCGGAACAACCTCTTCCTCAACAGGATGACAACCGTCAGAATCACGGCGAACACGGCGGCCACCATCCCTGCTCCGGCGGCGTAACTGCCGATCAACTCCCCGATCCACATCACTCCCCCGATGGCCAGAGCGGTCAGGATGACGGACACGATAAAGAGGACAAGCAGCATATAAAGCAACTTGCCGAGAGTCAGGGAAAGACCCTTGGCCGTCCTCAGCTTCAAGTCGTCGATTCTGGCCTCGATGTAGTCGGCCGTGTTTTTGCCGAGTTCTTCAACCGGCTTTGTGAACTCACTCATCGTCAAGCGTTTTCAGACTGTCTTTCGGAATATTCAATGTCCTTCTGGATTGCGCTCTCAAGTTTTTCCAGACGTTCCAGAATCCTCATTCTGACATCCTCCTTCAAATCCTCCGCCCGGTCGCTCAATTCCGCCTTCAAGTCATCCAGTTCCATCTTCGCCAGTCTTGCGCGCGCTCTTGCCGTGTCAGCGGCATCGCCGGCAGCCTCTTTCAGCTTCCCGCGCATCCGCTCGCCCGCCTCCGGGGCGAACAGCAGTCCTAGGGTCAGCCCGGCAGCCGCCCCTGCGACAAATGCTAATAATGAATCACCTTTCATATTGTTTGGTTTTTGTAAGCGATTAAAAATAAGTTGGTAGAGATTTATGCAGGATTTTTGAGGCTATTTTTCTTTTGGAAGAGGGAGTGTACTGGACGTACACGACCGATGAGAAAAGGAA
>CAVCPY010000220.1:0-9754 GCA_963604245.1 Eggerthellaceae bacterium
TTCCTTTTCTCATCGGTCGTGTACGTCCAGTACACTCCCTCTTCCAAAAGAAAACTAGCCTCAAAAATCCTGCATAAATCTCTACCAACTTATTTTTTATCGCTTACTTAATCAGCCAGTGAAGGAATATAACCGTAAGGCACCAGCTCCCAAAGGTCGATGAAGCCGTCCTGGGCGTTCCACGAATCCTTGAATACAATCGCCAGGTAACGCCCTGTGGCTCCCGAATTTGAAGTCACCGTATATTTCGACTCGCTTGTCGAGAGTATTCCACTGAGGAATTGAATGCCATAGTGGCCTTCGCTCTGGTACTCGGCGTCATCGGGGTCATAGGCCTTGGAACCCACATAGATTACGTAGTTCTTGATGTAGCGCAGGGATGACGCGGAGTTGTTCTCGTGGAAAGTGAATCCGGTGAAGGCATATTCCTCGCCAGTGGCAGCCATTGTGTCTATAGAAAGAATCTTCGGGAACACAAGTTTGTTGTTGTCAGACTTTGAGCTGTGCCAACTGTAGGCCGAGCGGTCGGTCACGCCATCTATAATCTTGTCCGGAGTATTGATTCCATTGTACTGATTGTTGGTCGCCGTCACATTCCAACGTGTGGCGTCAATCCGGTATGAGATTCCGTCCGAGGTTCTCTGCCAGCTGTTCCAGACGGTGTCCTTGCCGGCGGTCGGGCAGAAAGAGGAGGAGTACTCGAACCTCTTGCCCTTTAGGGCTCCCGGGAAGACCACGGTGTCCTGTCCCGGCTTCAGGACGGTCTCGCAGTCAACCCATTCGTCATCTCTGTTCTTGTAGCGGAACCGGGTGGCGATCATCTCGTCCGTGGCCTTGGAGAGGACAATCACGGCGCTCAGGCCGTCCTCGCTCATCTCCGCCTTCTTTATGCTGCGCTCCGAGCGGGAGACCATCCAGCCGTCGCCGTAAGGGGAAACGGTGATTTCGGCAGCGAGGGACTGGTTCCGGAGCTCGTCGTAGTTGACGATGTCGAAGGTGTAGGACCTGTCCTCCAGATTGTCCACGTTGACGGACACCTTCCCGTCAGGGTAGTCGGCGTAGTCGATGTCCAGCGAGTAAGCCTTGTTGTCCCAGAAAATCGTGGCGGTCTTGACGGCCGGGTCCATCGGCTTCTCCCAGCTGACGATGACGTTCTTGTAGCCGGAGACAGAGGAGAGGTTGATGGCCTTGGCCGGGTAGTCGTAGCCGCCTTTCTTGACCCATTCCTTGTAAATCTCATCCTGACCGCCGCAGGAAACCGCCAAAGCGGCGGCGCACACCGCGGCTCCAAGGATAGGGAATATTCTATTTTTCATATTCATAATCGTTTAGTCCATTATTCTGTTACCACGCGTCCGTAGAGCGTCACCTCGCCGAACTGGATGGCCGAATTTTTGGCGTCAGGCATCTCCCAGGCCGCGAACGAGGTCAGCACTATCCTCAGGTAGCGCAGGTGGTCGTAGGCGTGAGGATACTCATCGCTGTTGAGTTCGAAGTCGTTGCCTGCGTTGAACGCATCGGTGTCCTCCTGGGTGATTGTCCCGACAGAGCCGTCGGCCTCGTAGCCGGAAGGCTTGTTCTGGATGAACTTGCCAAGGCAGAACCACGTGTCGTCGAAATCATGTTCTCCGTCGCCTTTCTCACCGGTAGGGTCCATGCTTCCCCAGAACTCGAAGTTGCGGGGATGACCGTCACCGAACAGCTGAGGATAGCCGATTCGAGGGAGTGTCGCGATGCGGCTGATCTCGACCACGCATCCAAGGTCTATCGTCACCCAGCAAGGAATCGGCACCTTGTCAACGGCAAGGAAGTGAGGCGAGGAGGAGTGCCCCGAGTCGTCCCAAAGGCCCTTTACCGGGTAGGTGCTCCGTTCGGACTCCATCTCGAAGATGTTGTCGTCCTTGCAGTACACGGCTCCCTGTGTGTAGGAGAATCCCGTTTTAGGAATCTTCACCTCCGGCAGCGGGGTCAGCACGGCCTTGGTCGTGTCGGAGATGTTGCCCCAGCGGTCGCGGATGTACACTCCGAACACCGCATCTTCCGCTTCCAGACCGCGCCGCGTGAGCGTGATGTCGTTGCTGGCGGTGAACAGGGTTGTGACCTCCTTCCACTTTATCTGGCTCACCGGTTTGTCGGCGTTGCCGAGGTCAGCGTCCCGCAGAAGGCAGACGGCGAGGTCGGACTTTCCTTCGTTGCCGGTTATCCTGATCTTCACTCCGCCGGCTGTGGCGACCATCGTCGGAACGACGGTGCGGATGGCCGGAGGCAGTGGGTTGAACTTGATCTGGACAGGGGTGGACTTGTCCTCGTTGATGTTGAAGGAGCAGACCTGCACCTCGTGCTCGTCTGTGTCGGCGTAGCCCTCGACCTTGAGGCTGTCCACGTAGCGGGAGATCTTGGCGTTGACCTCCTCGCCTCCCCGGCGGTAGGTGGCCACAACTCCCTTGATGTTCTTGTCATCCGGAATCTCAACCCAGATGACGGCTCCGCCGCTTGTCGGAGTGACTTTCGTGACCTTGACAGGCTGCGGGGCGGAAAGATCCCCGTCGAGCTGGTCGATTCTGCCGTGGTTCTCCTCCGCACAGCAGAGGAGCAGCAGGGCGGAAGCGGCAAGTGCGGCTGACCTTATGATGATGTGTTTCATTCTCATTGCAGTTTTTAATCAATTACCAACCGATGTTCTGTACAAGGTTAGGGTTAACCTCGATGTAGGATGTCGGAATCGGCCAGAAATAGTCTTTCAGACCGAATTTCTGCTCGTAGATGAACTTCTTGACGTAGTAGTCCTCCGGCTTGGATGAGACCACGTCGAAGCCATAGATGCCTTTCTGGTACTCGACCGAAGCCTCCTTCCATCTGCGCAGGTCATAGAACCTCTGGCCCTCGAAGGCCAGTTCGTTCAGACGCTCGCGGTGGATGATGGCGCGCATTCCGACCTTGGTCCTGTAGTAGCCAGGGCTGTTGCTGTAGGTGTCCCAGGCTGTCTTCACCCCTGGAATCTTGGCTCGCACCCGTACAGCGTCGATGTACTTGAAGAGTTCCTCGCTGTGCGCCCCGTCCGGACCCTCGGCCTCGTTGATGGCCTCGGCGTAGAGGAGGTACAGGTCGGACAGACGGATCATCGGCCAAGGGTACCAGGTGGTGGACGATCCCGTGAACGAGTTGTTGCCCGTCCAGGTCGCCTGGATAGGGAAATGCTTCTTCGGGAAGAATCCCGTCACCGGACCGGTCTGGTTGCCTCTCTTCGCGTGGGTGCCACCCATCCTGCAGCTCACGTAGTAAATCTGGTCTGGCTGGAGGTCGTTGTAGTTGCCGAGCTGGCCGAGCCAGTTGCCGCCGTCGAAGCCAAGGTAGGCGTAGTAGCGCGGCTCCCTGTCGAAGTTGAGCTTGATTGTGGTGTAGCCGGTGCGGATGTAGTAGGAGTGCTGCTCGTCGCCGATGCGCAGATCCATCGGGTTGATGTTGGACCATTCCGCATCGTTCGAGATCGGAAGTCCGTGCACGGTGTAGAACTGCTCCGCGACCTTAAGCGGAACGCCGATGAATATGTAGCCTCCGAGCATATCCGTGTACCCGTTGAGGATAGGCATACAGAGCCTGTGGTACATAGTCATCGTCGAGGAAGGCGACTGGGTGTTGCCCCAGATCAGCTCGCTGTTCCATTTCTGGTTGAAAGCGTTGCGAAGGGTAAGTGTCGTCTTCAGGGAGTCGGTCATCCTGTAGGTGATGTCGTCACCCGTGTACAGGGCGAGGTTCGCCTCCTCGCAGACGCCGATGGCTTCCCCACAGGCCTCCATCGCGGCGGTCCAGCGGGCGAGCTTCTCATCGTCTGTCTTCTCCGGGAAGAGCCTTGTGGCCCCGTCGGTGTCCACCAGGGCGGCCTGTTCGGAGTTCCCGTTGAACAGCGGGCTGGCGGCATAGACGGCCACCTTAGCCTTGAACGAGGCGCAGATAGCCCTGTTGATCCGTCCGTACTCATCGACGGACGGGTTGACCAGAGGCAGGTCAGGCATTGCTTTGTCAAGAAGTTCAAGGATGAAGTCGAAGCAGGTGTCGATGTTCTCGCGGTGCACCCTCACCTCATCCACCGAAGAGTCTATCGGAAGGCTCTTCCGGATGACTGGCACAGGACCCCATTTGCGCACGAGGTTGAAGTGGTAGTAGGCCTTGAGGAACGTGACCTCGGCGATCCATTGAGCCTTTTCCTCCTCCTCCATATCTGGCACCCTGGAGATGTTGTCCACAAGAATGTCGCAGCAGCGGATGCCCTCGTACATCGATGCCCAGTCGTTGGCGAAGACCGAGTTCGCCGTCATATAGCCTCTGGCTATGTTGGTCATCACCGAGGACACGCGTCCGTAGGTGTCGGTCGTGGTACGTCCGTAGAGATCCCAGAACTCATCGCTGCCCAACAAGGACGGGTCGTAGCTCATTCCGCCGTCCAGCGTCATATAGGAGTAGCAGGTTGCGAGATAGCGGATGGCGGATGACCTGAGGTTGAAGGCGGTCTCGACTGACGGAAGCCCGTCGTCCGGCACCACATCAAGGAAGCTGTTGCATCCTGACGGACAGAGCGTCAAAACCGCTGCGGCGGCGCAGACCAATGATTCTTTAATATGTTTGCGAATGTTCATAGTCAAGGATTATTTGAAAGTGACGTTTACTCCGATGTTGAGTGTCCGCTGGATAGGATAGTTGAAGCCCTCTCCGGCAAGCTCAGGATCCCAAAGCTGGAACTTGCTCCAGCACCAGAGGTTGTTGCCCTGGAAATAGACGCGGAGATTGTCGATGTGGAGTTTGTTGGTCAGCTTCTGCGGAAGGGTGTAGCCGAACTCCATCTGCTTGAGACGAATGAAAGAGCCGTCCCTCATCCACCAGGTGCTGACTTGGGTGTTGTTGTAGTTCTCGTAGGCGCTGTACCTCGGGTAAAGGGCGTAGATGTCGCGGTTGTCCTCGCTCCAATGGCTGTCGGCGTAGGCTTGCAGCAGCTGCCCGTTGTTCACGAACGGAGCCGTTCCGTACTTGTTGGCCGAGGTGTTGTAGGCGCTGGACGCGTCGATCCAGAATGACTCGCGGGCCAGCCCCTGGAAGAACACCGAGAAGTCGAATCCCTTGTGGCCAAGGGACACACCGAAACCGTAGATGATCTCAGGGGATGTCGGATAGCCGATCGGGACACGGTCGGCGGTCGTGATCACGCCGTCGCCGTTGACGTCGGTGTACTTGATGTCACCTCCGCCGTACTGGCTTCCGAAAGCCGCCTGCGAAGGGCTGTTGGCCGCATCCTCGTCATCGATGAAGAGACGCTCGGCGATGTAGCCCCAGGTCTGCGTGAGGGAGTAGCCCGCGTGCTGGCGGTAAGACTCCGGGTAGGTAGGCTCCTCGTAAACGTCGTACTTGCTCGTGGAGTAGGTGAAGTTCGCCCTCGCGGAAGCCCACAGGCCGCTCGCCCAGGCCTGCTTGTAGTCGGCCTGGATGTCGATTCCCTTCGCCCTCGCCTCGCCGATGTTGCCATAGACCGAAGCCTGGAGACCCATCGTGTTAGGGATGTCGGCGCGCTGCATGAAGATGTCGGTGCGGTGCTCGGTGAAGTACTCGGCGATGATGTCCAGTTTCTTGAACAGACCCAGCTCAAGGGCGTAGTTGGTCTTGTAGGACTTCTCCCAGGTGATGGCCTCGTTGGCGTAGCGGAGCACGTCGATGCCGGAATATCCCACGTTTCTGGTCTCACCGAAAGCGGCGGATTTGCTGGAACTGCTCATATTCATCTCCGAGAGGTAGTAGAAGCGGTTGGAGCTGGATCCGATGTTGTCGTTGCCGACCAGACCGTAGGAATAGCGGAGCTTGAGGTTGCTGACCGCCTTCGAGGCCGGCTTGAACCACGGTTCGTTGGACACCATCCACGCCAGACCTGCGGAAGGGAAGTAGCCCCAGCGGTGGGACTTGTGGAAACGCTCGGAACCGTTGTAGCCGAAGTTATATTCGATGAAATACCTCTTGTCGAAGCCGTAGGTGAAACGTCCCGAGAGTCCGGCGTTGCGCGAAGGCAGGGACAGCTGGAGGGAACCAGCGTTGGCGGTCAGGGACTCGCTTGCCGTGAGGACCAGAAGGCCTGTCACATCGTGCTTGCCGAAGGAGTTGGCATAGTTCAGGCGGGACTCCGAGTACATCGTGTTCTTCACGGTCTTTGCGCCTTCGGAATAGGTCAGGTAGTCCGTACCGGAATCGTTGATCCTTCGGATGTGGTACTCTCCAGTGTAGGAGTCGGAGCTGTCAAGGGTGTACCAGTAAGGGCTGAATGAACGATAGACGTTGTACTCTGAAAGCCTCGTGAGGTTGAACAGGGTCATAAAGTTCAGCCCCTTGAGGATGAAGTCCAGCTTCTGGTTGACCTCCACGGCGGCAATCATCTGCGAGCGCTGGTAGTCCTTGTAGCCGCGGACGAGGTTGGCGTAAGGGTTGATGTAGGAGCCGTCCTCGTAGTTGCCGAACATAATGTGCTGGATTCCGATGTGATCCTCATCCGACGGGTAGTAGGCAGGAAAGAGCACAGGGTCGGAGTGCATCACCTGGCGGTACACGTCGCTACCTCCGTTCAGAGGCCCTTGGTAATCCCTGAAGTTGCCTGTCAGACGGACTGCCAGTTTTGTGGTCGGGGTCACGTTGATGTCCACGTTGGAGCGCAGGGTGTAGTTCTTGTCGTCGATGTTGTTGTTGAAACTGTTGCGCTTGTCAACCTTCAGGACACCCGTGTCCTCGGTGTACGCACCGGACACATAGTAGGTCGCAACCTTGCCTCCACCACGCGCTGAAACGTTTGCGCGGTAGCTTGTGGCATAGTCTTTAAAAAGCATATCGTACCAGTCGTTGGCCGGGTAGATGAGGCGGTTGGCGTCCGGCTTTCCAGTCTGTTCGATCTTGTCGTAGGAGTACATCAGCTCGCCCAGAGGGTCGCGCGTGGTGATGGCCTCGTTGTAGGACTTCATATAGGTCACCGGGTCGGCCAGCTCCACGACGTCGGTCGGGGCGGAGATTGATGTCTCCACGCGGGCGAAGATCTTCGCGGGACCTTCCTGGCCGCGCTTCGTCGTGACGAAGATGACACCGTTGGCTCCGCGTGCTCCGTAGAGGGCGGTCGCCGTGGCGTCCTTCATAATCGAGAAACTCTCGATGTCATCCGGCTGAAGGCGGGCGAGGTCGGTGGAAGTGAGCTCGATGTTGTCGATGAGGATGAGAGGGCTGGTGTTGGCGCCGAAGGTAGTGATGCCCCGGACGAAGAAGTCGGCGTTGTCCTGACCCGGCTCACCTGTCCTCTGGTAGGCGATCACACCGGCCACATTACCGGCCAGAGCGGTGGTGAGGTTGCTGGAAGGGACTTTCAGCGTCTTGACATCGACAGTGGAGATGGAACCGATGACGCTCTCCTTCCTCTGCTTGCCGAAGGCGACCACAGTCACTTCGTCAAGTTCGTTCGCCGCGTTCTTGAGCTTCACGACGAAGTTGGTCAACGTGCCGACAGTCAGAATCTGCGTCTCCTTTCCGAGACACTCGAACTTGAGCTTGTCGGTCGGCTTGACGCCGGTCAGCTCGAACGTACCGTCAAGGTCGGTCATCACGCCTCGCGTCGATCCCTCGACGGAGACCGTCGCACCTGGCATTGGCTCGCCTGTCTCCTCCTCGTAGATAACACCCTTGACGGCCTTGGTCTGGGCCAAAGCCACCGCGGATGCGAGGATGAGCGCAAGCGTCATTGCGATCTTTTTGAAAGACATAAACGTTTTTTTATACTGGTTATCTATATATTCCTAAACTATGTTCTGTACGCAAATCGATTTAATAACCGCATTATAACTCTCGCACGCAGCGATGGAAAAAACAAAAATAATGACTTTCGCATAAAAAAGCAATATTTTCAAACAGCTTCTTAACCCTTTCTTGATTTGATATTTTATTTTCCTCAAAGGCATTCCGAAAAGGTCAAAATATTCCCTTGCTCTTATGGCAGCAAGTTTCGTAAAGGAATTTTGAGTATATTTGGCGTATGAAATCTAATCGGATACTCGCAGGCCTTGCCCTGCTTCTCTGCGTCGGAGCAGCCGCGCAGCAGCCTTCCTCCAAGGCAAGTTATGTCGATCCTTTCATCGGAACCGACGGTATGGGACACACTTTTCCGGGTGCGTGCGTGCCTTTCGGCGGGGTTCAACTAAGTCCCGACACGGACACCATCCCTCACAATGTGAACGGGAAATACCAACCTCGTGTCTATGAATATTGCGCCGGCTACCGCTATTCGGACCCGACGATCGTCGGATTCAGCCACACCCATTTCAGCGGCACGGGGCATTCGGACCTGGGCGACATCCTGCTGATGCCGACCACCGGAGCGCTTAAACTGAATCCAGGCACGGCCGACAACCCCGACAGCGGCTACCGCAGCCGCTTCTCGCACGACACGGAGAAAGCCTCAGCGGGCTACTACGAGGTGACCCTTGGCGACTATGGGGTGAAGGCGCAATTGACCGCCACCACCAGAGTGGGTGTCCATAAATATTCATACCCTAAGGGCATTGATGGTCAAGTGATTCTGGATCTCATCCACGGAATCTACAACTACGACGGCAAGACCCTTTGGGCGGAGGTACAGGTGCAGAACGACACTCTGCTGACCGGCTACCGCATCACCAACGGCTGGGCGCGCTCCAACTACACCTACTTCGCGATCTCCTTCTCGCAGCCTATTTCTGAATATGGTTACGCGGATCGTGAGAAGATCAACTATAAAGGTGGCTGGAGCAAATTCGACCAATATCACAACTTCCCGGCGATGGCAGGGCGCAAGCTGGTGGCCTGGTTCAAGTTCGCCACGTCCAAGAATCCTAAGCTGACCGTAAAGGTGGCTCTGTCGGCCACGGGGGCCGAGGGCGCGCTGAAGAACCTTGCGGCGGAGGCGTCCGGCAAGTCTTTCGAGGAGATCGCCTCGGCGGCCTCAAACGCTTGGGACAGAGAACTTTCCCAGATCGAAATCCAAGGAACCGAGGACGAGAAGAAGATGTTCTACACTTCGCTCTACCACACGATGATAAACCCATCAGTTTATATGGACGTGGACGGAAAGTACAGAGGCCTTGACCACGAGATCCACCAGGCCGACGGCTTCACGAACTACACAGTCTTCTCCCTTTGGGACACCTACCGCGCCGAGCATCCGTTCCTGGCCCTGTTCAAGCCAGACCGTGACCGGGATATGGTCGAGTCGATGCTGGCCCACTACGACCAGAATGTTCTGAAATTCCTGCCGGTCTGGAGTCACTGCGCCAACGAGAACTGGTGTATGAGCGGCTACCACGCCTTGCCTGTGCTGGCGGACGCGATCACCAAGGGACTTGACATCGACCGGGACAGGGCGCTGGAAGCGATGGTGACGACCTCAAAGGCTCCCTGGTACGCCGGGCTTGGGGACTACATTAAACTCGGCTACGTGCCTTACGACAAGATTTCCACCGCAGCCAGCAACACTTTGGAATATTCCTACGACGACTGGACCGTCTGGCACACCGCCAGCCTCGCCGGCAACAAGAAAGTTGCCGATGAATATCTCGCACGCGCTCATTATTATAGGAATGTCTTTGACCCCGAGCTTGGTTTCGCCCGTCCGAAGTACGCCGACGGGACCTTCAAGAAGGATTTCGACATAATGCAGACGATGGGAGAGGGCTTCATCGAGGGCAACTCGCTGAATTTCTCTTTCCACGCC
>CAVCPY010000221.1:0-9092 GCA_963604245.1 Eggerthellaceae bacterium
ATGGCCGGAAAGGCCGCGTAAGAAAAAAGAGGAATTATTTTTAAACAGCTTCTTAAACATCTACCAACAAAATGGCGGACGAAAAGATAATATTCTCAATGAACGGTGTGGGGAAGGTTCTCCCGCACAACAACAAGGTTATTCTGAAAGACATCTACCTTTCATTCTTCTACGGAGCCAAGATTGGCATCATCGGTCTGAACGGTTCCGGCAAATCGACCCTTATGAAGATCATCGCAGGCGTGGAGAAATCCTACCGTGGCGAGGTGGTCTGGGCGCCCGGCTATTCAGTGGGCTACCTTGAGCAGGAGCCGCAGATGGATCCGGACAAGACAGTCATCGAGGTCGTGCAGGAAGGTGTGCAGGAAGTCGTGGACGTGCTCAATGAGTATAACGAGATTTCCCTCAAGTTTATGGAGCCGATGGACGACAATCAGATGAATGCCCTGATCGAACGTCAGGGCGAACTGTCCGAGAAGATCGAGCATCTGGGAGGATGGGAGATTGACGCGAAACTCGAAAGAGCTATGGACGCCCTGAACTGCCCTCCTGCGGATGCGAAGGTCTCAACACTTTCCGGAGGGGAACGCCGCCGAGTGGCGCTTTGCCGCCTTCTGCTCCGCGAGCCTGACGTGCTGCTTCTGGACGAGCCGACCAACCACCTCGACACAGAGAGCATCCAATGGCTTGAGGCGCATCTGCGGCAGTACAAAGGCACGGTCATCGCCGTGACCCACGACCGCTACTTCCTCGACAACGTGGCCGGATGGATTCTTGAGCTTGACCGAGGCGAGGGCATTCCGTGGAAGGGCAACTACAGTTCGTGGCTTGAGCAGAAGACCAAGAGGCTTGAGATGGAGGAGAAGCAGGAGAGCAAGCGGCGTAAGACCCTCCAGCATGAGTTGGAGTGGGTCCGGATGGCTCCGAAGGCCCGACAGGCCAAGCAGAAGGCCCGTCTGGGAGCCTACGAGAAACTTGCAGCCGCCGACTCGAAGGAGAAGGAGGCCAATCTGGAAATATACATCCCTAACGGGCCTCGTCTCGGCAACAAGGTCATCGAGTTCAAGGACGTGTCAAAGGCCTATGGGGACAAGATTCTCTTCGAACATCTGTCGTTCGCCCTTCCGCCTGCCGGAATTGTCGGAGTGATCGGCCCGAACGGAGCCGGGAAGACAACCCTGTTCAGGCTCATAATGGGCATAGAGAAACCCGACACAGGTTCAATCGACATCGGGGAAACCGTGAAGATTTCCTACGTTGACCAGCAGCACAGGAGCATAGATCCGGACAGGACCGTGTTCGAGACCATCGCCGGAAATTCAGAATGGGTAAGGCTCGGGAACAAGGACATCAACGCCCGCGCCTGGGTGTCCAGATTCAATTTCAGCGGCTCCGACCAGGAGAAGCTCTGCGGGGTGCTCTCCGGCGGCGAGCGGAACAGGCTCCACCTTGCGCTGACCCTCAAGGACGAGGGCAACGTGCTGCTTCTTGACGAGCCGACGAACGATGTGGACGTCAACACGATCCGCGCCCTGGAAGACGGCCTTGAGAACTTCGCCGGATGCGCCGTCGTGATCAGCCACGACCGCTGGTTTCTGGACAGAATCGCCACCCACATCCTCGCCTACGAGGGTGACTCCAATGTGGTGTTCTTCGAGGGCAACTACGCCGAGTACGAGGAGAACCGCAAGGCGCGTCTTGGCAACACCGAGCCTAAGAGGTTCAAGTACAAGAAATTGATGGAATAGTTATTGCAGTGACTTTGGCCGGTGCGCCGCAGTGGCGCATCGCAAAGTTTCACTAAAAAACAATAACTATGGCGATTGACTCCAAAAAGTACGAATGCCTGCGCTGCGGCTGGATCTACGACCCTGCCGATGGCGATCCGGACGGTGGCATAAAGCCCGGAACCCCGTTCAAGGACATCCCGAAAGACTGGAAATGTCCTGTCTGCGGAGCCTCAAAATCCGATTTCGCCGAATACCCGGACTAGCGGTCTCCCCCACTCTCAAAATAAGGTTTACATTCTTCGGAGGGGCGAAGGCGCAAGGCGACCGCGCGGGCTACGGTGTAGCCCATTGTCCAGGCGGCCTGGAGATTGAAGCCGCCGGTTATCGCATCCACGTCGAGAACCTCGCCGGCGAAGTAGAGGCCCGGACAGGACTTGCACTCAAGGGTGAGGGAATTGATGTTGGACAGGGCGACTCCGCCGCAGGTGACGAACTCTTCCTTGAAACGGCTCTTGCCGCGGAGCTGATATTGGTCGTTGACCAGAGTGTTCACAAGGCGGTTCATTCCTTTGGAGCCAAGTTCGGCCCAGCGTGAAGCCTCCCTTATCCCGCATTTGGAAATGATGTAAGCCCAAAGCCTTGACGGCAGCTCGGCAGGATGCGTGTTGATAATCAGTTTTTGATGATTGCCTTCTGAAAGCGACGAGATTCTGCCCCGTACATCCTGTTCACAGATGTCGCCGAACCAATTCACTGAAAGGGTGGCGGAATATTCATTCTCGGCGAGATAGCGCGCGGCGTAGGAAGAGAGTTTCAGGATGGCCGGGCCGCTCATTCCCCAGTGGGTGATGAGGATCGGGCCTACAGCCTTGAACTTTGTGCCGGACAAGTATGCGGCGGCATTCTCGACCACTGTCCCCATCAACTCGCGGACAGGGCTGCCGGGAAGGTTGAAAGTGAAGAGGGACGGGACTGGAGGAACAATCTCAAGGTCAAGGCCGTGCAGCATTCCCAGGCCGGAAAGATTCGGGCTGCCTCCGGTGGTGACCACAACGATGTCGGCTGAATATTCCTTCGTCGCCCCATCAGTTGGCAACCCTTGTCGAACCACGGTTGGTGAGCTTTGTCGGACTACAGGTTCGGCCACAGAAAGAGTATAACCTCCCTCGGGACGAGGGAATATTCCTGTAACCTTATGACACGTGTGCAGCGTGGCTCCGGACTGCCGCATCCGGGAAAGCAACGTGTTCACAATCTCCATCGCATCCTGTGAGGCCGGAAAAACGCAGTCATCCTCCTGAAGAACCAGTTTGACTCCCTCGTTCTCAAACCATTGCCAAGCGCTTTGATGGTCAAAGAAGCGGAACAGGCGCTTCATAAGCCTGTCACCACGGGGATAAGCGGCTGACAGCGAAGAGATTCCCTCAAAGGAATTTGTAAGGTTGCACCTTCCTCCACCGGTGACGGCCACCTTGGCAAGAGCTTTGGAGCCGGCCTCAAACAACTCCACGGAAGCGGAAGGCATCCTCCGCTTCAATTCAATGGCGCAGAAACATCCCGCCGCCCCGGCCCCGACAACAGCGACTTTCATTCTGCAAACCTACGCAAAAAAAACGACATTACAGCATCCAGAGAATGCGGACGGAGTGCGAAGCGACGCAAGGAGTTCCGGGAATATGGGTTCAAAGCAATTCGGGTCAAACAGAAAAACATACTGTCCGGATGCCGGCGGACAGTATGTTTCTCAAACTTATGCACAAGGCGTTAAAACGCCAAGTGAATCAGTTGCTCACCGGACGGAGAACGAATGCGAACTCACGTTCGGCGGCAGGGATGAGGTACTTGTCAAGAGGCAGGGTACCCCAGGAGTGGATGCCGCCTACACCCATCTGGATGAGGTCAAAGTTGACATAGGTCGTGCCGCCTGACCGGTCGTTCTCGTGCGCCTTGGCTTTGAGGTTCAATGAGTGGCGCGCCTCACCGTTCTGGACGTTGGTCTTGTTGGCGCGCTGCGGGGTACCGTTCTCAAGGCAGTCCAGATCCTTTATGGAGAACGGAAGGGCGGAAGCGGAAAACTTGCCGTCGGCGGTGATTTCAAGGCCTGTGCCATTGGAGTCAAGGAGACGGAAATATCTCAAGCCAGTCTTGGTGCCTGATTCCTGGGTGCGGACATAGCCGTAGTGGTACTGGTCGTTGACGCTCTGGACGTAACGCCCGACAACGGCGGAGGTGTTCCTGTCGGAGTAGTTCTCCCAAGGTCCCTTGCCGTAGAAGTCAACGGTGGAGTAACGGCCTGACATCGCGAACTTCATCCCGAAACGCATAAGACCCGGAGCCTCGGTCAGCTTGCCGGTGTCCTTCATCTTCTCCGTGGCACGGATCGAGCCGTCCGGGAAGATCTCATAGAACATCTCCACGATGGCAGCACCTCCGGCGATCGGCTCATATTCGGCAGACAAGGACAGCCTATCCACTCCGTCAGTGGCTTTTTCGACAACCAACGAGCCGGCCTTCAGCCTGTAGTCCGGATAACGCCACGCCTTGTACATCTCACGGATTTTCCCGGCACCCATATCGTTCTCGGTCGGCGCTCGGACAAACTCCGGAATCAAAGGCTCGGAAAGCATCTGCACACCGTTCACCGCATATCCGGTGAGGAAACCCGTGGCCTTGTCGAACGTGGCCGTCCAGTCGGCGACACGTTCAGCCGCCGTCCCCGCAAAAGCGAAAGACCCACTGAAAAGATACTCTCCTTCAGTCTCACTCTGAACCAACTGACTGCCGCAAACGGAGGCTGATCCTGCCTTGAAAGCGCCGTCAGCCTTTTCCTTCAGCATAATCTGGTCATAAGAAACCTCGGTGCCGGACGGAAGCACACCATCAGCGGTCTTGAGCACATAGGAGACATTAAGGAATATGTCAGCGTCATCCTCCGGAACACTCTTGAAGCCAAGATCCACGGTCTCCGTCCTCTGCGGAGCGACGTTCAGATTCTCGACCGTTCCCGACAAGACGGCCTCGCCGTCAACGGTGATGTTCCAAAGCATCCGGTACAGGCCAAGATCCTTGAAGATATGTTCATTATAGACATTCACCTTTCCAAGTCCGGCTAAAGAGGTATGAATATTCCTGTACTGGTAGCGGACCTCATAGGCGTGAGGGTGCAGGGTTCTGTCGGCGGCGATTACTCCGTTGCAGTTGAAAGAGCCGTCCGAAGGGTCATAGTCATTGAAATCTCCTCCGAATGCGAAGATGTGGTCGGTGCCGCCCTGTGCTGATGGCCAGCGGAGCGCCTGATCCACAAAGTCCCAGATGAAACCGCCTTGGAAGGTAGGGTACTTGCGGATGAGGTCCCAATATTCCTTGAAATTGCCGATCGAGTTGCCCATTGCGTGGGCATATTCACACTGAATCAGCGGCTTTCCCTCTTTTCGGAGCACTATGGCCTCGCATTCCGCCGGAGAAACGTACATCGGGCAGTGGATGTCGGTGTTAGCTCCGCCGCGCGCCCTTTCGTACTGGACCGGCCTCGACGGATCGTTCTCTTTCATCCATTTGTAGCAGGCCGTGAAGTTCTCCCCGTCTCCGGCCTCGTTGCCAAGGCTCCAGATGATGACGGACGGATGGTTGAAATCCCTGCGGAGCATCCTTTGGTCACGGATCAGATGAGCCGCCTTGAAGTCAGCCCTGTGCGCCAACGAGGCATCGCCGTAGCCCATTCCGTGGGATTCGATGTTGCCCTCGTCCACAACGTAGAGACCGTACTTGTCGCAGAGGGCGTACCAACGTGGGTCATCAGGGTAGTGGCAGGTGCGCACAGCATTTATGTTAAGTTCCTTCATTATGCGGATGTCCTTGATCATGTCCGCCTCTGAGACTACATAGCCCTTGTCGGAGTTCACCTCGTGGCGGTTGGCGCCCTTGATGAGGACAGGCTTGCCGTTGACAAGCAGCTGACTGTCCTTTATCTCGACGGTACGGAACCCGAAATCAATCGAGGTGCTTTCGGCTACGCCTTTCTTGCCGGAGGCGGTCACTTTCAAGGTGTAAAGATTCGGAATCTCGGCGCTCCAAAGGGCCGGAGCCTGGACTGTCCCGTCCAGAACCGCCTTCCCCTTGACCGGAGCGGCTTCACGGCAAGCCACTTGGTTGCCGTCCTTGTCAATGACGGCGACACTGACGTTCTTCACGCCCTTGGTCACCTTGGCTTTCACGGTGAAGTTTCCGTCCATCCCGGCGATGATGTTCACATCCTCGATACGCTCATTCTCACGGGTGTAGACATAGACTCCCCGAGCGATTCCGCTGAGTCTCCAGAAGTCCTGGTCCTCAAGATAGGAACCGTCACACCAGCGGAACACCTCAAGGGCAATGAGGTTCTCCCCTGCCTTGACGTACCCGGTGAGGTCGAATCGGGCCTCAAGCTTGCTGTCCTCGCTGTAGCCGACCATCTTTCCGTTGACCCAGACGCGGACATTCGATGTGGCCGAGCCTATGCAAAGGCAGATCTGCTTCCCAATCCAGGATTTGTCGATGTTGAAAGTCCTGCGGTACTGGCCGACATAGTTGTGCTCGGTCGGCGGGTAAGGAGGGTTGTTCGTGTAGTGGCCTCTCCAGGCGAAGCCGATATTTAGGTAGAGAGGATCGTTGTACCCGTTCAGTTCCCACATTCCGGGAACCGGAATCGTGTCCCAGCCCTCATCATTGTAGTCCACGGCCTCGAAACCTTTTGTACGGCCATCAATGGTCTCATTCCACTTGAACTTCCATACTCCGTTAAGGGTCAGGGTCTTCTGCTGGTCCGTCAGAAAGGTGGCGGCCATCGGCAGACGGTTCTCCCCGAACACGTTCGGATCCTGCCACGGTTCCATCTTGCTGTTCTTCTCCGCAAGAAGCGGGGTCGCGGCGAAAGCAGCCGCCAGAATCAGTAGTAACTTTTTCATATTCACTATAATAACAAAATATATCATCGATTCGCTTCAACGAAATCCAATGACCGGAAACCCGACATCCGGTTCATAACGGCCACAGGGGCTGTCGAAGCGGCCTGAGCGCACCAAACTATTTCCGCAGCAGCGTCACCGTTCCGTCCATAGTTGAAGCGAGAATATAGATGGAATCCTTTTCGCTCCAGACCTCCATCGGATTCACAAGCGCGAAGGAAATCTTGCGCGCCCAAAGCCGGCTGCCGTCCACAGCGCTGAAACCGATTATATTTCCCTTGTCCGTCGGCATAATCACCTCATCCCCGATGCGCTCAATCGAGGTCGGTGAAATCTCATACCC
Organism: Eggerthellaceae bacterium; assembly: GCA_963604245.1. Lineage (GTDB taxonomy): Bacteria > Bacteroidota > Bacteroidia > Bacteroidales > UBA932 > Cryptobacteroides. The sequence continues at coordinate 7,017 of CAVCPY010000221.1, forward strand.
GGCTCCGGTCTCCGAGCGCCAATCCACCTCAAGGCCTGCGGCATCCACGGAAGTGATTGTGTGCCACATAGATTTGCAATAGACCTTCTTTCCGTCAGGCGAAACACCTACCGCCTCGCGGGCGGACTTCTCATAATGGCGGAGTTCCTTTCCCGTCGCCGCATCCAGAGCGTATAGCCTTCTGTCCGGAACAGCTATGAATATCTTCCCGCACGCCTTGACAGGCCATACCGCCGCCGGCGAGTACATCCTCGAAGGTTTCTCACATTTCCACTCCCATTGTAGAGCACCAGTCTGTGGGTCAAGCGAATAAAGCCTGTTACCCCAAGTGCCGAACACAACCTGCTCCTGATCCACATAGGCGCGGCACTCAACGAATCCCTGCACATCCGAATATGTCCACACGGCCTTTCCGCTCTTCAAGTCGAGCGCTCTGAAGCATCCATCCGAAGCACCGACATAGACCTTGCCATTGAATATCACAGGACTGCCCATCACGGATTTCCTTGCGGCATATTTCCAGATTGTCTTTCCGTTCTTGGCGTTCAGCGCATAGATGTTGCCGTCGGTGCATCCGAAGACAAGATATCTCCCCAGCACAGCCGGGGTCGAGAATATCTTGCCGGGGAATTTCTTCGTCCATATTCGTTTGCCATCTTTGACACTTATGCAGCGAACGTTGCCGGAGGCGGTGGTGTACCAGGCGCGGTTTCCGCTTCTGGCGAAGCCCGCGGCTATATTGCTGTCATCCTTCAGCTTCCAGACCTCCTTGACAGCGCTGTCGTTGTTGACATCGTAGCGCATCCACGGGTACGACGCCGGCAGACCGTCGGCATCGTAGGTCACGGTGTCCTTCACCTCTGTCAGTTTCCTTGTGTACCAAGGCTCCATCTGGACTGTTGTAGAGCCGTAAAGCCTTCTTTCCGAGACGGTCACGCTGTCATTCTGGATTGTGAACACATTGTAGCCCGGCTGCCTTCCCGCAGTCAATGTCGAACGGTCGAGGACACCCGGCAGTCCGTCATAGTCCAGAGCCACATTCGTGTGCCAGTGTCCACCTACCAAGAACCGGGCGCCGATTCTTTTAAGTTCGCGGGTAACATCGAAGTAGTTCAGCACAGACGTGTCCTGCGGATAATGATTCACGAAAACCGTCTTTTTCCCGGGCTTGAGTCCCTTGAGCCACTCCATACTTTCCTGAGGGATGAGCGCCGGAGCCATCCTCATATCCGGTCCGCAGTTGCAGCCGATGAAGCGCCAGCCCTTGCATTGGAACTCGTAGTTCTCGTACCCGAAGACCTTGAGGAAAGTGTTGCATCCGCTCTCCGACCATTTGGCGTCGTGGTTTCCGGCCACGACATAGTACCTGTACTTGAGAGAGTCCAGCATCTGCTTCACCGCAGCGATTTCCTCGTCCGTTCCGAAATCCGTAAGGTCTCCGCCGACCAGAACGAAATCCAGTCCGTCCAAAGTGTTGACATCCTTGATGCAACGTCTCAAATCCTTCACGGATCCGCTTCCTGCCGAGTAATGCAGGTCTGTCAAAAACGCGAACCTGACCGGGGTCTCCTGAGCCCCGACCGCAACCGCAGCCACGCACAGAACCGCCAGCAGCGAGGCTATCCTTCGAATATTCATCTCAGCAACAGTTTAAAAACTCTTGATTCATCATTTGCCGCTCCCCTGACATCATAGGAAGCACACAAATTTACTTAATTATAGGGAATATTCAGCCACTCCGTCAACATATTCCAAAGATTTCATAATCGTTTTAGAAGCTGTTTTATTCTTTTCTCTTATTTTTTAAACAGCTTATAAGAAAAGAAATATTTGCGGATAACGGAAAAAGCATTATCTTTGCAATCCGCAAACAACGGTGCTTTGGCCGAGCGGTTAGGCACAGGTCTGCAAAACCTGCTACAGCGGTTCGATTCCGCTAGGCACCTCACTGAAATGCCTCTGAGCGAATTCAGGGGCATTTTGCATATAAAAACCTTACTGCCTCCTTACTAAGTGATTCCCAAAAAATAACTTGGTGCTTTTGCTCGTCTTTTTGGTCTGAATTTATTTGTTCAT
>CAVCPY010000222.1:0-5713 GCA_963604245.1 Eggerthellaceae bacterium
AAAGATGAAAATGGCCGGAAAGGCCGCATAAGAAAAAAGAGGAATTATTTTTAAACAGCTTCTTAGATTGGAAACAAGATTACCCGAAGATATCGTGGAGTTCCTTGTTGCTGAGCTTGCCAATCCAGCTTTCACCGGTGGAGACTGTCATCTCGGCTAGGTGTTTCTTGCGCTGGATCATCGCGTCGATCTTCTCCTCGAATGTGTCCTTGGTGATGAAACGGTGGACCATCACGTTCTTGTTCTGGCCGATACGGTAGGCACGGTCGGTGGCTTGAGCCTCGACAGCCGGGTTCCACCAAAGATCAAAATGAATCACGTGCGAGGCTGTGGTCAGATTAAGACCGGTTCCGGCTGCCTTCAAGGAAAGAATGAATATCTTATCCTCCCTACCGTTCTGGAAACGGGACACCATCTCGTTGCGCTGCTTGACCGAACAGCCTCCGTGATAGAACATCGGAGCCTTGCCCGTCCTGTCGCCGACAAACTTCACGAGCATCTCGCCCATCTCCTTGAACTGCGTGAACACCAACACCTTCTCGCCGGCGTCCACGATTCCGTCCAGTCGGTCAAGAAGCATCTCCACCTTGCCGGAAAGCAATGCAGACATATTCCCGTTCTTCAGGTATTGCGCCGGATGGTTGCATATCTGCTTCAACGCCAGAATCATCTGAAGGATAAGGCCTTGCCTTTCGAAAAGTGCGGCGTTGTCGGAAGTATCCTTGCCTTCGATCTCAGCCATCGCCGCATCCAAAGTCTTGTGGTACAAGGCCGCCTGCTCCGGAGAGAGGGCTGAATATTCATTGATCTCGACCTTGTCCGGGAGGTCGCTGATGACAGTCTTGTCGGTCTTCATCCTCCGCATCATAAACGGAGCCGTCACCTTGCGGAACCTCGCGGCGCACTCCTCATCGTTGTACAGCTGGATCGGGTTGGCATATTCACTCTTGAAAGATTTGAGGTTGCCGAGGTAACCGCTGTTGGCATAGTCCATTATGCTCCAGAACTCAGTCAGGCGGTTCTCGACCGGGGTGCCGCTGAGCGCAATCTTCGTGTCGGCGGTGATGGAGCGGACAGCCTTGCTCTGGATGGCGGTCGGGTTCTTGATGTTCTGCGCCTCATCGATCACCATCACGCTCCATTTGACTTTCGCAAATATCTTCTGGTCAGACCGGAGCACGCCGTAGGTCGTAAGGATGATGTCCACACGGCTTTCAGGTCCCTGTCTGCCGATGCCGTGATATATGAACGAGGTCAGACCTGGAGCGAACCGGGAGATCTCCGCCTGCCAGTTGGAAAGGAGTCCTGTCGGCACGACCACAAGCGCCGGCTTCTCCCTCAACACACCCTCATCCTTCATCTTCTGCAGCAGAGTGATGGTCTGGAGCGTCTTGCCAAGCCCCATATCATCCGCCAGAATGGAGCCGAAACCGACCCGCATATTCCTGTAGAGCCAGGAATATCCCCTCTTCTGGTAAGGACGCAGCTCTGCCTTAACCCCGTCAGGGACAGGAATTTCCTCCTCCTTGGTAAACCTGTCGATAAGTTCCTTTGCCTCATCGGAAAGGACAATCGGAGCGGAATCATATTCACCGAGAATAGCGGCCTGAAGCATCTCGCCCGGGCTGACATTGCCGACTCCGGCGATAGCCTTGTTGACTTTCTCCAGATCCTCCGGAGAGGTGTATATGTACTGTCCTTTGAATTTCAACAGTTTGCCCGCCTGTCCGAGAAGCCTGTGGAAATCCTCAGCCGAGACCACCTCGTCACCCAAGGCCACTTCCCACTCGAACTCAAACAAATCCGAAAGCCTGAAGCAGGACGGTGAACCGCCGGTTTTCTTCTTCAGCTTCAGCGTCGGCTTCGGTCTTATCAGATTCTCAAGCGAGTTCGGGAGGAACACTTTGACTCCCAGCAGCTTGATCGCGGGAATAATCCTCATAAGAAGCGGCACGAACTCGTCCAATGAATATCTTAGCGCCCTCACCGCCTTCCGTGCGATGTAGCGTCCCACCTCCGGGATAATCACCGAAAGATCCGTGAACGCTTTCAGAATCGGAAGCCGGGACGCCGCGAACTCATCCTTGGCAAGGACATCCGACAAAGCGGTGATCCACTTCTCCGGAGCCTCGACATCCTCGACCCCGAGGTTCACATAGAACATCCCGTCCACATTCTCATCAACCGTCAGCACCGGCACGAAACGGGACTGACGTATTGAATATGACGACAGCCAAGCGGCGAGGCTGCCAGGAATCTCCCGCTCGCCCGGCTGGTCAAAGGCATAACGTTCACCATCAAAGAATATCCCAGTAAGCGGCCTGTGCGACGCCAGACTGAGTTCCGGCACAAGTTTACCCAAAAGGTAAGAGAGCAGTGTCTCGGCCTTGTTCTTCACGTACTTTCCAGACTTCCCGACCTTGAACCGGATCATCGTGTCCGGGATGATGGCCTCCAGAGACTCCAGCAATGATGTCACCTCCGGATCCACAGTGCAGGGAATCCATCTGACGGCACAGTTCCCGTCCGCCAGCCTGACAATCTGCGGGGCGATGTTCCCGTTCGCCATCAAGTGCATAGACGCCAGAAATCCTTGATGTACAGCGGCCACGCTCGGGGAATAATCCGGGATGAAATCCGGATTGATCCCGGCTATCTCTCGCAGGACAGCGTTCTCATCCGCCTTGGTAAATTCCTTGCTGTCAGGCGAATATAACATATTCCAATCCAACAGCGGATCCGCTTCCAGCGACACGGCCGAATCCCCTGAGAGGGCATATTCATTATATTCATTGGAAAGCATCTTTGGCGGGAAAAGCCTCTCGGTGGGGAGTTTGCCTTCGAAGAATTTGACCGCGTTGCCGCTGATTTTCTGCATCTGCGAGGAATATCGCTCCTTGAAGTCGCCGTTCAGATCGAATGTAGGATCCGGTGGAAGCAGCATCAGAAGGACATCCAGCCTGTCCGACAGCCGAGAGAAGTTAACCCTATGGAACTCAGGAGCTTCCTTACTCACCTCCTTGGCCGATTTCCGGAACTCGACAACGTCCTTGATTGACGGTACAGACACCGTCTTGGCCGCCTCGTCCACCGTCACCCCACGTTTCTTCAATTCCTTCAGCAGATCCACATTGTGAATCGTGAATACCAGAAAAGGATTGTTGTCGATCTCCCGGCTCATCATATAGATGACCGCCGCCAGATGCTTGCACGGCACCGCCCAGTCCGGGCAGCTGCACTGCATCTTGAAGTCAGTCCATTTTTCCGGGAATATCTTGAGCCCACACTCCGAAGCGATGTCCATAACCGCCGGATCCAGCTCGTGCTTAAGCAGTTTCGAGACGATGTCCGGCCTCTCCATAATCCCCTGAATAAGTCTCTCGACATCCTCCGGAAAGAACGGCGGGACAATAATGGTCACTGAATATGGCCGTGGCCGTCTTCCTTCCACCTTCGCGCTGATGACATTCCCCTTGACCTTGATCTCCCGCACCGCGCCCGCCCGAGCGTACGTCGCCCCACGCGGAATCCGGTTCTCATAGTCGATGTGCGTCAGCGAAAGCAGCCACCTGCTCCCCCACCACGTGTTCCCGAAACCCTTTGCCATAACTTGATTTTCTTTTAGATTATCTACTTGTCCAGTTTCTCACTGAAATCACCTCAATCGTGTATCCATCCTTTTCCAGAGTCTCATCTTGATCCCAGGTGATTATCAGAAGCCTGTTGACTTTAAGCTCCTCTGCACACTCAATCAGAGAGTCAATTTCTCTCTTTCTGGTCTTCGGGGAACTTATGTCATAGCACACCTGTATAAGTTGCTGGATTGTCACGCCTTTTCTGCAGACAAAATCAACCTCCCTGTCATTGCGGGATCTGTAATAGAAGAGTTCGTGCATTTTCAGATTATACCCATTTTTCAGCAATTCCAGAAACACCAGATTCTCCAGAAGCCTTCCAAGGTTGGACGATAGCTCAAAGGCACGGGCAAGAATATAACCGTTATCAACCACATAACATTTCCTGTCCGCCTTGTTCATCAATTTCAGTTTGTTATTAAACCTTGGAAGGTATTGGAAAAGGTAAGTGTTCTGAAGATACCGGCAATATTTCTGAACCGTTGTCACACTTCCCATAGTCAAGTCTTCCGTCAGCGATGTGACACTGAATGTATTAGTAAAGTTTGACAGCAGCCAGTCGGCGACATTGTAAAGTTCATCCACTTTTCTTACCTTGTATCTTTTCACAATGTCTTTGACGATGGTAGAATCATAAAGGCTGGAGATGTACCCTTCACAGACTTGAGGTATCAAGGCGATTTCAGGATAACCACCATATTTCAGAAAATTATCATACAAGACATTCTCTGGAACCGCATTCTGTTCACTTTTTTGTCTGTACGATTTATACTCTTTCGCCGAGAATGGATACAGCCGGATTTCCAGGTACCGCCCTGACAGAACCGCCGCGATGTCATCAGACAACATATTCGCATTTGACCCTGTGATTATCAGATTCGTCCCTCTTCTATACAATTTCTCCACCCAAATGCTCCAGCCAGTCAAATTCTGGACTTCATCCAAAAGCAAAAATTTGTAGCCATTGTACACTTCATCCAGTAAATCTTCGACTTTGGATTCATCAAAACCATCAAGAAGGGCTGAATCGTCAAAGTTCAGGTATGCGAAGTTCTGCTCTCTGAGCATCTGAAGCGCCAAAGATGACTTACCGGCCCTGCGTGGACCCGTGATGAGTTTGATCATCTTGCTATCACGGTAAAGAACCGCCGTTTGCTGTGCGATTCTCTCCTGATAATCGTAAGCAAGTAGCCGATCTCTTTCTATTTTTTGTTTAAGAACAGCCTCTTTCATCCAACAAATCATTTATAATGGACAAAAATAGCATTTTTTATCCATTACACAAATATTTTTGGATAAAACAGGCTCTTTTCAAAGAACATAGGGGATATTCAGGACGGAATACGTGTACCGCTGCACAGTATCCAACGACCGGAGCAGCACCGAACGCGACATCATCTACTACAACCCGAGGGGCGCAAGCGAGCGTAACTTCGACTGCCAGAACAACGACTTCACCTGGGCGTAGATGCCCCCATTCCCCTTCTGAAGGAGAACACAATGTTCCTCATCAATACCGCCATACTCAAGGACTACTACTTTTACCTTCTTGATGTCATCGGAGGAGGGGTCGCAGGACTTGACAAGATCACAAGGTTATATGCTTCCTGTGAATGTTTGTCATCGCTCCCGCAAAGTGAACAAAACGAAACGTACTCACCCCCTACACCAAACGACGAATCGGTCTGCTGAGGCAACTGAACGAGAGATATACCGACAGAAAGGTGACCAGGAACTTCACGGGCGTGGCCGCCGCATTGGAGACTCCAGAAGAAAACAGCGCCTGGACTGCATTCCAAGGCCTTCTTGCGCCAGACAAGACTTGCTTAAGGACCACAACTGGGGCGGATCTGAGTGCAGACAGCGTCAACTGGCCAGCTCTGATGAAAATGTTTTGCTTTTTTGCGGAATTCAGGATAATATGAAAGAATAGATTGTTTCTCTTTATTATTATCTAGTTTTCGTAGAGCGTCTGCCCCGTATGTCACAATTCCATCTGCCAAACATTAAGAAGCTGTTTAAAAATAATTCCTCTTTTTTCTTATGCGGCCTTTCCGGCCATTTTCATCTTTGTCATC
>CAVCPY010000223.1:0-3933 GCA_963604245.1 Eggerthellaceae bacterium
TGTCTCGAAAATTCCGCATAATAAAATGCGGGAACCATTTTTAAACAGCTTCTGAGTCTGCCGAAGCTCCGTGGCAGGAAATTCGTAAATTGAGAAAAAATTCGTATATTCGCCAAGTTTTAGGGATGATGAAAAAATTAGTTGGTAAGGTTTTGTGAAGGTTTTTGCGGAGCAATTTGTCTGTGAAGAACGAGTGTGCCGGTGGCACAGAGGCTGATGAACAAATATATTCAGACCAAAAAGACGAGTTAAAGCACAGTTTTTTATCATCACTTAGAAAGCGGCAATGGAAAGGCGTGATGAGAAGGATAGGATGCCGCGCCTTTGAACAGGACTAATTAGTCTAAACAAAACAGAATATGAATCTTAGAGACATCAAGAAGGACATTGAGTATGTCATCGGGGCTTTCATCGATGATTGCTCCCTTTTCAGTGCGATTAACCAGAAGGCTGACGACGAGGCTTTGGGCGGACTTCTGGACGAGTCCGTCAATCTTTTCAACGACCTCAGGGACAAGGTGAATGCGAAAGTGGTAGGCAAGAAATCCGCTTACTACGCCGGAATCCGCAAGGAACTCCTTGAAAAGACTGACGCAATGTACCAGAAGCTCAGCGAACTAATCAAGGCTACCGCTAAGTAAGCCATCGGCGTGGTTGAACAATAAAAGGGAAGACCGGACGGCCTTCCCTTTATCGTTTGGAAATAGCCGTGGAGGCTAAACTGTTGACTTTCAGGCTATAATGCGAATGTCCTCCTGCCCGGAACCGGTAAGAGGACACTCGTTGACTTGCTTGATTTTGAAAATGTTAGCCTCCACGGGATTATTTCCCGGCCAGATGCTTCTCCCAGGCCCAGGCGGCGGCCAGCGTGTCCTCGATTGAACGTTCAGCCTTCCAGCCAAGATTATTGTTGGCAAGCGTAGGGTCAGCCCAGATGGCTGTCACGTCACCGGCTCTTCTTGGAGCGAACTTGTAGTTCAGCTTCAGTCCGTTGGCCTTCTCGAAAGCGGTGATGAGCTCCATCACTGACAACGGTTTGCCGGTGCCGATGTTGAAGATCTCATATTCCTTCTGCATCTTTCCGTCAAGCATCCTGCGCACAGCGAAGACGTGGGCCTTGGCGAGGTCCACAATGTCGATGAAGTCCCTCTGGCACGTTCCGTCAGGAGTCGGGTAGTCGTTGCCGAATACGGAGAGGCACTCGCGCTTGCCGATTGCGGTCTGCGTGATGAACGGCACCAGATTGTTGGGTACGCCGCGCGGAAGCTCGCCGATCAGCGCTGACGGGTGCGCCCCGATCGGGTTGAAGTACCTCAGGGCGATTCCCTTGACTTCTGAATATGCCTTCACTGAGTCCCTCAGGATGTCCTCGCACATCTGCTTTGTGTTTCCGTAAGGAGAGGTGGCCGGCTGCCTCGGAGATTCCTCGGTGACGGGAAGCTTTTCAGGCTCACCGTAAACCGTTGCGGATGAGGAGAAAAGAATATTCTCGCACCCGTGCTTCCTTGAGGTCTCGATGACATTGATGAATGACTCAAGGTTGTTTCTGTAATATTTCAGCGGTTCGCTGACGGACTCGCCGACGGCCTTGAACCCGGCGAAATGGATGACAGCGTCGATCTTGTTGGCGGAGAACAGAAGTTCAGTGGCCGCAGGGTCGCAGAAATCCATCTTCACGAAAGGAATATCCTCCCTTCCTGTGATCTTCTTTACCCCTTCGTAACAGGTCTCGTCGCAGTTCGACATATTATCGGACACGATCACATCGTAGCCGGCCTCGATAAGCTCCACTGTAACGTGGCTTCCGATAAATCCGGCCCCGCCGGACACAAGGACACATTTTTTCATATCGTTGACAAATTTGATTCAAGTTCGTACCGCCCGGGCGGTTTTAGTTATGATAAAAAAACTTGGTGCTTTTGCTCGTCTTTCTGGCCTGAATATATTTTCTCATCAGCCTCTGTGCCACCGGCACACTCCTTCCTCCAAAAGAAATCCATCCTCGAAAATTAAAGACAAATCTGAAGCAGTTTATTCTTCATCACGTTTCTTACACACCGCAAATTTAATAATAAAACACTATTTTTGTACTCTTGCCGTTCCTGGTTTTTGTCACTTGACTCCTGGCGGCGTGTAATTCAAAAAGACAAATGTTATGAGATTCGGAATATTCATTCATACTTGTGTAGGCGCTCTGGCTCTGTCCATCGCCGCTTCTGTCCCATCGGTTGCAAACCCGACCTCGCCGGTCACCGGGCCAATCTCACAAGCCATTGAGCTTGCTTCATCGGTCTCTGAACCTGTCGAAGTGGCATCTTCTCCACAGCTACATTCCGCAAAGAAGGTCCGGGTCAAGTCCAAGGCCCAGAGGTACATAGAGATGGCCTCACGCAACGACCTCCTGAAATCCTCCGTCTTCGGAGTCCTCGCCCTGACCGAGGGAGGAGACACGTTGGCTTCCTGGAACAGCGGAATGCGAATGATACCGGCATCGACGATGAAGCTGGTCACGACAGGAATGGCGATTCACCGTCTCGGCCCTGACTTCAAGTACGTTACGCGCATCGCTTACGTCGGCGCGGTCAAAGACGGTGTCCTGGACGGAGACCTCTACATAGTCGGCGGCGGAGATCCTACAATCGCCTCGAAGGATTCCATAGCGGTTCCCAGCGACAGGCTTTTCGCCCAGTGGAAGTCCTTCCTTGACAAAGCCGGAATCAAGACAGTCAACGGCCGTGTGATAGGTGACGGGCGCTATTTCGACGGTCCTCTGGAGAAAGACACCTGGAGCTATCAGGACATCGGAACAGCCTATGGGGCGGGACTTAACGGGTTGAGTTTCTATGAGAACGCACTGGATTTCAAGGTCAGCGCAGGAACCTCCGTCGGTTCCCCCGTCAATGTCAGCGTCTCTTATCCCGACCTGCCGTGGATGAGGTATGAAAATTCTGGCAAGACATCCCCTGCCGGAACCGGAGACGAACTGTATCTCTTCAACTCTGAATTCCTTCCCTATGCTGAAGTCCGCGGCTCCTTTGCGATTGACCGCAAGACAAAGACGGAGGAGTTCAGCAACAGGTTCGGCTCCTACACCTGCGCCCACTACTTCTGTGAGTACCTTAAGTCCGTCGGCGTGACCGTCTCCAAAGGCCCCGCCGATGTTCGTCTGGGCCGTGTCCGCTCCGACCTGTCTTCTGTTGAATATGGCCCTTATGCTCAAAGGGTGGATGATCTGATTATGCTCGGTCAGACATATTCCCCATCCCTGAAGAGCATCGCGCGTGCGACTAACCTGAAAAGCGACAATTTCTACGCCGAGACTCTTTTCCGTACTCTTGGCAGGAGGCTCCATCATTCCGCCTCCTACGACTCCTCCTATGTGGCTGTGGATGAAGTGCTGAAAAGTCTTGGGGTCAGTGCCGACGATGTGCGTATCGTGGACGGCAGCGGCCTTGCGCGCCACAACTATGTCTCTCCGTCCTTCTTTGTCCGCTTCCTGTCCGCGATGATGGACAGTCCCTCGTTCGGAGACTACATCCAGACCATCGGACAGCCCGGCGGCCGTCACTATGAGGTGCGTCTCCGTGACGCTCCCGCTTCCATTAAGTCCAGAGTTCATCTTAAGAGCGGCTCAATGAACGGTGTCCGCTGCTTCAGCGGCTACATCGAGCCGTCCGCTGGTTCCAAGTCCGACACCGTCATCTTCTCCATAATGACCAACAACGCCCTCGTTCCCGCCTCCAGGATCGACCCGATAATCGACCGCATCATCGCCCTCCTCGCCGCCGACAACTGAGCGGAATCGTTCCGACAATCAAAAACTATCTTGACATACTCAGCAAGTCAATGACTTAAGTTTCGCATATGCGAAACACCTCATTTCCCGTCACGGCAGTGACGGAGCACACTCCCTCCCCCGAGGGGAGGGATTTA
>CAVCPY010000224.1:0-41142 GCA_963604245.1 Eggerthellaceae bacterium
AAATGGCCGGAAAGGCCGCGTAATAAAAAAGAGGAATTATTTTTAAACAGCTTCTTAGAGCTGTATGCTCTCGGGACAAAGGATTATTTCAAGAAGGAGAGGTCAATGTCGTAGAAGAACATCTTCCCATAGACATCCATACCGACCAAAGCATTTTGGTCACGGTCGATATGGAAAGTGGTGAAAGGCCTGTCGAGTTTGATCCTGCATAAGGGGTTTCCGCTCCAGTCGAATATGTGGATTTCGGAATTTGCCCGCTTTCCGTCAATAAGGTCTTTGTATGTCAAGAATGCGTATGTCGCGGCGAAATAATTCTCGTATCCTTTCAGGAAGTAGTAGGATGATGAGGGTCTGTCATTGTATGGCATAGACTCAATGTCCCGCAGGTTGTCCAATTTCTTCCCGACGCAGATGCTCTTTTGAAATTCTCCGTCCAGGGTGTAGATGTTGATCAGATTCAGATTGCTGTACGCCTCGACTATTCTCTTGTCCGGTCTGTGATAGGCCGTGTGCCGTCCGAGAACATTGAAATCGATGGATGAAGCCTCTATTTGGATTTCATTGAGCCTGTCAAGAATTACATTTTCCGTCGGCTCATTGTTACGGTACAGATACCTGTTGATTTTCTTTCCGCCATTCTCTATCTTGCTGATGATAAAACCATCATCTTCCAATACTATGAACCCGTAAAAATTAAATGGATCCCCGATGACAATTTTAAAGACCTCTTCCCCTGCAAGCGTTTCCTGCTTTAGGCTTTTTGACACATTGACTTTTACGATGGATTTTTTCTTGTCGTAAAAGTATATGTAGATGTCATCCCCCTCTTTTTCAACATTCTCCTCAAAGTATAGAAGATTGCTGGTCAGCTCGTAAGGTCCGTTCCCTTTGTTGATGAACTCTTTCAACGGCCTCATTCCCGGCCAGGACATCACTTTGATGTATTTCTGTGATTCATTTGTCGAGCACAGCATCAGAGAGTCGCAGACAGTAAACGCACAGAGAAGGTCTTCTCCAAGGTCAACCTCCTTTGAACATTCAGCCTCGATTTCGACGGGGAACTCTTTGACATACTCGACATTGGAGAATGCCATAGTCTCTTCGATCCCAGAATTTCGTCTGCAATTTGTCATCGTTACTGTTGCCATTCCTAAGGCTACGATGGTCAAGAACCCTTTTATGAATGCTTTCATTGTATTTCAGTGTTTTTTACAGGGATGCATTTCCCTTTCCCTCCGTAATCAAGTCCTTCTGCTTTATAGATTTCTTCACAATTGGCACAGAATCTGACTTTGTCTGTTACGTTGCCAGTCGTGGTGATGGTCTTGTAGCATTCAATCAACCAGCTTGGTTCCACGTCATCAATGAGAGCATTGAGGTTTTCATTCAGAAGATCGTTGTCAGAGGCGAAGGCATTCAGCGCTCCAGCGATGCCGCCAGTCAGCAAGATTGCTGAGATCAGAATAATTGAGATTTTTTTCATGTTGTTATTATAAAGTGTTTTTTATGTTACTCGTTTGCATTGATATCACCTTTCACCAAGGTCTAATCCTCTATCCCATAGGCAGGGAAGAGAGGTCAATGTCGTAGAAGAACATCTTCCCGTCGACGTCCATACCGACCAAAGCATTTTGGTCACGGTCAATATGGAAAGTGGTGAAAGGCCTGTCGAGTTTGATCCTGCATAAGGGGTTTCCGCTCCAGTCGAATATGTGGATTTCGGAATTTGCCCGCTTTCCGTCAATAAGGTCTTTGTATGTCAAGAATGCGTATGTCGCGGCGAAATAATTCTCGTATCCTTTCAGGAAGTAGTAGGATGATGAGGGTCTGTCATTGTATGGCATAGACTCAATGTCCCGCAGGTTGTCCAATTTCTTCCCGACGCAGATGCTCTTTTGAAATTCTCCGTCCAGGGTGTAGATGTTGATCAGATTCAGATTGCTGTACGCCTCGACTATTCTCTTGTCCGGTCTGTGATAGGCCGTGTGCCGTCCGAGAACATTGAAATCGATGGATGAAGCCTCTATTTGGATTTCATTGAGCCTGTCAAGAATTACATTTTCCGTCGGCTCATTGTTACGGTACAGATACCTGTTGATTTTCTTTCCGCCATTCTCTATCTTGCTGATGATAAAACCATCATCTTCCAATACTATGAACCCGTAAAAATTAAATGGATCCCCGATGACAATTTTAAAGACCTCTTCCCCTGCAAGCGTTTCCTGCTTTAGGCTTTTTGACACATTGACTTTTACGATGGATTTTTTCTTGTCGTAAAAGTATATGTAGATGTCATCCCCCTCTTTTTCAACATTCTCCTCAAAGTATAGAAGATTGCTGGTCAGCTCGTAAGGTCCGTTCCCTTTGTTGATGAACTCTTTCAACGGCCTCATTCCCGGCCAGGACATCACTTTGATGTATTTCTGTGATTCATTTGTCGAGCACAGCATCAGAGAGTCGCAGACAGTAAACGCACAGAGAAGGTCTTCTCCAAGGTCAACCTCCTTTGAACATTCAGCCTCGATTTCGACGGGGAACTCTTTGACATACTCGACATTGGAGAATGCCATAGTCTCTTCGATCCCAGAATTTCGTCTGCAATTTGTCATCGTTACTGTTGCCATTCCTAAGGCTACGATGGTCAAGAACCCTTTTATGAATGCTTTCATTGTATTTCAGTGTTTTTTACAGGGATGCATTTCCCTTTCCCTCCGTAATCAAGTCCTTCTGCTTTATAGATTTCTTCACAATTGGCACAGAATCTGACTTTGTCTGTTACGTTGCCAGTCGTGGTGATGGTCTTGTAGCATTCAATCAACCAGCTTGGTTCCACGTCATCAATGAGAGCATTGAGGTTTTCATTCAGAAGATCGTTGTCAGAGGCGAAGGCATTAAGCGCTCCAGCGATGCCGCCAGTCAGCAAGATTGCTGAGATCAGAATAATCGAGATTTTTTTCATGTTGTTATTTATGTTCATCATTATTCTTGTCGAGAATCTAGTACACGAACATAGACATAGTATGGCAATGGTTATGATAGTTATCGATGTCGTAAAAGGCCTTTTTTTCATTAGTGGTTCAGTGTGATAGTGTTATCTGATATCTCTCCGCCTAATATAATTATAATATTGTTAATAAGCAAATTCATTTCCTCTTCATCACTAAACAGCTTCTTGGAAAATGTTTTTCTTGCCGCATTGCGAAAAATGGATTAATTTTGAACCCTAAAAATCCCGTCCGTCTATGACAGAAAAAATCATCATTCTGGATTTCGGCTCACAGGTCACGCAGCTCATCGGGCGCAGACTCCGTGAACTGAACGTTTACTGCGAAATCTACCCGTTCAACAAGGTGCCTGAGCTGGACTCCACCGTCAAAGGAGTCATCCTCTCCGGAAGTCCTTGCTCGGTGAGGGACAAGAACGCCCCACAGATTGACTTGGGAGGCATCAAGGGCAAGTTCCCTCTTCTGGGAATATGCTACGGCGCTCAGTATCTCGCCCATAAGTTCGGCGGAGAGGTGCTCGGCTCGCTGGCCCGAGAATATGGCCGCGCAATGATGGATGTGGTGGATCCGGAATCTCCTCTGCTCAAGGGTGTTTCGACCCACTCGCAGGTCTGGATGTCGCACGGGGACACGATCGCGCGCCTTCCTGAGGGGGCTGAGGTGATCGCCTCCACCGAGAGCGTGGCCAACGCCGCCTTCCACATCCAAGGCGAGCAGACCTACGCTGTGCAGTTCCACCCGGAAGTCTTCCACACGACAGAAGGCACGAAGATCCTCGGCAATTTCGCTTTGGGAATATGCGGCTGCAAGGGTGACTGGACACCTGCCTCGTTCATCGAGACGACCGTCGCCAGCCTCAGAGAACAGATCGGAGACGGGAAAGTCATTCTCGGCCTGAGCGGCGGAGTTGATTCGACGGTCGCCGGCGTGCTTCTGAACAAGGCGATCGGCCACAACCTCACCTGCATATTCGTGAACAACGGACTTTTGAGGAAGAATGAATATGAGGATGTTCTGGCCTCGTACAAGGATATGGACCTCAATGTAATCGGCGCGGACGCCTCCAAGGAGTTCCTTGCCGCTCTCGCCGGGGTGACAGAGCCGGAGGCCAAGAGAAAGATCATCGGAAGGCTCTTCGTGGAGACCTTTGACAAATATGCCCGCACCATCGAGAACGCCCGCTGGCTTGCCCAGGGAACCATCTACCCTGACGTGATCGAGTCCGCCGGCATCGAGGGAATCGCCTCAAAGATCAAGTCCCACCACAATGTGGGCGGCCTTCCCGAGAAGATGAACCTGAAGATCGTCGAGCCTCTGCGCTCTCTTTTCAAGGACGAGGTCCGCAGGGTCGGCAGAGCCCTCGGCATCAAGGAAGATCTTGTCGGACGGCATCCTTTCCCGGGGCCGTCACTAGCCATCCGCATCATCGGCGACATCACTGAGGAAAAGCTGAATGTCCTCCGCGAGGCCGACGACATATTCATAAAAGGTCTTCGTGAATATGATTGCTCTGCCCTCCACCTTCCGTCCGCTTCGGATCCCCGCATCGAGGCTGCAAACCTCTACGACGCCATCTGGCAGGCCGGGGTCATCTTGCTGCCTGTCAAGAGCGTGGGCGTGATGGGAGACGAGCGCACCTACGAGAATCCGGTCGCCCTCCGCGCCGTGGTTTCCACCGATGCGATGACCGCCGACTGGTTCCGTTTCCCGTACGATTTTCTCGCACAGGTCAGCAACGACATCATCAACAAGGTCAAGGGGGTCAACCGCGTAGTCTATGACATATCCTCCAAACCGCCCGCAACCATCGAGTGGGAATAGGAAAACAAGACAGGCCCGGCATTAAAACGCCGGGCCTGTTCCTGTTCAAGGAAGGGCAGTTCTACCTCTTTGTCAGGGTTGCGGACGTGGTGTTGTAGGCGTAATAATACCCGTCATACCACAGACACCAGTTGCCGAAGGTCAGCACGCCGTCTTCCCAAGTCACAGTGACCGGATCCGTGGCGCTGTCATAACCGCCCAGGGCGTACCACTCCGTCAACTGCTGAGGCTCGATGGTGAGTGTGCTGTTTTCAGTGTCCACTTTGGCATTGATGGCATAGCCTCCGTCGCCCGGCTCGTAGATGAAGCCTGAGATGCTGACGGTCGTGTCGTCAACCTTGGTGATGGTCACGTCATTGGTGGAGGAGTAGTAGCCCCAATCACCGTTGTAGTAGAAAGCGTAGGAGCTGTTCTGCGTGTAGGTGCCGACAAGGTCGTCAATCGTCTTGCCGCCGCCACCGCCCCAGGTGAATTCAGGATAGCCGTTGGTCTTGTAGCTGTAGAACCAGAGGTAACCGCCTTCGTCCTTGTTTCCCGAGAAGCTTGAGTAATCGCCGGAGGTGTAAAGCTGAACCCATCCGTTGTCTTCCTCGATTCCGGCCATTACCCAGATGTTCGGCAGGAACGGCTCGTAGCAGTTGAGGATGTTGATTGATGTGTCGTCGTTGACGGTGAACTCAAGGTCGTAGCCCTCGATGTTGTACCAGTTCTTAAGCGTGTAGGCGCCGTTGCTCCAGGCAATCATCGTGACGTCCCAGGTGTTGCCCGCTCCGTCGTCGAATGTCCCGTTAACCCTCCAGGACTCGACTTTCTCGATTTCGAATGTGACGCTTCCCGGTTCGGAGTCGCTGAAAGCCTCATCGCCGCTGACAGCCTTGACGGAGAATGTGTATGCCCCCGTTCCGAGGTTGTTCAGAGTCACGCTTGTCTCCTCGACTGTGCCGGAGATGTCAGTCCCGTTGTCTGAAGTGCAGGTGTAACTGTAGTATGCCGCATCAGGAATGGCTTCCCAGCTGGCAACGGCTCCGTTCTCCAGATTGATGACAGGAACCGGTGCGGCAAGCTGAACGATGGCCGGAGTGGATGCGCTGATTTCAGCGATGGGGGATGTGCTGAAGTCTCCCTCAAAAGGCCCGTAGGCCCAGAGGGCGAACTTGTAGGTGGTGTTGTCCTTGAGGCCTGTCAGAGCGGCCACGGTTCCTTCCGTGACACCGCCTCCGACTATCTCTCCTTCCGGGTCGAGAAGCTCGTAGGCGTACTGGGAGGCGTTCTCAACCTTGTCCCAGTAGAAGGTCAGTGAGCTGACGGTAGCGTTGTACAGACTGGCTTCCGGTGCGGGAAGCAGGGGACGGATCTCCTCCTCATCCTTGCAGGAAGTGAGGACGAAGGCAGCGGAAAGCAGGACTATGCCCGCCATTCGCGCTGCCGTGTATGTGAATATTCTGTTCATTTCCTTAAAGATTATTTATGATGCGCTCATTTGCCTGGAGCCGTGACGTTTTGAGGATCCCAGTACATATAGATGTATTCCCAGCCATCGTAGGATTCGTCTTCGAGGTTGAGGTAGCAGGTGAGATAGCCTGTCGGAGAAGTCGCCCCGTCCATTATGATGTTGGAATAATAGGATGTCCTGTAGACTGAAAGGCCTGTGACCTTGCTCACAGCCCCTTCCGGAGTCCACTCGAACCACTCTCCTGCGGCGTTCCTCAGGCTCCAGTACTTGTACCCGTCATCGGCAGGTTCTTCCGCATAGTAGTCCAGAGGACTGAACTCTCCCTGCCAGGTGCCAAGGTCATCGACATCGAAGTCCGGATTCACAATCGTATAGCTCAGATCCACTCCGGTTCCGAGGAAGTTCTCGATGCGGAACCTGTTGAATCCGTCAAGCCAGTAGATGTCCGAGTAGGTAGCAATCTTCAGGATTGACGAAAACCAGAACTGTGCGTCGCTGACAACCTTTTTCCAACTAGACACGAGTACTGTGGCCGAGAACACGTCCGAGCCGTCGTGGACGGTGTAAGGATTGACATAGTCGTCGGCCAGACGGATTGTGAACGCCTTCTCTTTCTTGGTTTCGATGCCCTCGAAGCTGACGGTCAGTTCAGCGGTTGACTCTCCGGCCTGGAACTCCACGGTGGAAGGCACCTTGAACACCTCGTCCTTGGCCTCGACGATCACAGGGATGCTGGCGGCGTTGTCTGCCTTGAGCCTTCCGACCGTGAGGGTGATGCTGGTGCTTTCGGTGCCGAGGATGTATTCAGAGGGGTTGTCGGAGAGGAAATAGGCCTCCATACAATCCCGCGCCGGTTCCGGCCCCGGTTCGTAGTTCTCTTCCGTGCAAGAACCAAGAGACAGGCAGAGGCAGGCCGCGGCGGCGTAAAGGGTGTGGTTGATATTCTTCATATTCATTAATTCTTTGGAAGTAAGAGGTCGCTTCGGTGCTTCGGCAGACTTGGCGGCCATTATGGTAATCACTTGTCTTATTGTGCGATGATTGTTCCTGACGGGTCAGGACTGAGGATAACGCTCGGATTGCTGTCCCTTTCGTATTCAGGGACTACATAGTTCATCCAAGGCGCCGTGTAGCCGGCCTTTGTGTTCAGCCGCTGCGAGGAGAGCCAGTTCGTGCCGTCGTAGCTTCTTGTGACAGGCAGTCCCAGACGCTTGTAGGCAAAGTAATTGATTCCTTCTCCCCAGAACTCGATTCTTCTCTGCACCATCAGTTCGGTGATGAACGAGTCGAGGTCTGTGGCCTCGCAGGCGTAGGAACCGTCGGTGTAGCGGTAGGTGTTCAGGAAATCTGCCATCGCGTCAGCGGCCGCTGCGACTCCTGCCGTGTGGGCGGTGGCCTCGAAGAGAATGAAGTACATCTCCTCGACCCTCATTATAGGAAGGGATGCGATGAGTCCGGTCTCGATTGTGCTGATGGAGCCGCTTCCGGCGCGGAACTTAAGGTTGGAATATGCCGGGAGTGTGGACCACGCATCTCCTTTCAGCTCAGTCCTGTACTTCTCGGGGATGTCGGTTTTCCCGGCATCCTCGGGAGCGATCCAGCTGTTCTTGCGCCAATCGCTGTCGGAGATCTTGTCGTACAGAGACTTGCCTATCATCCTGAAGGCGTTGCCGTAGCGCGCCATACTCCAGGTCGGTTCGGTGGTGATCTGCGCCACGAACGAGTTGTAGTAGTAGCCGGTGTTGACCTCTTCCTTCGATGTGACGTAAGTGCCGAGCATCCAGGATGACTGAGGGGTGTTGAACCCGGTTTTCGAGTTCATCCACTGGTCCTCGGTCAGAGGATTGTTGCCTCCGGCGATGGCTTTGCGGGTATATTCGGCGGCCTTGGCGTAGCATTCCGTCGCCGAGCTGACACCGAGGTCATCGTAGCCGTCGGAGGATCCTTCGGCGCTTGTCTGCCTGGCCAGCGCGTCCGGCTCCCTGTCGAAACGGCTTGCCATATCAAGCCACAGACGGGCTTTCAGGCCATAGACGACGGAACGGTTGACGTGGGCCTTGGTCACCTGCTCGTAGCCTTCGAGGTACTTCTCCGCACGGTTGAGATCCGTCATTATGAAGCGGTACATAGTCTGGAACGTAACACGCGGATTGGAACTCAAGTCTATCTTGGAGGTGTTCTCATCGACAATCGGGACAGTAAGCCCCATCACCCCCATCGACTGGGCGTCGGCGTTCAGGCTCTCGACCTGAGTGGTGCGGTACTCGAAGCAAGAGGAGAGTTCCATATAGAGCATCGCGCGCAGTCCCAAAGCCTGTCCGAGGCAATGCACGGCCTTGGTCTCTGCGTTGTCAGGATCAGGAACAAGGGCGATGACGTTGTTGGCGTTCTTGATGAATTTGTAGTAGTAGAACCAAGTGTAGTAGGCCGCATAGCGCAGGGAGGAGCCGCTCTCGATGTAGCTCCAGTAGTCGTAGGTGGAGTCATAGACAGGGAAATCCTCTCCCATCACCTCGCGCATATACAGCTGGCAGGTGTAGCCCCAGTCATTCGTGTTGCCGGAGCTTCCCCAAGTGTCGTAGGCCATGAAATAAGATGACAGGCCGTTGAGCATATACTCCATCGAGGAGGTTGACCTCTCGATGCTCTCGGGTGTCGCCTCGGTCTTAGGCAATGTTTCCTCTATGCATCCTGTGGCGAGCACGAGCAGGGATGCGGCGTACAGAGCCAGTCTGGTGATATTCTTTTTCATATTCATTGTCTCCATAAAATTAGAACTGTAACGTGATGCCTCCCGTTATCATCCGCACCGGAGCGTAGGTGGAGGTGGATGTCGTGCCCCAGAAGCTGCCGCGCGGGTCGAATCCCTTGCGCTTGCTCCAATAGTAGAGGTTCTCGCCTGCGGCATAGATGCGGATTTTGCTCATACCGAGCTTCTTCGCCGCATTGCCCGGCAGGGTGTAGCCCAGGTTGATGTTCTGGAGAGTGAGTGTGGATGCGTCGGTGACGAACCTGTCGGATGTTGCGTTTGCGTTGTCGTCCACATCCAGGATGGCGAACTGGAAGCGAGGGATGTCGGAGTCTGTGTTGGTCTCGGACCATGCGTCGAGCAGATCCTTGTGGAAACTGTTGCCTGTGTTCTGCACGTTAGGGTTGCGCATCAGGGCTGCGTAGCCGTAGTCGATGGCCTTGCCTCCGATGCTGTAGTTGAGGTTGACGGAGAAGTCGAACCCCTTGAAAGTGAGGGTGGTGCCGAAGCCTCCGTAGAGATCCGGATCGGCGTCGCCGCAGTTGAAGTCCGTGCCGTAGCTGTAGGTGGTGGTCTTGGTCAGTTCGCCTGTCTCGCTGTTCTTCACGTACCACTGGGACTGGCCTTTTTCATTGACCCCGGCGTACCTCTTAAGGTACAGGGTGTGCAGAGGGAGACCTTCTCCGTGGAAATAGTAGCCGTTTACGTAGCCGGCGTGGCCGTCCAGGACGACACCCTTGTTGTCTTCGTTCAGCATCGTGATCTTGTTCTTGTAGTGCGTCGCGTTAAGACTGACGCTCCAGTTGAAGTCCTTCTTGCGGACCAGGCCGATGCTGAGGTCGAGCTCGACGCCGTTGTTGAGCATATTGCCGACATTGTCGTAGGAGCCTCCATAGCCTCCGGAGAGCGGAACATAGACGAAGCAGAGCATATCGGTGGTCTTGCGGCTGAAGAACTCGGCGCTACCGGTGAGGCGGCCTTTGAATATGTCAAATTCCACACCTGCGTTGAAGTTGCTGTTGGTCTCCCAGGTGATGTTCTTGTTGCCGACGGTACTCAAGGCCAGTGAAGGCTCGCCGTTGAAGTAGTTGATGGTGTAGGTGTCCGTGTAGCGGTAGTCGCCGATGGAGTCGTTGCCCTGCTGACCCCAGGAGGCCTTTACCTTGAGCAGGTCAATCCAGGAAACCTTGAACCAGTCCTCCTTGCTGGCGATCCAGGCTCCGCCTACTGAATAGAAATTGCCCCAGCGGTGGTCTGGATGGAAGCGTGAGGAAGCGTCGCGGCGATAGGAGGCCGAAAGGAAATATTTCTCGTCCAGGTTGTACATCGCGCGGCTGAACCAGCCCTCGGTGTTGTACCTGCTGGAGGATCCGGCGTTCTCCTTGATCTTGATCGCAGCGCTGAGTTCCTGTGCGTCGAAGTAGGAGAAGAGGCCCTCGCGGTCACCGCTCATCCATTCGCTGCGGTAGTCGTAGTTCTCGTGGCCTGCCATAACGGAGACATTGTGCCGACCGAACTGCTTGGTGTAGTTTGCGATCTGCTGGAAGTTCAGGGCATAGACAAGGCTGTTGTATTTATAGACATATCCGCTTGGATAGGCGGTCTTGCCGTAGCCGTAGAATCCCTGCTGGGTGGAGGTGTAGTGGGATTCCGTGCTGGTGACTGTCCCATTGACGGTGAACTTCAGACCGTCCAGAGGAGTCACGTCGGCGTAGCCCGTGAGGGTTATCGCATTGCCGACGGTCTTGTCGGTGTTCAGGGCGTTCTCCTGAAGAGGGTTGTTCCTGGAGAGAACCGGACGGTTAAGCCCGCCGAGCTCTCCGGAGCCGTAGTCGTACATTTTCCCGTTTTCGTCGGTCATAATGTTACCCTCTCCGTCACGAAGGTAGACCGGATAAATCGGCGCCATAGTGTTCGTGATTCCGAACAGGGAAGTGCCGGAGCCGTCATCGACATCGTTGGATGCGCTGTGGGCGTAGTTCATATTCGCTCCCACCTTCAGCCACTCCTTGGCCTGATAGTCGGCCTTGAGGCGGACGGTAGTCCTTTCGAAGTCCGAGTTATAGACGATGCCCTGGTTGTCGAGGTAGCCGATCGAGCCGTAGAAACTCAGCTTGTTGGTGCCTCCGGTGAGGTTGAGGTTGTACTCCTGACGGAGGCTGTGCCTGAACGCCTCGTCGAGCCAGCTGTCAGGAGCGGCTGTATAGATCTTGCCGTTGTAGTAGATTCTCCTGCCCTTTGTCGCGTGCGGATTCATCCTGCCGTTCGTTCCTATGAGATACTCCCCGTCCGGAACGGCGTAAGTGAGGTAGCCCAGTCCACCGTCCGCAGTGGCTCCGCCAAGATTGGCGTTAGCCTGCCTGTGGGCCTCGTAAGGAGACATCCCACGGTCGCGGGTGTAGTAGTTGTAGAGGGCGGCCCAGTGCATCTCGTAGTACTGCTCCGGATCATTGACGTAGTCGTAGTCGATGGTGGCGCGGCTGTTGACGCTCCATCTGCTGTCAAGGGTGATGGTGGCGTTCTCGGACTTGCCCTTCTTGGTGGTGATCATCACGACTCCGTTGGCTCCGCGGGCTCCGTAGAGGGCGTTGGAGGCGGCGTCCTTCAGGACGGTGATGTTCTCCACGTCGTTAGGATTCAGGTTGTTCCAGCCTCCGTCGTAAGGGGCCCCGTCCACGATGATGAGAGGGGAGGTCCCGGCGTTGATGGAGCTGAATCCCCGGATCGCCATCGAAGGAGTGGCGGTAGGGGAGCCTGAGTTGTTGATCATCTGGAGTCCGGCGACCTGGCCCTGAAGTCCGCTCATCACATTCGTGAGCTGCTTCTTTTCGAGGGTCTCGCTCTTCACCACGGCGGCGGAGCCGGTGAATGAGGATTTGGTCTGCTGGCCGAAGGCCACGACGAGAACCTCGTCAAGCAGCTCGTGGTCGGTTTTCAGACGGATCGTCATTTCCGGCTTCGGGTCAACCTCGACGGAAGTCATTCCGATGCAGGAGACGGCCAGTCTGTCGGTGGCTTTCACACCGTCCAGACTGAAATGTCCGCTCTGGTTCGTGATGTCGCCTTTCAAGGTTCCCTTGACCATCACCGAGGCGCCGATGACAGGCTCGCCGTTCTCATCGATGACGGTACCTTTGATGTTTATGGTCTGGGCCGACGCAAGTGAGAACGCCGCCAGAAACATAAACAAGAACACAAAGAATCTTTTCATATACTCTTTTTATTGAAATTATTGGTTTGCTTTTGTGGTGTATAGCCCGGCGGACGGAAGAATGAATCCGGCCTTGTCCTTGTCCGACCAGAGCCAGACTGTCCTGCTGTCAATCTTGAGGATTCTCAATTCGCTGACGCTGAATCCTTCAATCCCTATGTTCCCGGAGACTGTCCCGTCCACCGTTCCGGACGATGAAGGCATCGCGCCCAGCTTCAACGTGACGTCGCGCGTCCCCTCGTTGTCGATGATCCTCAGTGTTTTGTCTGCGGGACTGCAGTAGTACTGGTGCTTGTTCTTCAGGAAGGTGAGCACCGGCTTGCCGTCCTTATATATTCCCAAATCCTCGGTGACTGAAAACTCCTCCCTGAAGTTGTCGTCTTCCTTGTCTCCGCTGCAGGCGGAAAGGAGGAGGCAGGAAAGAAGCGTGGCGGATGTCCTGAATGTGATTCTCATATTCAATGAATATTATAGGATGACATTGATGTATCTGGCGAAATATTCAGCGGAGCCGTCCGGTTTTGTCAGGACCGCCTGGACGTAGCGCTCGCCCTTGCGCAGACTGAGGTAGCCGTCCGTCCTGGCCCCGTCCACAGTCCAGTTGATGTCGCTCACCTCGCCGCAGTCAACCAGCATCATCAGAACCTTCTCCTCTGAATTCGGATTCGCCTTGGAGAGTTGTATTCTCGGGAATCCGCTCCCGGACTTCTCTGTCGTCAGGGTCAGGGAAGTCTTGCTGTTCCTGTCGCCGGTGACGGTGATGTGGTAGTCAGTACCGTCCTTCAGCAAAGGGATGTGTACCTCGCCGGAAGTCAATCCTGAAAGGCTTCCCGCCTCGGCTTCGCTTCCGTCAGGCTTCCATTCCACCTTCCAGCTTGACGAGAGGTCGTCTTTCCAGGTCAGGAGAATGTCGTGCTGGTAAATCTGGTGCTTGATGTCGGTGATGCTGCCGTTGCGCTCGACAACGGAAAGTCTGACCGCCCCCTCTGCCTCGTCAAGCCTGATCGACGGGATTTCGGCCAAGGTCTTCTTGCCGTCGGCGGAAATGAACTTCGAGTTGCTGTCGCTGTAGATTGACGTGACATTCTTTCCGCCGGGAAAGAAGCAGTGGTCAGGCAGGTATTGGGGAGCGTAGACCCCTCTGGAGGCGGAATTGGAGTAGAGCAGCCTGTAGTGTTCCTTGCCGGACTCCACGTTCACCGCATTTCCCATCCAGCTGTTTCTCTCGTTCCTGACGTGATAGACCAGAAGCCCCCAGTCGGCGCCCTGTCCGTAGTAGTCGAGGTATTCCTTTTTGTCCCACTCGTTCTTTCCGGCGCCGCGGCACTCGAGAAGGAAGTAGTCTCCTTCTGTCTCGGTCTTGACAAGGTAGCCTTTGCCCTCTGTTATGGCGGGCAGGGAATAATCTCCGGTGGTCTCCAGCACCTGAGGTTCCGCCCATCCCATCATCCACCGTTCAAGGATGCTCAGGGCGGGAGGAGTGCGGCTGCCGTTGTTGTAGGTTCCGTAGGACATCTGCGAGAAGTTGCCGGGAAGGTCACATTTAGT
Source organism: Eggerthellaceae bacterium (assembly GCA_963604245.1). Taxonomy (GTDB): domain Bacteria; phylum Bacteroidota; class Bacteroidia; order Bacteroidales; family UBA932; genus Cryptobacteroides. The sequence continues at coordinate 13,788 of CAVCPY010000224.1, forward strand.
GTCGTTGCCGCTGACTGTGTCGTAGAAGTCCGGCCATCCGAGAATATGCCCGAACTCGTGGCAGAACGAGCCTATCGCCGCAAGGGTGCTGTTCCCCAGCGAACCGGGTTCCAGCTCTGAACTGCAAGCGTAGCCGGGGACTGTCACTCCGTCGAGCACCAGATTCTTAAGACTGCTGCGGTGAGGCCAGATTCCGTTCGCGTCCCCTGTGCTTTTCGCCCCGCTGGAGTAGAAGACGAACACATCGTGTGCGGTTCCGTTTTCGGCGAACTGGCTGAAATCCACATCGCTGTCGGCAAGCCTGGCGGCTTCGGCCACCATCTCCTCAGGCCTTTCCTTGTAGTATGCCCTGTTCTTTGAGAGTCTGTAAGGCCCGGCCACCGTGAACTCCGGGTCGAACTGCCCGTTGGAGTTGTCGTAGTAGTATTGCCAGACGCTTCCCGTAGCCCCGTTCTTCGTGTAGTTCCTTGAATTCAGGAGGTTGTTGAACGCCTCGTTGCTCCCGTCCGTGAAAGGAAGGTCGGGATATTCGGCGAGCAGCACCAGGATTTTCTTGTTTCCTGAAGGTGTCCAGGAGGTGCCTCCCAGAAGTGGAGGGATGTCGCCGCTGCCGGAGCGGGTTGTCAATGAATATGTCCGGGCGGCTTTCAGCCTTTGCTGCAGTTCAGTCGGGCGCAGCGGCTCCAGATTCTTTCGCAGTCCTGTGCCGAGAATCCTGCGTTCGGTGTCCGTCAGAGCGCTGACAGGCTTGGCCTTGACGGATGTCGGGACAAGAAGTCCATTCCCGCCGAGCGTAGCGAAGGCCCAGTCTCCGTCCGCGTCGGCCGTGAGGGTGTAGCCCTCGACAGTCGTGACTTGATTGCTGAATTCGTCTCCGCTGATGCGGATTCGTATGGTTGACCCGTCACTCTGGGTCACGGTCACGACACCGGGTTTCGCCGGACCGGCGAAAATCGGAGTTGAAGTTTCAGCCTGCAACAGGGACAGCAGGCACAGAGTCCAGACAAGAAGGTTTCTCTGGGTCATAAGTTGTATGTGGTTAACTTTCTTGCCTGCAATTTCGGAATTTTCTGAATATTCTGCAATATCTTATGACGAAAAAATATTCACCGAATGAATATTCGCGTGTCCGGAATCCTCCGCCTGTCCATACGAAGCCCCTGTCTACTTCGTGCCGAAGATTCTGTCGCCGGCGTCCCCCAGCCCTGGAACTATGTATGCGTTCCGGTTCAGGCAGTCGTCAATGGCGGCCACGAATATGTCCACGTCCGGGTGCTCCTTCCGGACACGGGCGATTCCTTCGGGTGCGGCCACGAGGCACATTAGCCTGATGTTCGTGCATCCGCGCTCCTTCAGCATCGCCAATGCGTCACAGGAACTTCCGCCGGTCGCGAGCATAGGGTCGGTCACGATTACGAGTCGCTTGTTGATGTCCTCCGGGAGCTTGCAGTAATACACCACGGGTGTGTGGGTCTTTTCGTCACGGTAAAGTCCGATGTGGCCGACTTTCGCCACGGGGACAAGTGTCTGGAGTCCGTCAACCATACCTATGCCGGCCCGTAGGATAGGCACAATGGCAAGCTTGCGGCCGGAAACCTTCTTGGCTGTCATCTTGCAGATAGGGGTTTCGATCTCGATGTCGTCAAGAGGAAGATCCCGTGTGATTTCATATCCCATCAGAAGGGAAATCTCCTTAAGCAATTCGCGGAAATCCTTGGATCCGGTTTCCTTTCTCCTCATGATTGTCAGCTTGTGCTGAATCATAGGATGATCAATAACGTGCACAGAACTCATTTGGTAAAAATTTGCATAAAGTTACCATTTTTTCCAAACTTGCACAATTTTATCATCACTTAGAAGCTGTTTTGAAATGGTTTCCGATCGGTCGGCTTGCCGGATCAGAACGAGAACTTGTAGCCGACTGCGAGGGTGGCGGAGGTGGGATTCTGCCAGGCGTAGGACTTTAGCTTTGTGCCGGCCTTGTCGGTGTCGATCTCCAGCTCGTTGTTGTAGTTGTACATCAATGTGAAATCCAGACTGTGGTGCTTGGTCAGGTTCCATTCGAGACCCAGGGCTCCGCGGACGCGGTTGACGTAGGCGTGGGAGTAGCCGAGGAACTCGTAGTCGCTCCACTTGCCGGTGGCGGAGTTGTAGGTGGCGCTGCACTTGGGGTCATTGAAGACGTTGCGAAGCTCGATGTAGGCGTAAGGCTCGACGGTCTTGAAACCGCGATACTTGACCATCAGCCGGGATTTCAGGGTCAACGGGTTGAGGACTTCCTGATAAGGGTTTATGTCGTAGGACTTGTGGGTGAACTGAAGCCGCTCGCGGAGGGAGAAACGCCAGTCGCCGGCATCCACACTCCCTGTCAGGTTGGCCGAAAGCCTGTGCCTGGGGCGGAACTCTCCGGAGGAGTTGCCGTAGTGGCCGATGAAAGTGTACTCTAGCCCGGTCTTCAGATGCTTGTTCAGTTTGTAGGATGCGCCTATCGCGAACTGGTTTCTCTCGACCCCGGAGAAGGAGTCCTTCGACCGGACTTCGTACTCGGCCTCCAGATGGAATCCTTTCGCTGCCTTCCAGTCCACTCCGGCGGACGCGCGTCCGTTGATGTCCTGGGCGGAGGCTTCTGAATATGTCAGCGTCAGCAGCGCCAGCGCGACTGCGGTGGTGACTTTCGGAAATTTCCTTATGATATTCATAAATTCTGATTCTCAATAAATTGCTTGTTTCTGATGATGCCCTCCAGCGATGTGTCGGCGGACGATTCTGCGTTGTAGTAAACCTTGATGTACGCTGAGTCCTTGAGGAAGTCGATGTTGCCGACGGTGATGTCAACAACTTTGATGCCGCAGCGTTCCTCGATGTCCTTGAACAGTTCTTCGCGGCGTTCAGGCACGATGAGGTCAATCCTGTCGTACAGGATGATCTTTGAGGCGGATTTCCTGAGGCTACGGCTGCGTTCCAGTACCAGAATCAGGATGATGGACAGCGCATTGGCGGCCACGACCACAAGCAGGTCTCCGGTCCCGAGGGCGTAGTGCGGTGTGTTGTCCACGATGCCGATGACTCTGTAAAGGGGGGTCAGCCCGTTGACCGCGGCGATGGCAATGATCACGAACAGGTAGGTCATCTCGCGGATCGGGACGGTCTCGGTCCTGTAGCGGATCACGCCGAAGATTGCGAAAAGACCGAGAGTGAGTCCCACGCCGACATCCACCCTGCCCATCGCATAGAGCAGAAGGAGCATAGCCGAGGAGAAGACCGTGAAGGTGAACACATACTCCTTCCTGCGGCTTTTCGGATAGTACAGCAGCCTGACTATCACCCAGCAGGACAGGAGGTTGAGGAAGAATCGCAGAGCGAGTTCCGTAAGGCTCTGCGCCGTGCTCATCACCGGGTCGGCGAGAGACTGTATTCCAAGAAGCTCGCTTTCGTCTAAAGCGGGCGGAGTAATACCGGATTGTAGCATTTTATGTAATAGTTTTTGTTCAGTCTGTCTATGTCTCTGATTTTCTGTTTGAATCTGCCGGCGGTCACGGTAGAGTCAGTCAGGACTGTACCTATGCAGTACTTGCTTATCCTGAATGGTTTTACGCGACGTGTCAGAAGAATGTCCTTCATTTCGCTCCGGAGTCTGCCGTCCTGCTTGAGCTCGATGATTACGGCCTCGTCGAGGTCTGCGATGGCCTCTGTCCTTATATTCCTGAAAGACACGGAGGTGTCGATTGTCAGGCGTTCCGTGAGGTCTTTGTTGACCAGGGTTATCCTGTTGAACGAGGTCTCAACGGAAGGGGAAATCCCGTCCGCCCGGAAATCGGAATGGGAAGCCAGCCAAAGAGCCGCGTCGGGATTGTTTCTGAAATCCGGGAAGTCTCCGGGAGGCAGTGCCATACGCTTCTTGCGTGTCCTTGAATGGTTGTTCTTTTTCTTGACCTCGAGGAAGCACAGACCCGATCCGCGATATTCGCGTGTCCGGACCTTCTGCCTGACCAGTTTCCCTCTGCGGTGGTCGGAGTACATCCTAAGATCCGGAGTGTCGAAGTAGATGCTGTCGTAGGACTGCACCCGCTGTCCGCCGGTCTGGAACGCAAGGTAGCCGCGGCGGAGCGCATCCCCGAGAATCTCCTTGAGCGTCAGGATGTCGGTGACGAACTTGGTGTCTGTCCGGTTCATCAGCCTTATGGAGTCCATCCGTTCAAGAGTGATTGGTTCGAACCGCTCCAGAAGGCCGTCGTCAATCACCGGAGGCTGCGAAGGAATATTCATAGACCTTGCACCGTTTGAGTTTTCCCTTTGAGTCATAGATATATTCAGTCTTCTTGCGGCCGAGTTCGTTGAACTCGAACTTGCGGATGTTGTCGAGCCTGTTCGAGGAATCGTAAGTCAGCACTCGCAGGAGGCTGCCGTCAGGGGAATATTCATACTTCTTGCGCCATTTCTGGCCTTTGCGGTCGTATTCCGCCTCCTCGACCTTTTTGCCCTTTTCGTTGTAGATTGTCTGATGGTCAAGCACTTTCTGGTTGGTGCCGGTGTCGATGTTCCACTCCTTGACCGTCATATTACGCTTGCTTGCCTTCTCCTGCGCCGGCAGCGACAGGCCGCATAGCGCCAGCAGTATGATTATGAATATCTTCGTTCTCATATTCGTTGAATGTCAAGATTTACCATCTGCCTCCAGGGCCGCCTCCGCCTGGGTTGCCGCCTGGATTGCCGCCACCTCCGCCTGGATTGTTGCCTCCTCCTTCACCTCCGCTTTGCGCGTTCATCGTGGCTGTCAGAGTCGCGCTTCCGGAAGAGGTTTTCAACGTGTAGGAGCTGCCGCTGACAAGGTTCGGATGCGAGATGACGATTCCGCTGCCGCCTTTCGCCGGGGCCGTGAACTCCACCAGAAGGGTGTCTCCGTCGTAGAGGGAATAGGAGGCGTTAGCCGTCCAGCTTGTCACGTTGATGACCGGCTGGGTGATGCTGGCTCCGCTCTCCACTCCGCCGAAGGCAAGCAACGTGCCTCCGCTGATGTAGAGCTGGTGTCTCTCCTCTGTGTTAGCGTCCAGGGCAACCTCCGGTGAGCCGCAGCCGACGGCGTAGATGTAGCCTCCCTTGACGTACAGGTCACCGTTGGCGTCGAGGCCGTCGTTGCCGCTGGAGAACGCATAGACATTTCCTCCGATGATTGTCATATCGCCTCCGGAGTTGATGGCGTCGTCGCTTGCCGTGCCGCTGACATTCCCCGCGGTGATCGTGATTTTCCCTTTCGCCTCGATGCCTTCGTGCGAGGCGCTGCCTGCGTCAACGTCCGCCCCGTCGAAATAGAGGTCTCCCTCGAATCTGATTCCCTTGGAAGATTTTGATTCCGAAGAACTTGAACCTCCGCCCCAAGGGTTTGTGGATGAAGAGCTGCCGTAGTTGGCTCCGCTGGCGGCAACCTTGACGGTCCCGCCGTTGAAATGGCCGTCCCCGTCACAGGCTATTCCTTTGCATCCCTTACCGCTGACGGTCACGACAAGGCTTCCGCCGTCGATGACGAAGGACTCGTCCGCCTTGATTCCCGCCGCTCCGGTCAACTCTCCGTCAACCGTCCCCGCGGAACTGGTCGAGACTATCGTGACCTCACCGCCGCCGAGGTAGAACTCCCCGTCAGTGGAGATGCCTTTCTTTCCTGTGGCCGAGGTGTTCACATTGACGGTTCCTCCGTTGACCGTCACCCTCTCGCTTCCTCTGATTCCGTGGCCGCCCTTTGAGGTGATGTCGATTGTCACTCCGTCCTGAAACACCACATAATCATCGCTGGTGATTCCGGCCTTGCCGTTCGCCGTGACGGTGAGGCTTCCCTCCCCGCTGAAAATCAGCTGTCCCTCGCTGAAGAAAGCCGCTTTCATGTCCTCGTCTGAGGTCTGGTCGGGATAGTCTCCGGAAGAGTTCACCGTCCCGTCCGCAAGGTAGTTCTCGCCGGTCAGGATGACCGAAGTGCTTTTGTGGCTCTGGTTGTTTATGGCCGCTCCGTCCGGATTCTTGAGGTTGAGGCCTTTGAGTTCAATCACCTGCTTTACGGAACTGTACAGCTTGAAAAAACCGTCGGAGGATGTTCCGCTGAGCTCGTAGGTGATGAGGGCTTCGGATGTGTTGTTGACCGTCACGTCGCATCCGCTGACGGACACGATGCCGGAAGGGTCACCGCTGACGGACACTCCGTCTTCGGAAAACACGATGCTGATGGTGCCGTCGGTCGTGATGACCTCGTTGTCTGAGGATGAGTCATCGGCCGAATCGTCGATGGTGTCGATCAGATTCCCTCCGCAGGAACCCAAAATCAGTAGAATGGCAAGATAAGAGCGTTTCATATCTTCGTGTGTTTATCGTGTGTTTATTAATTGTTCGGGAAACGCGGCGGATTGCCTTGGCCGCCCGCCGCTTCCCGGCCGCAATGTAAGGCAGCAATTGTGCCTGATTGAAAATATTTCAGCGAACGCACCGATTTCTTCAGCGAACAGGTGGGTGGGTTTCGGAACAAAGTTGTAATTTTGTGGCGGGATGAGAATGATTAAAGAATATAAATCCGTGGCTGCTGGTGCGGCGGCCTGGGTCGGCATATTCCTGATTGAGGCTTTGCTGGCCAGGTGGGAGTCTTCCGGGAACCCGGAACTCGGCTTCCGGTCGCACTACCTGGCGAAATTCCTGCTGCCGACGCTTCCGTTTCTTGTGGTGTTCTGCATCCACGACCTTTTACTGGCTCCGATGCTGATCCGCCGGAAACGGCTTGTCCCGTATCTGCTTTGCACGGTGGCGTTGATGGGGGCGTTTTCGTTCTATATACTTGATTCCGAAGGGTTGTTTTGCCGGAAACCGGAGCCGATGGAGAGACCGGGACAGAATCCTCCTCCTCCGCGCGGATTCCCGGACGGACGCGGACTTTCGGCGGAAAAAGGTGAACCGAGGTTCGGTCCCCGGGAAAGCACCCCAGACATTGAAGACTTGGAAGCCCCTCCTGAAATCAAGGACAGGGGAGGGCTTCAAGACCGCGGTTATGCCGAACCGCCGCATTCCGAACCGGTCAAGAAACCTTTCGGCGCCGGGGTCAGCAAGATTGTCATCGCTCTGATGATGTTGGGAGTCAATCTGGGAGCGAAATACTACTCGAACCACTCCTTTGAGAAGAAACGCCTTGAGGAGCTGGAAAAGGAGAACCTCCGCTACAGGCTTGAGTATCTCCGCAGCCAGATTAATCCGCATTTCTTTATGAACACGCTCAACAACATTCACGCTCTGGTGGATGACTCTCCGGAGAAGGCCAAGGAGAGCATCGTGGAGCTGTCGCGCCTGATGCGCCACGTCCTGTACGACAGCAACGGCCCGACCGTCCGGTTGTCAAAGGAGATTGACTTCCTGCGGCACTACCTTTATCTGATGCGGTTGAGGTACACCGACAACGTGAAGGTGGAATATTCATTCCCCGATGATGACGGCGGAGTCGGGGTGCCTCCGCTTCTTATGGCCACCGTCGTGGAAAATGCTTTCAAGCACGGAGTAAGTTATAAATCTGAAAGCTATGTCCGTCTGTCGGTTACACTTGACTCCGGCAGGATGTTTTTCCGATGCGCCAACAGCCTGAAGGCGGCGGAGGATGTCCCGGCTTCCGGCGGAGTCGGACTCGACAACATCCGGAAAAGGCTTTCTCTGCTCTACGGCAATGATTTTGTCCTCCACATCGACAAGTCCCCCGTCGGGTACGAGGTGCTTATGGTCTTGCCTTCTAAACCTGCCACAGTATGTTGAGGGTCATCGCCGTGGATGACGAGCCTTTGGCTCTCGGGCAGCTTGAAAAATACATCTCCAAGGTTCCGTTCCTGTCGCTGGCGGCGGTTTGCCACAGCGCTTTCGAGGCCCGTGAGGTTCTGGAGTCCGGAACTGTGGATGCGATGTTCCTGGACATCAATATGCCGGATCTCTCCGGATTGGACTTTGTCAAGGCCTTGATGCGTCCGCCGCTTGTGGTTTTCACGACCGCCTATTCCGAATATGCCGTCGAAGGTTTCAAGGTGGATGCCGTGGACTATCTGCTGAAACCGTTCACGCTGAATGAGTTCGTGGCATCTGCCGAGAAGCTGCGCTCCCGTTTTGAACTGATTCAGGCAGCGGGTGCCGCGGCATCCGGGCAAGATGATTTCGTCTTTTTCAAGGCCGACTACAAGGTCATCAAGGTGGAGGTTTCAGACATTGTGTACATCGAAGGTATGAGCGAGTACCTGAAGATTCACCTTGCAAGCGAACCGATGCCGAAGGTTGTCCTGATGAGTTTCTCCAAACTCCTTGAAAAGCTCCCTTCAAACCGTTTCGTCCGCGTCCACCGCTCTTATGCCGTCAACCTCGCCAAGGTCTCGGAAGTCCGCTCCGGAATAATCCTGATGTCCGGCGGCAAGACCATCCCCATCGGCGACAGCTATCGCCCTGCGCTGATGAATATGTTGTAGCGGATTCCGTTCAGGGACGTCAGGTCATCACGAGAGCGAATATATTCGTAGGTGAGGAGTGCGGGCTTTTCCGCGAATACCGTGAATCTCGGTCTTGGCAAAAATCAATCAGACGAGGCGCATCTTGGCGTATTTCAGCAGAAGGAGTTTCTCGCCGTAGCGGTCGAAGGCGATTCTGGCCTTGATGTCGGGAGCGGAGCCTGTGATTGCAAGGATCTTGCCTTGGCCGAAGCGGTTGTGCTCGATCCGTTGGCCGACCTTGAAATCGGTCATCGGGGCGGGGACGAAATCGGAATCTGAAATCTTAGGCGGCAGCGGGCGGCTCCGAAGAGCCTCGATCCTTGATGCTGTGTCTGACGGCCTTGGCGTCGAGGCCGGCCTGCGTTCGAACCTGACGCTTCCGGATGAGCCGTAGGAATTGCCGCCGCCCATTCCGTATTTGTTGGCCGGACGGCTTCCGCCTCCGAACCTGCCGGATGAGGCATCACCGGAATTGCCTCCGAACCGGCCGAGTGATCCATTTCCGCCTCCGAACCTGCTTGTTCCATAGCCGGAGCCGCCGGAGAAACGTCCGGAACCGTTGCCGGAACCGAATCTGCGTGAGCCGAACCCTCCGAAATCATCGAAGTCAAGAGAGTCATCGTCCGAGAAATTGTCGTTCCTCAGTGGGTTGGCGATGTACCTTGGGTCAATCTCTCTGATAAAGCGGCTCGGGGAGTTGGACTCGTGCTTGCCGTTGCGCATCCTCGTGTTGGCGTAGGAAAGGCTTACGGCTTTCTTGGCCCGGGTCATCGCCACGTAGAACAGGCGGCGTTCCTCCTCGATGTCGGCTGCGGAGGCCAGCATTCCGCCGGAAGGGAACAGGTTCTCCTCCATTCCTGCCACGAAGACGTAGGGGAACTCCAGACCCTTGGCCGAGTGAACGGTCATCAGGGCAATCTTGTTGTTCGTGTCATCCTCGTCCTCCAAGTCCACGTTGGACAGCAGGGAGATGTTCTCCAGAAACGCTCCGAGGGTGAAGACAGGATATTCAATCTCGGAATCTTCCTCTGCCTGCCCTTCCGCGATGAGGTCACGGAGATAGCTGTCCCTCTGTTCTTCAACGAAATGGGTGACGCTGTTGACGAGTTCCTCGACATTGGAAGCCCTCGACTGCGCCTCGATGGAAGGATCGTTTTTGAAAAACGAATGCAGGCCGCACGCATTCGAGATGTCCAACGCGAGCCTGTCGGCGTCAGTGGATGCCGCCTTGGATGCGAAGCCATCGATCATCCCGCAGAAAGAGCGGAGCTTGGCCACTGCGGCCTGCCTGAGGCCGTAGTCAGCGAACTTTTCCGAAAATGCCGCCTTGAACAGCGAGCATTTCAGGTCGAACGCCATCGCTGCCAGTGCGTTGAGCGAGGTGTCGCCGATTCCTCTGGCCGGTGTGTTCACGATTCGTTTGAAGGATTCGTCGTCGTTGACGTTCACCACCAGTTTCAGGTAGGCCATCATATCCTTGACCTCGGCTCTGTCGAAGAACGAGTTGCCGGAGTAGATCATGTACGGCAGGTTTCTCTTCCTCAATGCCTCCTCCAAGGCTCTGGACTGGGAGTTTGTCCTGTAGAGAATCGCGAAGTCCTGATACTTGGCGTGGTCGGACTGCATCCTGTCCACAATCTCGGAGGCAATGGTGACGGCCTCGTCCTGTTCCGACCAGCTTTTCAGAATTCGGATCTTCTCACCCTCCTCCCCGACTGCCACGCAGGTCTTCGGAATCCTGTTCTCGTTCTTGGCTATCAATGAGTTGGCGGCGTTTACGATGTTCGCCGTCGAGCGGTAGTTCCTCTCCAGACGGAATACTCCGCACTCGGGGTAGTCCTTTTTGAAATTAAGGATATTCTCGATTTTCGCTCCTCGGAACGCATAGATTGACTGCGAGTCGTCGCCAACCACGCAGAGATTGCGGTGCTTTTCAGTCAACCTCTTCAGAATCAGATACTGGGCTAAGTTCGTGTCCTGGTACTCGTCCACGAGGTAGTAGTCGAACCTGGACGCTATCGCTTCCTTGGCCTCGGGGAAATCCCGAAGCAGGATATTCATATTCAATAATATGTCATCGAAGTCCATCACCCCAGAGTTCCTGCACTTCTCGGCATAGCGGGAGTAGATGTCGCATATTCTTGGCTTCCGGGCGTGCGTGTCGTTGATGATCGCCTGTTGGTTGTTGCGATAGGCGGAGGCTGTGGTAAGATTGTTCTTTGCCATCGAGATTCTTGCCAGAACGTCCTTCGGCTTATAGGTCTTGTCATCCAGCCCAAGCTCCTTTATGCACGCCTTTATGCCGCTCACCGAATCGCTCGTGTCGTAGATGGTGAACGTGGCGGGGTAGCCAAGAAGGGCGGCATATTCCCTTAGGAATCTTATGAATATCGAGTGGAATGTCCCCATAAAGAGCCTTCTGGCCTTCCGCTCGCCGACCATCACGGCGATTCTTTCCTTCATCTCGGTGGCGGCCTTCTTGGTGAAGGTCAAAGCCATTATCCTTGCAGGGTCGCACCCTCTCTCCAGAATGTAGGCGATCCTGCTCGTCAACACCCTTGTCTTTCCCGATCCCGCACCAGCCACAATCAGCACCGGTCCGTCCACACTGCCGACCGCCTTCTTCTGCTCGGCGTTCAGCCCTTCAAAAATCGCGCTTTCGTTCTTTTCCATATCAGGCACGAAAATACGGAAAAAATCCCAAATAAAATGAGTATATTTGCAGGTTGTAAAAAATATGGTTGTATTACAATCAACATTATTTATATGTCAAACATCATCGATTTGAAAAAGGGTCTGAACATTCCGATTGACGGAGCGGCGGCCCTAGAAGCAAAGAAGACGATCGTGCCTGACGCAGTTGCCATCAAACCGACGGATTTCAAGGGGTTCTCCCCGAGACTTCTCGTGAAGGAAGGTGACAAGGTCCTGGCAGGATCCCCTGTTTTGGCAGACAAGCAGCACCAGGACATTCTCCTGACCTCACCGGTGAGCGGTACGGTCCGGGGAATCGTCAGGGGAGAGAAGAGAAAGCTCCTCGCTGTGCTCGTGAAACCTGACGGCGCCGAGGAGGCTGTCGATTTCGGAGCCAAGAATCCTTCAACACTGAAGGGAGAGGAAGTGAGAGAGGCTCTTCTCAAGAGCGGTCTGTGGCCATCCATCATTCAGAGGCCTTATGGAATCATCGCCGATCCGGCTTTGACACCAAAGGCCATTTTCGTGTCCGCTTTCTCCACGGCGCCTCTTGCGGCCGACGCCGAGTTCGCTTTCAAGGATGAAGTGGATGCGGTTCAGGCAGGTGTCACCGCCGTGTCAAAGCTCGCCAAGGTCCACGTCTGTGTGAACAGCGATGCTTCGGCTTTCGCCTCCCTCACCGACGCCACTGTCCACACGGTCTGCGGCAAGAAGCATCCCGCCGGCAACGTAGGCGTGCAGATCAGCCACATCTCTCCTATCAAGAAGGGTGAGACAGTCTGGACTCTGTCCCTGCTCGCTCTCGCGGCCATCGGAAAGCTCTTCAAGACAGGTAAGCTGGATCTTACCCGCAAGGTGGCCGTTACCGGGCCTGTTGTCAAGGACGCTTCTTATGTCGTCACCCTTCCGGGAATGCCGGTCAAGACTCTCAGGGGATTCTATGACAACAGTGTGGAGACCCGTTTCATCAGCGGGGACGCGCTTACCGGCGAGAATGTCGGCGAGGATGGATATCTCGGCTTCTTCGACAATCAGGTCACGCTGATTAAGGAAGGCCGCGACAGGGAAGTTCTCGGATGGGCAAAACCATTCAGGTTCAATCAGTTCAGCTCTTCGATGACCTACTTCTCCTGGCTTCTGCCAAAGAAGAAGTACAATATGGACACAAACACCCACGGCGGCGTACGCGCGTTCGTGGTTTCGGATGTATATTCAAAGGTACTCCCTATGGACCTTTTCCCTGTCTATCTGATCAAGGCCTGCCTTGCGGGAGACATCGAGAAGATGGAGCAGTTCGGAATCTATGAGGTGCTTCCGGAGGACTTCGCCCTTTGCGAGTTCGTGGACCCTTCAAAGAACGACATCCAGGCCATCATCGGCAAGGGAATCGACCTTATGATAAAGGAAATGGCTTAAAGGATCATCGCAATGGAAGAAAACACAGTAAAACCAGGCCTTTTTGAAAAAGGCGGCAAGTTGGGGTGGCTGCATTCTACGTGGGATGCCTTTGACACCTTCCTCCGCGTTCCGGCGACAGTGACTGCCAGAGGCTCTCACGTCAGGGATGCGGTTGACATCAAGAGAATAATGATCATCGTCGTGCTGGCTGTCGTTCCGGCCGCCCTCTTCGGGATGTGGAACGTCGGCTACCAGCACAACCTTGCGGTCGGTGACCTTCCGGGATTCTGGAATCAGTTCTTCTGGGGTCTCCTCAAGGTTCTTCCTCTGTACCTCGTCTCCTACATCGTAGGTCTCGGAATCGAATTCGCCTCCGCCCAGATCAAGGGCGAGGAGGTCAACGAGGGTTATCTCGTGTCCGGTATGCTCATTCCGCTGATCGTCCCTGTGGACGTTCCGCTCTGGATGCTCGCCATCGCCGTGGCCTTTGCGGTCATATTCGGCAAGGAAGTGTTCGGCGGCACCGGAATGAATTTCCTGAACCCGGCCCTGCTTTGCCGCGCGTTCCTGTTCTTCTCCTATCCGAGCTCAATGTCCGGATCCGAGGTTTGGATTGCGCGTCGCTGCGGAGCTGACGCCATTTCGGGCGCGACTCCTCTTTCCTACCTGACCGACGGTCAGGGAGCGCTTGAGGCCATCAACAACGCCGGCTTCAATTTCTGGAATATGTTCGCGGGCACCATCCCGGGTTCTGTGGGAGAGACTTCCGTGATAGCCATCCTCATCGGCGCGGTAATCCTCATCTGGACCGGTGTCGCCAGCTGGAAGATAATGGTGTCGTCTGTCGCTGGAGCGCTTCTCATCGGCTGGCTTGGCAACATCGGCGGGGCGACTGACGTTCCGGCGTACTACCAGCTCGTAATGGGCGGCTTTGCGTTCGGTACGGTCTTTATGGCCACCGACCCTGTCACCTCGGCGCAGACCGAGACCGGCAAGTGGATCTACGGATTCCTGGTGGGAGCGCTGTGCGTTATCGTCAGGCTGTTCAACCCGGGCTACGCCGAGGGTATGATGCTGGCGATTCTCCTGATGAACACATTCGCTCCGCTGATTGACCACTATGTGACGTCATCCGCCACGCGCAGGAGAGCAAAAAAGGTAACAATCGCTTAATTTACAAGGAATATGAATACTAACGGTAACGCATACACAGTAATCTACACGACAGTTGTAGTGGCTCTGGTAGCGGCGATTCTCGCCTTCGCATCCCTCGCCCTTGCCCCGAAGCAGGACGAGAATGTCAAGGCGGACACCATCAGCCAGATGCTTGCGGCCACAAAGTTCTTTGAAAAGAGCGAGCTGGAGGCTATGGGCAACAGCAAGGTGCTTGAGGAATATGTCAGATGCATCAAGTCCTCCATCATCGTGGGAGCCGACGGCAGCCAGACCGGTACTCTGAACAAGGAGAAGAGCGAGATCTACACGACCGGTCAGCTTAAGGCGCAGGACAAGTTCATCAAAGGCGGAAAGACCGACAAGGTCGCCCTTCCTGTCTTCATTTTCGAGAAGGACGGCGAGACAATCACAGTCGTGCCTTGCTACGGAGCGGGTCTCTGGGGCCCGATCTGGGGCTACATCGCCCTTAACGCAGACCTCACCATCCGCGGAGCTTATTTCGACCATTCGAGCGAGACCCCCGGACTGGGAGCCAAAATCAAGGATGACCCTAAGTTCAGGGCCGAATTCGAAGGCAAGACAGTTGACTTCACAACTGTGGACAAGAGCGGCGTCAAGGTGCCTTTCGAGGTTGTGAAGGGTGGAGCGCCGGCCGGTCAGAAAAACGCCGTTGACGCAATCACCGGGGCGACCATCACCAGCAAGGCTCTCGGAGTCGCCATCGCGAGATGGTTGAGCGCCTACGAGCCGTACCTGTCTTCCACGAAGGCCTCCGAAGCTTGCGGAACCCAGTGTGACCAACCTGTTAACGAGGAATAATGAGGAGGAAATGATATGAACGAAAAACTTAAGGAAACATTGTTGAATCCGATTTTCAAGGGCAATCCTGTGACTGTCCTTATTCTCGGAATATGCTCCTCATTGGCCGTCACCGTGCAGCTCAAGGGGGCTTTCGTGATGGGTCTTTCGGTGATGATCGTCACCGGCCTGTCAAGCTTCGTTGTCTCACTGATGAGAAACTCCATTCCGAACAGGGTGAGAATCATCATCCAGCTGGTTGTGGTGTCTCTTATGGTCATCCTTGTGGACCAGTTCCTCAAGGCCTATGCGTACAGCATCGAGACACAGCTTTCGGTGTATGTCGGCCTGATCATCACGAACTGTATCGTGATGGGCCGCATCGAGGCTTTCGGCCTTTGCAACAAGCCGATTCCGTCCCTTCTTGACGGTCTGGCGAACGGGGCGGGCTATGCGCTGATTCTTATCGCTCTGGCCTTCTTCCGCGAACTGTTCGGTTCCGGTACACTTTTCGGCGTCCGGATAATCCCGGAAAGCTTCTACGCTGCCGGCTATGTCAACAACGGTCTTGTGATCCTTCCACCGACGGCGCTGATTCTCATCGGCTGCATCGTGTGGATTCAGAGGAGCATCCAGAAAGACCTTCAGGAAAAATAACATCTGACACACTGGAATTATGGAATATCTTAGCTTATTCGTAAAGTCAATTTTCGTTGACAATATGATTTTCGCTTACTTCCTCGGTATGTGTTCATACCTGGCGGTATCGAAAAACGTGAAGACGGCTTCCGGTCTTGGTGTGGCTGTCGTGTTTGTCCTTCTGGTGACACTGCCGATCAACTACCTGCTGAACCAGTACATCCTCAATCCGGGCGCGATGAAGTGGATCAGCCCGTCGCTGGCGGACGTGGACCTGAGCTTCCTGAGCTTCATCACCTTCATTGCGGTCATCGCGGCCATTACACAGCTGGTGGAGATGATTGTGGAGAAGTTCGCTCCGGCTCTATATTCAGAATTGGGAATATTCCTCCCTCTGATCGCCGTGAACTGCGCCATCCTCGGCGGCTCGCTCTTTATGCAGCAGCGTGATTTCGTGAACCTCGGCGAGGCGACCGTTTACTCCCTTGGCTCGGGTCTTGGATGGTTCATCGCCATCGTCACCCTCGCCGCCATCAGGGAGAAGATGGCATATTCGAAGGTTCCGGCGGGACTTCGCGGCATCGGCATCACATTCATCACCGTGGGTCTGATGGCTATGGCCTTTATGACCTTTATGGGTCTGACAATCTAACGTAAGGAGGCGGTAAATATGTTTACAACTATTATTTCATCAATAATCACAATTGTGCTTGTGACGGTGATTCTGGTGGCGCTGCTTCTTTATGTGAAGATCAAGCTCACCCCGGAGGGTACTGTCAAGATTGACATCAACAACGGCAAGAAGGTTCTGGATGTCCCTCAGGGCAGTGACCTCCTTCACACTCTCGCGGACCAGAAGATTTTCCTTCCTTCCGCCTGCGGCGGAAAGGCCAACTGCGGTCAGTGCAAGGTTCAGGTGCTTGAAGGTGGCGGAACCATCCTTCCTACCGAGACCGGCTTTTTCAGCCGCCGTCAAATCAAGGAAGGCTACAGGCTCGGATGCCAGGTGAAGATCAAGGAAAACATCAAGATCCAGGTTCCGGAGTCCACCCTCAGCGTCAAGAAACTTGAGTGTGAGGTCATCTCCAACAAGAACGTGGCCACCTTCATCAAGGAGTTCACCGTGAAGCTTCCTGAGGGAGTCCACCTTGACTTCAAGTCCGGAGAGTACATCCAGATTGACATCCCGGCCTACGACCTTGATTTCTCGACCATCGATGTCGATGACATCTACAAGGCCGACTGGGAGAAGTACGGATTCTTCGGCATCAAGACAAAGAACGAAGTCCCTACGATCAGGGCCTACTCTATGGCCTCTTACCCTGCCGAGGGTGACATCATCAAACTGAACGTCCGTATAGCGACCCCGCCGTTCGACAGGAGTCAGCCTAAGGGTGTGTTCAAGATGCTGCCTGTTCCTCCGGGAGTCGGCTCATCCTACGTCTTCACCCGCAAGCCTGGCGACAAAGTCTGGATCTCCGGTCCGTTCGGAGAGTTCCTTCTCCCGCAGAACGATCCTGATTCGCAGGAATATATCTTCGTGGGCGGTGGCGCAGGAATGGCTCCTCTCCGCAGCCACATAATGCATCTGTTCAAGACACTCAAGACAAAGCGTGAGGTTCACTACTTCTATGGGGCGCGCAGCCTTGTCGAGGCCTTCTACCTTGAGGATTATGCCGAGATTGAGAAGGAGTTCCCTAACTTCCACTTCCATCTGGCTCTTGACCGTCCTGACCCTGCTGCCGATGCCGCAGGTGTCAAGTACACTGCCGGTTTCGTGCACAACGTGATGTATGAGACATACCTCAAGAACCACGAGACTCCGGAGGACATCAAGTACTTTATGTGCGGTCCTCCTATGATGGTGGCTTCGGTCAACAAGCTGCTTGACAGTCTTGGAGTGCCGCCGGAGAGCATTCTGTACGATAACTTCTCTTAGAGAACTTGTACCATTGAAGGGAGTTGGCTGAAAAAGTCAACTCTTTTTTTTACCCCCCCCCCCCCCCCCCAGACTCTCTGTGACAGTCCCTTGCGTCGCTTCGCTCTGATGGATGTTGATCAATATGTCGGGCAAGGATTGCGAGGATATGTTCAAAGATTGTTAAATTTGCGGTATGATTGACAGGAATGTACAGATGATGGATGCCGGGATGGTGCTGTTCACGAGCGAAAAGCCGTTCGGGACGGTGCTGGGGGGCATCAAGACGGAGATGGCAAAACTCGGAAACGTCAGGCGTTCAAATGAATTCGCCTTGAGCGAACTCCCGGACACGACAGGGGAGTGCGACCTGTTTGTGGACTGGTCAACGCCTCTTCGTTGGCGCGCCATCTCCTGTCGGCTGGAGGATGCCGGGCTTGTAGGACACAATTCCGACGGTGAGGAAATCCGGCGATATGCGCTTTGCCTGAAGGAAGGTGACAAGAACAGGAAAGGCAAGGTTGCGGTTGTGTTCCTTTTCGCCGCGATGCTCATAACGCTTGGAGTAACCGGCGTAAGCGGAGGCCCGGTATTCCTCACTGCTCCGATTGGTATCGCATTGGCTGCATTAGCCGTGTTCTTTGGCCTGAGGCCAAGTGTCAAGGCTCAAAATGCGGTAAGAAATCTGCTTGAGACCGCACGCGGGGCGAAGTGATTTCCGGTTCGTATCGGAGGTTTTTTTTGCGTTCGGAAAGGTGTTTTTCTGCAATTTTTGGTTAAGATAAACAAAAACAACACAAAAAATCGTTTCAAATAGTTGTTTTGTTTGAAAGAATTTGTATATTTGGCATGAAGTTTTTCATAGTTTAAGTTTAGGTTAAGTAGCGGGGCGAACGCAGTGAATGCGCTTGCCCCGTGAATTATATATTCAAATGTGACATTAAGAACCAGAAACATACGTTTTTGAAGAAAAGTATTTTTGTTTCTGTTTATTTTTTATGTTTTGTTGCCATACTTTTGCTGTCGGCTCCGCAATGGTGCGGGCCGTTAATTTTTTCAACTATGAAGAATTCTGTCAGAATCCTCTTGAGAGTTGCCGCTATTGTGTTCACGCCGCTGACAGTGGCGGCGGTATCCTGCAACAAGATTCCTTCCGAAAACGTTCAGGGAACGTTAAGCTGGAAGTTCTCTTCTCACCTGTCCACTCGATCCGCCCTGGATCTTCCGGACACTGACGCCTTTGTCCTTACGGTCAGAAATTCGGCCGGAGAAACCCTTTATGAAGGGGAGTATGGCAAGTCTCCGGAGTCGATGTTGGTCAATCCGGGCAGTTATACGGTCAGGGCAGTCTCCCGAAAGTTCGAGAAGCCGGAGTTCTCGGCACCTCAGTTCGGAGACGAACAGGTTGTCGTTGTGCAGTCCGGAAAGGATGCGAAGGCTCGCCTGAACTGTACACAACTCAATTCAGGGATACGTCTGAAAATTGACCCTGATTTTATGTCTGTTTATCCAAATGGCTCTGTCAAAGTAACTTCCTCCACCGGGGAACTGGGATTCAGTCTTACGGAAAAGAGGATTGGCTATTTCAGCCCCGGTAATGTGTCTGTCGTGATGAATGACGGCACGTCCTCCAATGTGCTGCTTACCCGTTTCCTTGATCCTTGTGAAATCCTTGCCTTGGGAATATCCTGCCCATCCACCAAGCCATCCGAACCAGGGAAGGGCGGAAGCCTCTCAATCACGGTGGACACGTCCAGAGTATGGAACAGCCTGTCATACGAAATCGGCTCCGGAAGCGACGGTAATCCCGGAACCAGCCAGTCAACAGCCTACAGCGTGGCGCAGGCAAAGGAACATATCGGAGAAAAAGGTGTCTGGGTATGCGGTTATATTGTAGGAGGAGACTTGACATCGTCAAAGGAAGGGATATCCTTCAAAGCTCCGTTCACGTCAATGACCTGCATTGCGATTGCCTCCCGCTCGTCGGTGACGGCAAAGAGCTCCTGCCTTTCCGTCAAACTGGCCAAGGGGGAGATCCGCTCGGCTCTTAATCTGGCCGACCATCCGGAACTGCTTGGCTGCAAGGTTTACCTGAAGGGAGATTTGACTGCGGCCTATTATGGCATACCCGGCGTAGAAAACATTACTGAATATGCGATGAGGTAGGCGAACATCTGAATCAATCAATTCTTTTAATATTATGAGAAACAATCTTTACAGGGTGGTGTGCGCCACCGTGTCGGCTTTGCTTTGCCCTATGGCGTCATTTTCACAGAGCGCCACGAAGGTTCACAGGGCGTGGGAGTTCGGCCTCGGCGGCTCGGCGACTAACATCACAAGAACCACGGTGACAAATTTCCACCAGACCTCGGGAGGGGATTATGTGTTCACCCTTGACGAGAAACTGCTCTATGGAGGTGTCGAGGCGTATTCGGCCATTGAGTTGAAAAGATGGCTTTACGCCGACATTCAAGCCAACATCGGACTTGCGCGTTACTATGATCAGTCCGCAGCCTCCAGACAGGGATTTTCATTGCAGGCCGGGCCTGGAATCCAGTTCCGTCCCTTTGTCGGAAGTGAATGGATCCAGCCGTATGTCAGGTTTGGAATCAATTATTTCCACAAAAACTTTCCTACCTCGTATTTCGGACAATTCAGTGGAGATGTCACCAAAGAGGCTCTTTGGAAGGCGGAGGATGCCTGGAACAAAGGCTATACTTTTGATGCGGACACATTCTTTCCGGTTTCTGCCGGAATAGGGATTGTCGGTTGGCTTGGCAACCGGGTCGGAGCACGTGTGCAGGGACAGTATTTTCATTCATTCGGAACGGACGGAATTAATTTCGCCCAGGCTTCCGCCGGAATAATATTCAGGTTTGGCGGTGTGGACAAGAACAAGTCCTTGGCTGACCGCTATGTGAACGCTCACCCGAATGATTATGCCGGCCTGTTTCCTGAGAAGGTGGTGGAAAAGGAAATAGTCAGGGAAGTACCTGTGGAGGTTGTCAAAGAGGTGGTCAAGGAGATTCCTTTGGAGAAGACTCTTGCCGAGATGATGGACAATGTCAACTTCGATTTCGACAAGGCCACGATCACGGCTGATTCCCAGTTTACGCTTGACGAGATTGCGAACACCCTGTCACGTTTCCCGGACGCGCGGTTTCTGGTGGCAGGCTACACGGATGCCAAAGGTTCGGTCAAGTACAACGAGAATCTGTCAAAAGCCCGCGCCAAGGCTGTCTATGATGCGCTGGTCAGGCGGGGAGTTCCGTCATCAAACCTCTGCTACCGAGGTTTCGGAAAACGTGTGGCAGTTATGTCAGTCTCCGCTTCTGACGAGGAACGCAGGGGAGACCGTAAGGTCGTCATAGAAAGGGTTGCGTCGGAGGCCCTGTGGAATCATCTTAAAAATCAATAAACATATTCAGATATGAAGAACGTATTCAGAATTTTTGCTGCGGCGCTGATGGGAGTGTCCGCACTTGCTTCCTGCAACACGCTTGAGGTGACAATGCCTGTCGGTCCTCGCGGCGAGCAGGGTGTTCAAGGTGTTCCGGGCAAGGACGGAAAGGATGGCCTGTCCGCTTATGAACTGTGGGTCAAGGCAGTCCAGGAAGGGCTTATAGATTACACCGGCTCCACTGACATCAGCCACTTTTTCCTTTACTTGAAAGGGAAGGACGGCAGTGATGGAAAGGATGGCGACACTCCTTATGTCAAGGACGGAAACTGGTGGATCGGGGACAAGGATACCGGGGTCAAGGCCACCGGCGCTGACGGGAAGAACGGAACCGACGGCAAGTCCTCGTACGAATTATGGAAGGAATATGTGGCGTCCGGTGTTGAGGACCCGCATAATCCCGGTTCTCAGTGGGACAAGTCACGGACAACAGTCGCGGATTTCTATTGGTTCCTTACCGGGAACAACGGAGCTGACGGCCTTGTCCCTTACATCAAGGATGGAAACTGGTGGATCGGTGACAAAGATACCGGAGTCTCGGCGAGAGGAGACAAGGGCGATGCCGGCATTGACGGGAAAGATGGAGTTGATGGCCGGAGCGCGTACGAGATGTGGAAGGATTATGTCAAAAAGACAATTGAGGCCGGCGGGAAGGTTATGGACCGGAACGGCAACGAGATCACTCTTGAGGATCTTTCGATATTGAAATTTTTCCAGTATCTGACCGGGGAGGCTGGCCCTAAAGGAGACCAGGGGGAAGATGGCGTTGACGGAAAAGACGGTTCCGATGGCAAGGATGGCGTCACCCCGAATGTGGGTGAGAACGGCAACTGGTGGATTGGAGGCATCGACACAGGCATCAAGGCTAAAGGACAGAAAGGAGACACCGGCAAAGATGGCTCTGACGGCAAGGATGGTGCGGACGGCAAGGATGGTGCGGACGGAAAAGACGGATCCGCAGGTTCGAACGGAAAGTCTGCATACGAGCTTTGGGTCGAGGATGTCACCTCTCCTTCAGGTCTTGAGGATCCGAAAGAACCCGGAGTGAAATGGGATCCGTCAAAGACATCATTGTCGGACTTCTATGAATATCTTCGCGGAGCCGCCGGAGAGAAAGGCGATTCCGGAGCTGACGGCAAGGACGGCGCCGGCGGAAAGTCCGCCTATGAACTCTGGAAGGAGTTGGTGTTGAGCGAGAATGGATTGGACAACCCTGACAATGGGGTCTATGACATCGGCTTGTTCCCGAAGTGGCCGACTTCCGCAGTCTCATTGAACGATTTCTATGAATATCTCAGGGGCCGGAACGGAGAAGACGGCGAGCCGGGAGAAATGATCGCTGCGACGGACACGATGTATGTTGAGGAAGCCGACTGGACGAAGTACAATGTCGCACCTGTCAGAGCGCTTGCCAAGGTCCGGATGAACGGTGCGGTAAAGGACACCACCTATGAATATGTCAATCCTTATTCCGGAGGATGCGCTCTCATCGTGACAGGTCCGGGGCCTGTGATGATTCCGAACTGTACGGTCAAGTTCAAAGACCAGACAGGGAAGGCATACACGGAAACCTCGGATGCATCAGGGTATATCTATCTGGAACGTGACGCGCTGCCGGTATGGAGCGATGGAGCGCCGGGTATGACGGATCTCTCGGCCAGAACAAAACCGGAAAGCTTCACGTTCGGGGACAAGGTTGTCTCCGATTCCGACAAGATTGCGGCGACCTGCGGAGTTCCGTACAAGGTGGATTTTTCAGTGCGGATGACAGGTTCGGGCTGGGAAGACGGATATGTTACCGCCGATTATCTGATTATAAGGACAATAGAAGGCACGGATGAGTCGAAATGGGGCGGTTTGACGTTCCCTGGCTCCAATGACAAGGGGGTGGGATATTTCTACTATAGAAATTATGGCGATATGAGGAATTACCGGAAATATTCATTTGCATTGGGAAAACAGCCTGATTACTATTGTCAAGGAGACCATTTCATAAAATTCTGCACAAACAATATCGTGCGCAGATGGTCACGTCCTGAAGGCACTGTCGCCAGTGAGATAATAGAGCGAGTCACATTCGGGGATGGAGAGAATCCGTCAATTGTCGGCGTCCATCACGTCCCGGCGTCAGTCTCAGGAAGTCTGGCCAGATATGAGGATTTTGTCCCGGATTACGGGATGCGGGGGACTTCCGCCGATGGAACGGTCATACCTGAATTTTGTGCGTTAGGCTCGTTTGATGTGACCGGCCTTAAGGGCGGCGACGGTGACGACGCATTCACAAGTTACAACGGCAAAGCTGTCGTCTCGGATGACGGGACGCAAAATGTCGCCGTCAACAAGACAAACTATGAATTGATACTTGGGCAGACATCGTTCAGTTTCTCATTCGACTATTCGACATTCGGTCACGTATATTTGAGGAAATCCTATTATGATGCAGAGTCAGGTGTCTTCCGGTTCAAACGCTACGACACATTACTGGACTATCTGTCTGACACCAAGCCATCGGACAACGGTCTAAGTGCCACGACGTTGGAAATAAGCGGGATGTTGGGCGGAGTGAGCATAAAGAACACCGTGGGGGTGAATATGATTGTGAACAACGGCGACATTCAAGCCTCAAGCAAGGCGTCTGTCATCATCAGGAATCTTTATGACGGTTTTGAGCTCAAGTTCTCGCAATTCAAATATCTTGATGCATATTATGGAAAAACCACAGGTAAGTTCAGCTATGATGAGAAGCAGCCCTATGTGGCCTCGTGTACATTGGGGGAGGATTCCTATACATTCCAGGCAATCAAGGATGGTGTGAGTTCCCCGCTTCCATAGCGTGGCTGTGACGATCTGCGGAACGAAATGATATGAAGAGGACGATCAAATCGTTCCGGACCCGGAGCGAAGCGACCGAAGGGGTTCCGGGGAATCCCTTTCCCGTCCCCATCAGGGGCTGTCACGAAGTGACCGGGGGGAGGATGATATGAGGGGGAAGACCCAAAAAGACTCTTTTTGGGTCTTCCCCCTCCCCTTCTCTCCGTGCGGAACCGCTACAGATATTCGTCGAAATAATCCGTGACCTTGTCCATCAGGTGTATTCTCCATCTGCCGAAGACATTGTGTTCGGAGCACGGATAAGGGAAGTAATCCAGCCGGACATTCTCCTCGATGCATTTCTGGACAAAATTCAGGCTATGCTGCCAGACAACCGTATTGTCGATGGCACCCTGACATATGAGCAGTCTGCCCTTGAGGTTCCTGACATTGTTGATAAGGCTTGTCTGTGCGAAACCGTCAGGGTTTGTGGCCTCCGTGTCCATATAGCGTTCGCCGTACATTACCTCGTACCATTTCCAGTCTATGACGGGGCCGCCGGCCACACCGACCTTGAATGTCTCCGGATAGTTTGTCATCAGGGAGATGGTCATAAAGCCTCCGTAGCTCCAGCCATGGACTCCGATTCTCGACTGGTCCACAAACGGCAGAGCTTTGAGCATATTGATTCCGACCATCTGGTCGGCCATCTCGTTCCGTCCGCAGTGGCGATGGATGGCTTTTTCATATTCCGCGCCTCTGTTCTGGGTCCCTCGGTTGTCCTGCACATAGACGATGTAGCCTTTCCGGGCCATCAGCATCTCCCACATCCTGACTTGCCCGAGCCAGGAGTCCTGTACCATCTGGGAGTGTGGCCCTCCGTAGACATAGAGGATGACAGGGTATTTCCTCGCCGGGTCGAAATCCGTCGGGAGGAAGAGTCTGTACCAGTTGTCGTACTGTCCGTCAGCGCTCTTGACCGTGCCGAAAAGCACTTCCCCGGTCTTGTAGTCCTTCAACGGATCTCCGGCTGTGGACAAGTTGCGGATGAGCTTGCCGTCGGTTGTCTTAAGGTCGGTCACCTGAGGAACATTGAAGCTGCTGTAACTGTCGATGAACTTGGTGCAGTCCTCGTTGAGGCTGACTGTGTGCCAGCCTTCCTCGGCCGTCAGCCTGACAGGTTTGCCGAACTTTGCCTTGGCGACGATGTCCGCCGGGATTTTTGACAGGGATTGTTCCTTCGTCAGGTTCTGGGATTCGTTCTCCGGCCGCATAATCCGTCGAAGCGACTTCCCGAATTGAATCTCAACCTTGAACAGGTGGTTCTCCACAGGTGAAACCTCGGCGGAGGTATAGTAAACGAACCGGCCGTCATTGGCGAGATATTCCACATCGGCGTCAACAGACGTCAGCCTCCTGACCGTTCCCAATGTGTCGCAAAGGTAGAGGTTGCGGAACCCGTCGCGGTTGTCAGTCCTGTAGATGAATGAATATGTCCCATTGACAAACCGCAGAGGATCCAGAGGCTCCACATAGCGTCTGTCATCCTCGGTCAGCACGGTACGGGCGAGCGATCCGTCAGAGGCACGGTACATATTCAGTTTCAGATGCTTCTGTGTGCGGTCAAGGACCTGGATGAAGATATTCCTGCTGTCCGGAGACCAACTGATGTTCGTGAGATACTGGTCATAGCCATATTCATCTACATCGCACCATACGGTCTTGCCTGTGGCTCTGTCGAAGATTCCGAGGGTGACATTCTCGCTGTCCATTCCGTTCATCGGGTACTTGATGCTCTTGAGCGAGCCTGTACGGGTGGAGATGTCGAGGAGAGGGAAGTCCGAGACCAGACTGTCATCCTTTCTGTAGAAGGCCAGTTTTGAACCGTCCGGCGACCAGAAGATTCCGTTCTCTATTCCGAACTCGTTGCGGCTGACGGTCTGTCCGTAAGTGATCTGCCCGTTCTCGCTTTCGGCCACGCAGACTGGTTCACCTTCGAACACATAGAGGCTTTGGCCGACCGTGTATGCGAATATCCCGTCCCCGCCGGGAGTGATGTTCCCGGCATTTTCAGGAAAGCCTTCAGGCAGCGAGGGAGCGGAATATTCACTGACATCCTTGCTGTCAAGATCCTCGGTCATCCACTTGCCGTCCTTGTGGAATATTAATGTGTTCTTTCCTTTCCACGACGCGCGGATATTCGTTGGGCGGACGTTCCGTCCCATCACAGCTTCTTCCATCGTCAATTCCTTCCCTCCGTTGTTGGCTGGATGGGTGGCGACAACGCCTGTCTGCGCTCCGAGAGTCAGCGGCGCCGCAAGCGCCATAATAGTGGCGATCCTTTTCATCATTCGTTTCCCGAATTTGAGGTTGACACAATTCTGTCCACGACATATTTCTGCATTCCGCGCCATGGCAGTGTGCCGAGATATTCCTTGTAGTGCAGTTCCACTGATTTGCCGCTGCATCTCATTAGCTCGTTGGCGACTTCCTCATTCTCGACGGAGAAGTCGAATATGTAGGATTCCACTGCCGCGCCGCTTCCTTTGACGGAGCCTCTGAATCCGGCCTGGATAAGTTTGCCTTCGTATGTCTTCCAGACATATCCTTTGTAGATGAACTGGTTGAGTTCTCCGGCTTTCACTCCGTCCCCAAACACGAAATAGAACCTGAAGTAGATGAATCCCGCCAAAGCAAGGGCGAGGATGACTCCGGTCCAAGTGAATATTTTACCCTTTGTCGTCATATCTGATTATTTTACGTTTCTGTCATCAAGCTCCCAGCCTGTGATTGTAGAGATGTACGGAATAACGGCGTATGCTATCTTGCGATGTCCGTTGTAGTTCGGGTGACCGTCCGCTCCCATATCCTCCACATTGTTGTGTACTGAGTTTGTCAAGGTCATTATGTGTATGTTCTTCAGTGTGCAGTCATCGGCGGCCTTGCGGATGTATTCAAACATCAGACGGTCGTGTTTCGGTGCAATGCAAAGGACAGGATGCTCCTCCCCGTAATTGTCCTTGATTTCTTTCAGAAGTTTGATATAGTTTTTGACGAACAGCCTCTCCGCAGGTTGCATTCCTCTGGAAAAGTCATTGGTACCCAGATATATGACGGTGATGTCCGGCTTGAGCAAGGATGACTTGGCGTCCCATCCGGTCTCTTTTACGCTGTCGAATGTCTGAATGTAACGCTCTGGCATACAATAGTCGGTGAACTTGCTGTTGTAGTTTCTGACTATGCCCATACCGGAGTGTGCCACGACGATCTGGTCTGCGTCAAAGTATCTTGCCGCGGCGCAGGCGTATGTCAGGTTCTGGTTTTCGGTCTCCGGCTTGAAGCGTTCCTTGTTGGAGGCCTCCGTGCCGTAGCCGCAGGTGTAAGAATCACCGATATATTCAATGATCCTTCCCTTCGGAGCGTCGGCCTGAAGAAACTCCCCGTCGGTGATGAATCCGTGGATTGTCGTTATGCCCTGTTCTCCTTCAGTTCGTTTCTGGAGGATCACCTGATGCGGAGCCTTGGCTGCGTTCCGGTCTTTCCCGAAACGTGCCTTGAGGTCTTCGGGGCTGAATATCACAATCGTGGTGTCGCTTCCGTGTACGGCCAGCACCTTGTCCGGTTTCGCATCCATCGTCCTGTCAAGCCAGACATTGTAGTAATTCTTCTTGGTGTCGGAGACGCTGAAGCTCAATGAATTGCCTTGAAATCTAACTTTGGCGTAAACCCCTGTCCAATCAAAGGAAACAGAACCTTCCTTGACTTCTGTCCTTCCGATGTATGTGATTCTGGCGTCCGAGGCCTTTATGGAAGTTTCCGTCACTTTCGTGGCGGCTGACACCGTGGCGGCTCCGAAAAGAGCGACCGCAAGAAGAGCTATTCTTTTCATCTTCATCTTGAAATTATTTATCGAATACAAATTTAGTGATTCCTAAAAAATAACTTGGTGCTTTTGCTCGTCTTTTTGGTCTGAAT
>CAVCPY010000225.1:0-28333 GCA_963604245.1 Eggerthellaceae bacterium
TGTCTCGAAAATCCCACATAATAAAATGCGGAAACCATTTTTAAACAGTTTCTAATTTTCAAAGGTAATAATATTCCCGGAAAAGAAGTTCGGTCTCGATTGATTTCAAAGCAAATCAATCAAATTTGAAATTAATGGAAATACGGCGCTTGACTTTTGCCTTCAAAATGATTACCTTTGGTCAAAAGAAAGATTGTATTTTTAGAATATGAAGATTATATCGTTATTCAGCGGGGCTGGAGGGCTGGATTTGGGGTTGGTTTTGGCAACTAATGAGATTGTCTGGGCTAACGATATTGACAAGGATGCGGTGGCAACATACAAGAAAAATATAGGATCGGACATAGTTTGCTGCGACATAAACGATGTGGATATTTCGACCGTGCCAGAAGCGGAGGTTGTTGTCGGAGGTTTCCCTTGCCAAGGTTTTTCGGTTGCGAATATGAAACGTAGTGTTGAGGATGGCAGAAATCAACTTTACAAATTCTTTCTCAGAATGATTGTTGAAAAACATCCGAAGTATTTCATTGCCGAGAATGTAAGAGGAATTCTTAATTTGGGGAAGGGAGAAGTGATCTCGGCCATAGTGTCGGATTTTGAGAATGCGGGTTATTTGGTGACGGTCAATCTGGTGAATATGGCGGATTATGGTGTGCCACAAACAAGAAGAAGGGTGATTATTTTGGGGCAAAGAAAAGATTTGGGAGAAGAAATGAGACTGGTTGTCCCTCCAAAGACCAATTCGAACAAACCTTCAGAAGGACTTCCCGAATGGGTTTCAATAAAAGATTCGATTGATCATTTTCCGGAACCAGGGGAGGATTGTGGTGTCCCAAACCACGTTGCGTCTTCGTATAAATTGTCATTCAGGAATTTTACTGGACATCGTCATACAGATCCCGATAAACCATCTCCGACAATTTTGGCGAGAGGAAATGGGAAAGGAGGTGTCGTGGCCATTCCGCACTATAATGGAAAACGACGTTTGACAATAAGGGAAAGCGCGACAATACAGACATTCCCGGAGGACTTTGAGTTTGTCGGGAAAATGAACTCTTGCTATAGACAGATAGGAAACGCTGTGCCTGTTAAGTTTGCCAAGTTATTGGGAGAAGAACTAAAATCATTGGAGGACAGATGAAAGTAGTTTCTTTGTTTAGCGGAGCCGGAGGCCTTGATTTGGGATTCATTATGGCCGGCCACACAGTTGTCTGGGCCAATGATCTGTTTGAGGATGCGGTGAAAACCTATAAGAAAAATATTGGCGGGCATATCGTTCAGAAAGATATAAAGGAGGTGCCTGTCTCAGATATACCTGAATCGGACATTATTATCGGTGGATTCCCTTGTCAGGGTTTTTCAGTCGCTAACACTAAGAGGAATGAACAAGATGAACGCAACAGCCTCTACAAGGAACTTATCAGAGTGATTGATGCCAAGAAACCGAAATTTTTTCTGGCGGAGAATGTGAAAGGACTGACCAATCTTTCGGGAGGCAAAGTCTTCAGAATGATATTGACTGATTTTGCCGCACTTGGCTACTTTGTCTCTTACAAAATACTCAATGCCGCAGATTACGGAGTTCCTCAGACGAGAATGAGAGTTATTATTGTCGGTGTCAGAAAAGACATCGGTTTTGAATATTCTTTCCCGGATCCTGTCTATGGTAAGGACGGTAAGGATGGAATGAAACGTTGGGTGAGCGTGCGGGATGCGCTGGCAGAGGTTCCGGATCCTGACAAACCGAACGACTTATGTAACCATACATATTCAAAATACAAGTTGAATTTTAACGGCTATATTGGCCATCGTCCATTGGACCCTGACAAGCCGGCACCTACTGTCACGGCCAGAGGTGACAGCAGGGGAGGAGTGGTCATTCTTCCGCACCCGAATGGCCAGAGACGTATGACCTGCCGAGAACTTGCGCGAATACAAAGTTTCCCGCTTGACTTTGAATTCTGTGGGTCGAATTCTTCAATCTATAGGCAGATTGGTAATGCCGTTCCTCCTCTTTTAGGTAAAGCTGTGGCCGAAATGTTTAACTCATATAAAGAATAAACTATGCTAAAACTTGATTTTGTTCCGGTTAAGCCATTCCCGGATTTCAAATGGAAATGGGCAAGTCTGCAATGTACAGAAGGGATCAACGATCCGGTTGTCCTTTTGGGTGTGCTCTCAAGAATGCGCAAACTTGAGAAAGAAGGTCGTGGCATCAAGTACAGTTCTCCTGAGTTCGCAAAGGAGATGGAAGAATTGTCCAATGACATAAAGGGGACGGTGGATGTGAAGTTGTCTTCCAGAACCGGTGAGAGAAACTTGATACGGAATTCGGGACAGTATTGGAAAGCGGTCGGGTTGATACCTGCGAAGGATAATCATTCCGGGATAATCGATCTTACAGATTTTGGAAGAAAAGTTGCCGACCATGAGATTTCCCAGTCCGAGTTCGCCGTTAAGGTGATACAGTCTCTGACATTGCCTAATCCTTCCATCCAAAAGCCGGAAGAGTGCAGGTTATGGAAGGATAATGGTTTGAATTTTCATCCGTTGACACTTTTGTTGAGAATCCTGCTTGCTTTGTATGACTATGATCATTCTTGCGCATTTCTGACGAATGAAGAGTTCTTGAGAATCGTTATTCCTTTATCGGGATGCAGGGCTGAATTACAAGATTACCGAGATTTCATTCTCCGGTTCCGCGCCCATCGGATATTGTTGGAGAATTGGCCGGATTGTACGCCGAAAGACAACGATCAGCGATTTGCAAGAGAATTCTTCCTGTTTCTTGCAAATTATGGTTATGTCAATATTGAGGGCGACTCACGGTCGAAGGAGGTGTATTATGTCAATCAGCTTATCATTGAGGAAATCAGAGCCATCGCTTCAAAATCATCCTTCGTAGACGTGCCCGATTCGGAGATAAATGACATAGCTTCCGAGATGGAGAGGAAAAGGGTTTCTTACAGCGTGTCCAGACCAAGACAGGCCGCTTTCAGAAAAGTGGTTCTGGACTTTTGCAAAAGGTGCATCATCACGAACGTGACGATGCCAGAGATTCTTGAGGCCGCTCATATAAAACCTTATAAATATAGCGGGGCGGATACGGTGGCGAATGGATTTGCCATGCGTGTGGATATTCATACACTATTTGACACTGGACATTTGAGAATAAGCCCGGAAGGCGATGTGGAACTGTCCGGCAGGGCGAGGTTGGACTACGGGGCGTCAATCCCTCCGAGAATAGTCATACCGGAGTTCACGGATAAAGAGAATATCAGGTGGCGATAGGCCAACTACAACGGAATCTGATTCGTTTTTAATTTTTTTTGTAAATTTGTAGTGATTACCACAGATGAAACTGCATATTTTAATAAACATTCAATATGGGTAATAAGAATTCCAACCTTGCGGCCATCATTGTGATGTTCGCACTCTTTTTCATGATCGCGTTCGTGACGAACCTCGCCGGTTCGATGGGCGTGATTGTCACCAACCAGTTCGGAGCGTCCAAGGCTCTTTCGCAGCTAGGCTCTCTTGCCAACTTCATCGCCTATGCGTGTATGGGCATTCCTGCCGGACTGATCCTTAAGAGAAAAGGCTACAAATTCACTTCGCTTCTCGCTGTTGTCATCGGCTTCATCGGAGTGGGAGTGCAGTTCCTTTCAGGCTATGCCGAGTCCTTCGGCGTTTACGTGCTCGGAGCGTTCATCGCCGGTTTTTCGATGTGTATGCTCAACATCGTCGTCAACCCTATGCTCAACACTCTGGGCGGCGGCGGTAACAAGGGCAACCAGCTGATCCAGTGGGGCGGTTCCTGCAACTCCATCGGTGCGACCATCGCTCCGGTCTTCGTAGGCTGGCTTGTGGGCGGCAGCATCAAGGACGCTTCTGTGGCCAAGGCCGCTCCCGTGATGATCATCGCTATGGCAATCTTCGCCATCGCTTTCATCGTGATTTCGCTCACGAAGATTCCTGAACCGCATATGGAGACCCCGGAGGAAAAGGCGGCCCGTCTTTCCGGCAATAAGGTGAAGGATCCGTACGGACCTCTTTCATTCCGTCACTTCGTTCTCGGAGCAATCGCCATCTTCTTCTACGTGGGCATCGAGGTCGGCATCCCGAACACCGCCAACGTGTACTTCTCCGGACTTGACGGAGTAGGCCCTGCCCTTGCCGGCACGATGATCGGCGGCTACTGGTTCTGTATGCTTCTGGGACGTCTCATAGGAGCGAGTGTCGGAGCCAAGGTCAGCAGCAAGGCGATGCTTCTGTCGACTTCGGCGGTTGCCATCGCTTTCATCCTCTGCGTGGTATTCATCCCTGAGACCGTGACCGTGGCGATTGCTGACAAGGTGATTCCTATTGCCCTTGTCTTTGTCCTTCTCTGCGGATTCTGCACCTCTATTATGTGGGGGGCGATCTTCAACCTTGCGGCTGAAGGCCTCGGCAAGTACACGGCCGCCGCTTCCGGCATCTTTATGGCCCTCGTCTGCGGCGGCGGCATCATTCCGTTCGTCCAGAACTTCATCGCTGACAAGGTCGGCTCTCTCCAGAGCTACTGGCTCATCGTGCTTTGCCTTGGCTACCTCATCTATTACGCTGCGGTCGGCTCAAAGAACGTCAACAAGGACATTCCTGTAGAGTAACAATCCCGGTGCGGTGTCCGGTCGCCCTGTCGAGGCGGCCGGACACCGACCTTTTCAACATATTCACAAATGGAACAGAATTTAGTAATAGGAATAGACGTTGGTGGACAGACCACCAAATGCGGTGTGGTTGACGCGCGCGGCACCGTGCTTGCGCAGACCGTCATCCGCTCCGACACTTACACAACCGTCGAGCCTTACATAGAGGAACTGGCGTCAGCATTGAAAAAAATAATCGCTGACGCGAACGCTGAGGGGCAGATCCGTGGGATCGGGGTCGGCGCTCCTAACGCCAACTACTACACCGGCGAGGTTGAGAACGCCGTGAACCTTTCTTGGGGACGCGCAGGATCTATACCTTTCGCCAAGATGCTTACCGAGGCTATGGGTGGGATTCCCGTGACCCTCACCAACGACGCCAACGCCGCCGCGATGGGCGAGATGACCTACGGAGCCGCAAGGGGGATGAAGAACTTCATCATGATCACCCTTGGAACCGGTGTCGGCAGCGGAATAGTAATCAATGGAGAGATGGTCTATGGTCACGACGGATTCGCCGGCGAACTCGGTCACACCACGATTGTGCGCCACAACGGCCGCCGTTGCAACTGCGGAAAAAGCGGTTGTCTTGAGACCTACTGCTCGGCTGTCGGAGTTGCGAGAACCGCCCGCGAGTGGCTGGAGATGAGCGATGAGCCGTCCGTCCTCCGAAGCCTTGACAACATCTCCTCAAAGGATGTTTACGAGGCAGCGAAGGAAGGGGACACCCTCGCACTCAAGATTTTTGAATATACCGGCACTCTCCTCGGCCAGGCTTTCGCCGACTTCATCGCATTCTCGGCTCCGGAGGCCATCGTCCTCTTTGGCGGTCTGGCAAGAAGCAGGGAGTTCCTCACCGAGCCGATCCTCCGTTCGATGAACGACAACGTCCTCCCTCTCTGGAAGAACAAGGTCCAGCTCGTCTATTCCCAGCTAAAGGAGTCAGACGCCGCCATCCTCGGTGCCTCCGCTCTCGCTTGGGAACGATAGCCCCCTTCAACGCGGCGCCGGTGCCGGGTCAGAAGCCCGACCGGAAGCCGTGGCAGGGGTCGTTGCTCGCCCAGCGGCTGGTCTGTGCGTCAATCGAACAGGCCCGGGATGACGGCGGGGTGGGCGTTTGCTTTGTCGAACGCTCTCTTGTCAATCTTGAGTCCGCCATATTTTTGGACGATGTCAAGATAGTAGAGCCTGCTGTGGGGGGTGATGTCTCCTGACTCGAAGCGTTTCACCTGTCTGGCCCAGAAGTGGCACAGGCTTTTTTCCTCTTCCCCCACCCCGGACGAGAATGGGAACCGCCCTTTTGATTGGATGAATGAGAGCAGTCTTGGGTAGTAATAACTCAAGGAGCGGGCCTCTTTCGCGCTTCTCTCGCAAGGGAAGAACTCCAAAGGGTAAGTCTTGTCACCTGTCCCGATGTACCTTTCACCATCCCGGTAGTAAAACCGGAACGCTCCGGAAGATTCCATACACAGATTGCCGTAGATGTTGGAGGAGTCTGTGGCCGGGCGGTACTTCCTGACATATTCCACAACTTCGGCGAAGGGGGCTATCGTGTCCGCCTGTTTGTGGAGATATTCCATTGTCAGGCTGCGGATAGTGCCGCCTTTTGTCTCCTCGGTGTCCCATTCCGTCAGGGCGTAGGTGCTTGAACGCCCCACAGGCACCGTGTTCGGATTGGTGTTGACATTGGCCCGGAGCTGTTCCAGTCCGATCGGCCTGTCAGGATAAAGCCGTGTGAATTCGGTATGGAGTTCCGTAAGCGTCATCGTCCGTCCCGCGGATCGCAGAATGTCCTCGATGACAAGAGGAATGTTTTTCCTGGCGTTCGGGGCGAGCTCCATCTCATCTTCATCCGGAAAGGTCGGAATACCGTAATCCGCTGACAGAATGCGGTTGACGGAGGCTTTGACCTTCGCGGCGCTTTCCTCATCCGCCTTTGTCTTGAAAAAAGGTTGGATGAGATCGCTGACGCTGCATCTGACGCTGTCCGTCCTCCTCTCGGACACAAGGACTGCTATTCTTTCTTTAAAGGATTCGTAGTCAAACAGGCGGCGCAGCTGCGTAGGCGCATAACTAAGCACGATTCCGTCCTTGTAGAAGCTTGTCAGCGCCTTGTAGCGGTTTCCCACAAGGCTTATTCCCTCAAAAGCTATGGACAGGACCCAGCGGATGAAATTAGGTGTGAAGTCAGTGCCCTCGGACGAATTGATTCCGGAAATATTCGGAAAATCAAGAGGATAAGGACTTTCATTCACATACCCTTTAGTGCGGAGACTCTCGAAATAATCGGACAGGCTGTCAATGATAGTGACGGTTTTCTGCCGCACTCTTTCCGCTGACAACCCCAAGTCCTTGGCTACTTGCCTTTTCGGCTTTATCTTCTGATTGTTGCGGATTCTGATGCAGCCGTTGATGATTGTAAGCGTCACTGTGTCCAATGTGCCGAGGTGGGCGGCTACTACTGCGAACAGCGGAAAGTGTCCGAGGTTTTTCCCGAGCGTTTCAAGTTCCTCCTTACGGTTCTCCGGGATGCCTATCTCGGCAAGCTTCGGCTCACAGCGTTTCCTGACGGCTTTCTCCACCGCAGCATCGTCCTTGAACCCTTCGAGCCAGGAACAGACCTCCTCGAAGAAGGCATTGATTTCCGAGGCTGTCTTTGTGCCGACATTCTCCAGATTGATTGCGTTGAATGACAATCGGTGGGTGATTCTGTAAATGTCCTTTACGGATTGTCGCTGTTGGTCGAAAAGACGTGTCACAGCGTTTCTCCCTCTTGTGGACAGAGTCGCCAACCGTTCCGTCAGCATCGGATAAAGACTGTCGATGTTATCCGGCAGCCGGTGTCTCTGACCGTCATCAAGGTGCGCTACCTTGCCGGCCCCTCCGTCATCATAGGGAGGCTGACTGAACAGGTCATAGTAGTACTCGTCCATAAACGCAAGGTTTTTCCATCGTTTACAAACTTACTCAAAATATTCAGATTATCAAACAGTCTCCTGTTTTTTACCGTTATTCGGCTTTCTGACCGAGCGCCTCCTTGAGGAACGGGCCTGTGACGGAGGCCGGGTTTCGGGTGAGGGCTTCGGGAGTGCCTTGGGCGACGATGAGGCCGCCGCGGCGGCCACCGTCGGGGCCGAGGTCGAAGAGGTAATCGACACTTTTCAGGACATCCAGATTGTGCTCGATGATGATGACCGTGTTGCCTTGATCTACAAGCTGCTGCAGCACGTTGAGCAGCACCTTTATGTCCTCGAAATGAAGGCCGGTCGTCGGCTCGTCGAGGATGTACAGGGTGTTGCCCGTGGCTTTCTTGAACAGTTCCGCGGCCAGTTTCATTCGCTGGCTCTCGCCGCCGGAAAGCGTCACGGCCGACTGGCCAAGATGCACGTAGCCGAGACCCACATCGACCAACGCCTTCAGTTTCTGGGCGATGGCCGGAATCGGCTTGAAGAATCCGTAAGCCTCGCTGATCGGCATCTCAAGCACATCGTTGATGCTCTTGCCCTTGTAGTGTACGGCCAGCGTGTCTTCCTTGTACCTTCTGCCCCTGCACTCGTCGCAGACCACGTTGACGGACGGCAGGAAGTTCATCTCGATGACCTTGATTCCGGCTCCCTTGCAGGCTTCGCAGCGCCCCCCGGCCACATTGAACGAGAACCGGCCTGCCTTGAATCCGCGCACCTTGGCGTCGGGTGTCTCGGCGAAAAGATTGCGGATGTCGTTGAACACTCCGGTGAACGTCGCCGGATTGGACCGTGGCGAACGCCCGATCGGACTCTGGTCAATCTCAATCAGCTTGTCGATGTTCTCGACCCCCTCGATCGAATCGTAGGCAAGAGGCCGGAGTTTGGCCCTGTAGAATTTGTTTTTGAGAATCGGCATCAGGGTTTCGTTGATGAGCGAAGACTTGCCGCTTCCGCTCACTCCGCTGACCCCGATGAAGCATCCGAGAGGGAAATCCACGCTGATATTCTTCAGATTGTTCCCTCTGGCACCCTTGATGCTCAGGAACTTGCCGCTGCCCCGTCGGCGCGCGGACGGCACCGGGATGGAATCCTTCCCCTGAAGGTAATCCAGAGTCTTTGACTTTCCGAATATGCAGTGACGGGCGGTCTCCCTGTCCAGCGAGGCCGGAACCTTCCCTTTGTCCGATGAATATGCCAACAAAGCCTTAAGGGGTGCGTTCAGGCATATTCTTCCGCCTTCATCGCCGGCTCCGGGACCCACGTCCACCAGCCAGTCGGCGCTGACCATAGTCTCGTAGTCGTGCTCCACGACCATCACCGAGTTCCCCTCGTCCCTTAACTCCTTCAACGAACTGATCAGCTTCCGGTTGTCCCTCTGATGCAGCCCGATGGACGGCTCGTCCAGGATGTAGAGTACATTGACCAGCTTGGAGCCGATCTGCGTGGCGAGCCTGATTCTCTGGCCCTCGCCGCCGGAAAGCGATGCCGTAGGGCGGTCAAGTGACAGATAGTCAAGGCCTACGTCCAGCATGAACTGAACCCTTTCGTTCAACTCCTTGAGGATGTCCCGGCCGATGTTGTTCTCCCTTTCGTTCAGTTTCCCGGGCAGGGAAGCGAACCAGGCCTTGAGTTCGGTCATCTCCATCGCAGCCACCTCGGCTATGGTTTTCCCGTCTATCCTGAAGCAAAGGGCGTTCTCGTTGAGGCGGGTCCCGTGGCAGACCGGACACACTATCTTCTCGTCGATGTCCTCCACGACTCCGTCGAAAGTGACCATCTCGGACAGATTCCCCTCGCCGACACGGAACAGCTCGTCGCTTCCGAAGATGATATGGGAGATTGCCTCATCGGGAATCGAGTCGATAGGGTCGTACAGAGAGAAGTTGTATTTCCGGGCTATTGAGCGGATTACATCATATTTCTTGGTTTCCCGCATTTTCCCGAGCGGAACTATTCCTCCGTCCGCTATCGAGACTTTCCGGTCCGGGATGATGGTGTCCATATTCACATCCACTATCATTCCAAGTCCTTTGCAGTGAGGACAATAGCCTTCCGGTGAGTTGAAAGAGAAAGAGTGTGGGGCGGGCTCCTGCAAGGATATCCCCGAATCAGGATCGACAAGATGCTTGGAGAAATGCCGCAGTCTGTCCGAGCCGAACTCCAGCAGAGCCACAGAGCCTTTGCCAAGGTTAAGGGCCGACATCACGGAGTCCCGGACTCGTTTCTCGTCGCCCACCGACGGCTTGAGCTTGTCCACAACCAGTTCTATGAAGTGGCTCTTGTAGCGGTCCAGAGCGTCCACCTCGTTCAGAGGCAGGATATTCCCGTCCACCCTGACATCGGTGTAGCCCCGTTTGCGGAGTTGGTCGAACAGCTCGCGGTAGTGTCCCTTGCGCCCTACGACCAGCGGAGCGAGCAGGAAGCACTTCTTTCCCTTGTATTCATCCATTATGAGGTCCACGATCTGCGCGTCGGTGTAGCGGACCATCTCCTTGCCCGTGACCGGTGAATATGCTCTTGAAGCCCTTGCGTAAAGCAGCCGTAGGAAATCGAATATCTCAGTGATTGTCCCTACTGTCGAGCGGGGATTGTTCCCCGTGGTCTTCTGCTCGATTGCTATGATCGGACTCAGCCCCGTGATGCTCTCCACCTCAGGCTTTTCCAGCACACCCATAAAATGCTTGGCGTAGGTGGAGAGCGTGTCCATATACCGTCTCTGCCCCTCGGCGTAGATCGTGTCGAACGCCAGCGAGGACTTTCCGCTGCCGCTAAGTCCCGTCACCACAACAAGTTCCCCCCTCGGAATGTCAACATTCACACCCTTAAGGTTATGCGCCTCCGCCCCCCGGATCTCTATATATTCTTTCTTTCCCATCGTCACTATGCCCGTAAAATAACTTCTGTTCAACTAATCAACAGGGTTCTCCTCATATAGATCAAGCCAATTCAGAGCCGTCCTCTTGATTTCCTCGAACCACTCCGACTCGTCGCCGCATTCATCTATCAACTCGTCAGAACGCTCGAAGAACCTGCGGACCTTTCCAGGATCGGGCGAATATGCTGCCTTGAAACTATCCTCCAGCATCTTTCGGAAAACGCCCAACGGCAACGGAACAATTATCGACTTTCCTCCATAATACTGAATGTTCAGACGGTGCATCCCATAGAAATAAGCCACACAGGAGGGATTGATTGATGGAGCCACAAACAGACAATAGCACGGCTTGCCGCTCTCCCTCTTTATCTTTCCCAGATGTCTGCTCACAGGCTCAGTCTCCGTTTCGAACTGTTTTATCGCATTGGACATAGTCACTTCAACGGAAAGCAAAAAGTCTCCGTAATCACAAACAATGTCCGCCAAGTTTCCAAGTGCTGTGGACATAGGATTGCCATAATCATCAAAATGCAGATTGGCCTTGATTTCTCCGCCATCCAACATCGTCATCGCCCTCCATATGTTCCATTCAAGCATAAGCGGCGCATCCAGCAATTCCCCTTTGACTATCTGATCGAATGTACTCTGAATATCATCGTAATACTTGTAGCTTTTCACATCAGAGACAATCTTCCTGAGCGTCTCCTCTTTTCGGCATTCTATAAGGTCTGACAGTTTGTCTTTTAACTCTTCGGTTTTGGCTTTAGGGTCAAATGAGACTTGTGGAAAATCCGTCCGCAAACGCTCGATAAGGTCAGGTTTATTGTCTGTCAGCAATACGGGAAGGTCAGCTCTGCCAAGGTACGAAATGTACTCTTCAGGTTCATCAACAAAGCAGGGGTCACGACTTACTGTGGACAGTATGTAATCTACATCCCTAACCCTTTCTTGAATAATGCTCAATGATTTTCCAACGTGAGAAACATTAACTAATCCTGTAGCCAACAGGTAACGCATACAGGCATCGGCATAATCCCTCATATTTCTTGTCTGCGTCCGCAGGAATTTGTCAACGGTGGCATACTGGCTTTCGCGAGTTTTTATTGCGCCGCGGGAAATACGCTCCGAATAAATCTCCTCGAGTTCTTTCCGCATATAATCCGCTTTGAAAGACCGATAACTGCCCTTGTTCTTCGCCTTTACGATCCTGAACCTTTCGATTTTTCCAACTATCTCGTCAAACTTATGCCAATCTGTCAACTGCATCCCGAAAACTTGAAGTTCATCGAACTTCAAAGTTCCTAAGACACGAATCAGTCGAAGCATTTCCAAATATGGTTTTACACAGAAACGGGCCGACTTTGCCGATAACCTGTGGTATGGTGACGGCAGCTGAAACTTCAACATCTGGCGAAGAAACACCTCATCCTTGCGGCGGGAATGAAGAAGGGCTCTGCCTGCTGGTGTCAAGCTTATGTCAGGCGACAACGACACGAAGCCTAATGATTTCGGAGCACGATTGATTCTGTCTCTGGCACTGAACGATGGATCGTTTTCACCTTTGCCGTTGAAGAATTGCTCTTCTCGCAAAACGTTCATAAATGCACTCTGCACATCCTTGTTCCAAGTCCGGTG
This sequence comes from Eggerthellaceae bacterium, assembly GCA_963604245.1. GTDB lineage: Bacteria > Bacteroidota > Bacteroidia > Bacteroidales > UBA932 > Cryptobacteroides. The sequence continues at coordinate 12,165 of CAVCPY010000225.1, forward strand.
CTCAAAATGGCTGACAAGCAATCCTATCTCCGGAACCATCTTCTCCGGTGTCCGGGGCGAAGTCGTCAAAAATAATAACCGACTGTTAATGGTTGCCATATGGTTGTTGCGCTTCGAATAATCTTAACTGGGCTGTTTCTGGTTGGCCGTACCTTGAATATGCAGGTAAATCATTATCCGGCACACTCCAGCATTTCCTGTAATTGGCCACGACAATGTGTTTCGCGGCAGACTTGAATCTGTTCCTTATGTTCACCGCATAATTTTTGGAATATTCCTCAACTATATACCCCTTGTACAATTCCTCCGTCAGAGGAGTGCCTCCGATGACCATCAGGGCCTTGCACGGCAGATTCACGAAGTCTGAAGCCAGACGCCTGTGGCTGTCCTCATTGAATCCTTCCTTATATTCCTCATTCCCATAATCTGAAAAGACGCAGTCATAGGGAGGGTCAAGGAACACGAAGTCTTCCCGGTCGCACATATTGAACACCTCGCCGTAATCACCATCATAGATTTCCGCCCGCTTCAGAAGCTTGCTGTGTGACAGTGTAACAGTGTTTGTGTTCAAATGCTGATACCTGCCGAAAGGAACGTTGAACTCTCCGTTGGAATTGTAGCGGATCATCCCAGAATATGCTGTCTTGTTGATGTAATAATACAGCAAGGCATCTGAATATAATTTCTTTGCGGTGCCGTTATACATCGCCCTCAGGCGATAATACATTTCTTCATTCCTGTCTTCAACACGCTCGTCAGGATGCGATGCTTTCAGCCTTTCAAATTCCTTCCTGTTCTCCGAATATTTCCGCTCTACCTCATCGAGTTCCGAACGTAAGCCCGCATAGTCGTCGCGGACCCCGCGATAGAATGCCATCAGTTTATGATTGATGTCATTAATAATTGCCTGTCGGGGCTCCAGATAGAAGAACAATGCTCCTCCACCAAAAAAAGGCTCAACGTACCGTCCCGAAAAACGGGGAATATGCCACATTATTTGTGGTATCTCCCTTGACTTCCCTCCTCTGTACTTTATCATCGGCTTCATTCCTGTCAGCTTTTTTGACAAAGTTAACCAATACCAAGCGGAATTTCAAGATGACCGCAAATTTAACGAAAATATGTATCTTTGTTTCTAAACAAAGATTAGACTTCGTTAGTCGGATTAGTGAACTTATGATAGTAGTTGATTTGTTCTGTGGATGCGGGGGGATGAGCAAGGGCCTTGAGCTGGCCGGACATAATGTCGTGGCCGGTATGGACAATTGGGACAAGGTTCTTGACGTGTATAGGGCAAATTTCAGCCATCCGGTGATAAAATCTGATTTGAATGACGTGGAGGAGTCCGTGGGGATTGTGGCTCAATTTGAACCAGAAATGATTATCGGAGGGCCTCCTTGTCAGGATTTTTCCTCCGCCGGCAAACGTAACGAGGACAATGGACGAGGAAATCTGACAATAAGTTATGCGAGGATTGTCACAGCTGTTCGTCCTGAATGGTTTGTGATGGAGAATGTTGCCCGCATAGTCAAGACCAACAAGTTGGCGGAAGCCAAAATAATATTCAAAGATGCCGGGTATGGAATGACCCAGTGCGTTCTGGACGCAAGTTTATGCGGAGTCCCTCAGGCGCGCAAGCGTTTCTTTATGATAGGGAAATTGGACGAGGAGGATGGTTTTATGCTGCCGTTCATCGAGAAGAACCTATCGGAAAAACCTTTGACATTGGCTGAATATTTTGGAGACAGCATTGATTTTGAATATTATTACAGGCATCCGAGAAGCTATGTCCGCCGTGGCATATTCAGCGTTCATGAACCAAGCCCGACAATAAGAGGCGTGAACAGGCCTATGCCTAGGGGCTATAAACTCCATTCCGGGGATCCAGTAAAGTCTTTGGGTGGGATTCGCCCTTTGACGACAGAAGAACGCAGTCGTGTCCAGACTTTCCCGGAAGGCTTTGTGTTCCTGGGGAACAAGACGGATAAGGAGCAGATGATAGGCAATGCGGTTCCTGTCAACCTCGCTCGTTTTGTGGGTCGGGCGATAAATGAATATATTCAATACAAGGAAGATTGCTCTTCTGCTTTGAAAAAGGCGGAACACGTGTCTTACGATGATTATTGGACACGGCACGGGGCTCAACTGGCGTTGTTTGACCCTGACCGCAACAAACTCAAGTGACAATCAGACTTTTTGTTTTAAGAAGATGGATCATCAACTGAATATCAAGACTTTCACATTCAATTCCTTCCGGGAGAATTGCTATGTGCTTTGGGATGAACCCGGGAACTGTGTCTTCGTGGATCCTGGGTGCTACTGGCCGGAGGAGTTCGCGCGGCTGAAGGAATTGGTGGAGGCCGAAAGGCTGACCCCGAGGACGGTGTGGCTGACTCACGGGCATTTCGACCACGTGCACGGGGTGCTGAGGATCGTTAGGGAATATTCCGTCCCGGTGCTGATGTCGCCGGAGGACAAGATTACCCTGGACAACAATCCGGCAGCGGTCAGAGAGTTCGGACTCACGGCACACGATTCGTCTGAAATCAAGACGGAGGACATTCGTGACGGGGAGATTCTGGACACTCTGGAGGGATCGCCTTTCAGGGTGATAACCACACCGGGACACACACCCGGAGGGGTCTGCTACTACAGCGAGGCGGACAAGGTACTGCTCAGCGGAGACACGCTTTTCGCCGGGACAATCGGACGGTCGGATCTTCAGGGAGGAGACTATGACCAGTTGATCATCAGTGTTATGGACAAGCTGATGGGCTTGCCGGGCGATGTGGACGTGCTTCCGGGACACGGGCATCGGACCACTATTGCGGACGAAAGGACCCACAATCCGTTCCTCCAGCCGTTCAACGAACCGGAGGAGGACTTTGACCCGGACGGAGAAGGAATCGAGATAAACGGAGGAATATAATGCACATAGGAATAGCAGGCAACATAGGCAGCGGCAAGACCACCCTCACAAGGATGTTGGCCGCACATTACGGATGGACGCCGAAGTACGAGTCGGTGACCTACAACCCCTACTTGGAGGACTACTACAAGGACATCCCCCGCTGGTCGTACAATCTGGAGACCTATTTCCTCGCCCAACGGTTCAAGGATGTGCTGGAGATAGCCAAAAGCAAGGACGTGGTCATCCAGGACAGGACGCTCTTCGAGGGCGTGCACATCTTCGTGGCCAACAACTACGCGATGGGCAACCTATCCAAGCGCGACTACGAGACCTATATGGAACTCTTCAACGTGATGGCCGCGACAGTGCGCAGACCGGATCTTCTGATCTACCTCAAGTCATCGGTGCCTCACCTCGTGGCGCAGATCCAGAAGCGCGGGCGCGACTACGAGCAAAGTATGAGCCTTGAATATCTCGGCGGCCTTAACGACCGCTACGACAAGTGGATAAGTGAATATGACGGCAAGGTTCTGACCATTGAGACCGACAGCCTCGACTTCGAGAACCGCCCCGAGGACTTCGCTTCCATCACCGACCGGATTGACGCCGAACTCTATGGACTTTTTCCGTTGGAGAAGTAGTCAGACGCATTGCGTCACAAAACCCTTTCCCGGTCACTGAGCTTGTCGAAGTGACCGGACACTTTCACACCTCATTCTCCGAAAGCCGAGAGAATGGATGTCGGGGTGATAGCTGAACCATCGGATGTGAAGGCTCCCATATCGTAGGCACCCCAATTGCGGCCCTGTTTCTCATAAATGGCTGGTCTCCATTTGCCGTCAACCTGCGGCTCCCAGTAGAACACACCGGCGCAGACGGACAGGGACTTGACCGAGTTCATAAAATCGGCCAGGCACTGGGTAGATGTGGCGATCTCTGACGCGGAGGCCTTGACACCAACCTCACAGACCATCACCTTGCAGCCATACTTCGAGGCTAAAGTCTTAATATTCAATACAGCGGCAGAGTTCATCGCCTTCCAGGTCATTTGGGTGTTGGTCATCGGATAATGCGACAGGCCGATCATATCGAACTTTCCACCGTTGGCCTTGAGCTTGTCGAAGAACCAGGTGTTGTCCTGATAGGCGTTGTCGATGTGGACAATCACCTGAGCGTCAGGGAACACGGATTTGACAGCGTCATAGCCTGCCGTGGTAAGTGCGGCATAGTTTGCCCAACCTCCCGGGATATCCCCTTTGTCGTTATAGAGACGTCCGGTCTCCCAAAGCATTCCCGGTCGGGTCTCGTTGCCGACCTGCACCCAAAGCGGAGTGACTCCGGCGGACTTCAAGGCAGTCAGAACATCCTTGGTGTGCTCGGAGACCTTGGCGGAAAGACCTTTCAGATCCAGGCCTGACCACTCGGCTGGAGTGTCCTGGCGTTGTGGATCAGCGAAGAAATCGCTGTAGTGGAAATCAATCATCACCGACATCCCAGCCTCGGTGGCCCGTTTGGCCATATTCACGACATCATCCTTGCCGCTCCAACCGTTGGCATCCTCCGGCTTGACCCACACGCGGAGACGGATGGCGTTGATGCCTGCACCCTTCAGCACGGGAAACAAACCAGAGTTCCCTTTGGAATCCTTGAAGGCCGTGCCATTGATTCTGGACGGATTATGCTCCATATCATATTCCATCTCCGAAGCCCATCCGATGTCAGCACCTCGTGCGAAAGCCACCTCCTCAACAGGAAGCACTTCTGGTTCTTCTTTCTTTTCGTTACCAGAGCCACCGCAGCCGACAAACAACACGAAAGCCGCAAAGGTCAGTGCGGCCAATGTCGCAAGACGTGAATATAACGTTCTCATATGTAACTGCCCTGTTTTACTACCAAATATGCAAACTGGTTTTAGTAGGTTTATAAAAAATAGCCCACCTAATTAATTGTAGAGAAGCTATTGATTATTTCAAGCGCCAGCGATAACACTGATAACTATATTGTGAAGTCGTAAAGACCTCATCGCAAATTACCCCCTTGCGGAGGTTTGCGATGATCTCTTCTGCAGACCTCATATAGAAGCCATCAAAAATGGCGTTGTTGGCACCAATTCTCTGGGCCTCCGAATCGGAAGGCCCAAAACCTCTCTTCACCAGTGGCAAACTGGTGAAAACTCCTAGTGTGATGTACACTGGGAGCTGACGTCCTTCTCTTTTGAGGAGGAACTTGTATTTTAGGACTTCCTCACCTGGTTGCCCATCTGCGCCCCTTGGCCGGAAGCCTGTTCTTCTGGAGACGAGGTCCTCCTCGCCATCAAGATCGGTGATGACCACCAGGGTCAGTTCATCACCTTTGCGGAACCTAATGATTCTTTCTGCTTTGTCCACCTTGTCGAGGGTCTCTTTAGCAGTTTCAATGTTGCGTCTAGCCATTCTTGCCATATTATATGGAATATTTTTCTGTAAAAATAATAATTTTAGGATAAAATGTTTCGGGAAACATATGATTTCTTTCCTGATAGGTACAGAAACGCACTTTTGTCCCCCCCCCCCCCCCCCCCCGGCTATCAGTGATTGTACACGAGAATGTCTTCAGGGGTACGAAACGCATAAAGAGACCTGATTGGTGCACGAAAGACATCTCTGGGGTACCAAACAGTCTTGCGGCGGCATTTGGTACACAAAAGGCTCCTTTGGGGTACCAAGCGAGATAGGGAAGGCTGGGACACATTTTGCAATGTGCTATACAAATGCCTTATCTATAGGCAATACCCCGCTCGACCCAAGAATTTTGGTAACGTGCAAAATTCTGGTTGAGCGGGGTATCGCCTATCCTTTATGGTGGATTCAGTATAACGTCACTTCGACAGGCTCAGTGACCAGGCTGACACTAAAGACTTTCGATGTTCTTATCGTTGAGAAGGTTCTTGCCCTCGGCCGTGTAGGCGTACCCGATACGGTCGGCGTAGTGCTTTTCGACCTTGCCGCGCACGATCTTCATCGTACTGTTCACCAGACCGTTCTGCTCGGTGAAAGGCTCCGGAAGCACTGCCACGGCGGCGGGTAGCCACCTTTCCGGGAACATCCCTTCGTGAGAGCCGCCCTTCCTGTAGGAGTCAATCTCCTCCTGAATCTTTCCGAGCATCGCCTCCTTACCCTCGCGCGAGGCCGGATCCAGACCCTTCGAGGAAACATATTCCTTGAGAGCATCCTTTGCCGGGACTATCAGCACAATCGTGTAAGGATCCTGGTTGTTGTGCAGGATGACCTGCTCGATGTACTTTGAGCCGTCGGTCAGAGAGTCCTCGAATCCTTCCGGGCTGTACTTCTCTCCGTCGGAAGAAATCAGCAGGGACTTGAATCGGCCAACAACGTAAAGATATTCAGAGTCATACATATAACCCATATCTCCGGTGTGCAGCCAGCCGTCCCGCAGAGCCTCTGCGGTACCCTGAGGATTCTTCCAGTAGCCGGCCATCACGTTCTCGCCGCGGACCACGATCTCTCCCTTGGTGCGGAGCGGGACTTCATTGCCGGCCTCGTCGCAGATCTTGATGTCAAGCGGCTTCACGACGCGGCCGGAAGAGCCGAATATAGAGTGACCGGCGGAGTTGGCGGAGATGATAGGCGTAGCCTCGGAAACTCCGTACCCCTGAAACATAGGGATGCCGATGGCACAGAAATACCTCTGGAGCTCGATGTCCAGAAGCGCGCCGCCGCCGACAAAGAACTCCATCCTGCCTCCGAAGCCCTCGCGGACTTTCTTGAATATGATCCTGTCGAACAAGGCCATCAACGGCCTTTTCCACAGCTGGAGGACACCGCCGCGGTTATAATATTCCTTGTTGTAGGAGATTGCGAGGTTGAGGGCATAGTTGTAGAGTTTCTCGACCTTCGGTCCCTGCTTGTGGATGCCGGTCTCGACGTTCTTCCTGAAATTGCGGGCGAGCGCCGGAACTGACAGCATCACGTGCGGACGGATTTCCTTGATTGCTATAGGAATATTCCTGAGTGTGGCAAGCGGATTGGCTCCGACGGGAACCGTGGCTATGCTGCTGCAATAGGACATCATCGTGTAGAATCCGGCCACGTGCGCGAAGCAGTGGTCGAGAGGCAGGATGATGAGCATCGTGGAGTCCGGCTTGACACCGATCACGGAATGAGCCTGCTCGACATTCGCCGTGTAGTTGCGATGCGTCAGGAGAACGCCCTTCGGATCGGCGGTGGTGCCTGAAGTGTAACTGATCGTGGCATAGTCGTCAGGCTGGACGGAATTGTAACGCTCCTCAAACTCGACCTTGTGGCCGAACAGATAACTGTCTCCGAGAGCCTGAACCCACTCCATAGAGACTTCCTTGGCGTTGGCTGCCGGAATGTCGTCAAGAACAATCACTTTCTCGACGCAGTCCAGCTGCGAGATTATCCTGCGAATCTTCGGAAGCTGCTGTCCGGAGACGATAACGAACCTTGAGTCTGAATGCTGAATCCTGAAAGTCAGGTCGTTGCTTTCCTCGAGCTTGATGGAGAGCGGGACGCTCACGCCGGCGGCATAGAGAATCCCCAGCTCGGCGAGAATCCACATATTCCTGCCTTCCGAAAGGAGGGAAACCCTGTCGCCCTTCTTAAGTCCCATCGCCATAAGGCCGGCTCCGATGCGGTAGCCTTCCTTGCGGGTCTGATCGAATGTGGTCTCTGTCCATTTTCCGTCAACTTTTTCACGGAGGAAGATATGGGATGAGAATTCGTGGGTATATTTCTCCACGAATTCGATTATTGTCGGTCTTGCAGATGACATATTAAGAAGTGTTTATAATCTTTGTCAAAACCGCGGCAGGGAATGAACTTTTGCTGCCGCTTACCAAGAAGTCATTATTCTTCAATCTGCCTGACCTCCGGGAAGAGTCCGAAGAGTTCGGCGTCAATCCTGTCGGTCACGGTCTGGAAATCCTCCGGACGGTTCTCGAACTTGATGCTGTCCACATCGACTGTCAGAAGATGGCCGTCGTAACCGGAAATCCACTCTTCGTAGCGCTTGTTCAAACCAGTGAGGTAGTCGATCCTGATGCTGCTTTCATATTCCCTGCCCCTTTTCTGGATCTGGGCCACCAGATTCGGGATGGACGATCTGAGGTAGATCAGCAGGTCGGGCTTGCTGACCAGCGACATCATCAGGTCGAAGAGATCCGAGTAATTCTCGAAATCCCTTGTGCTCATCAGCCCCATATCGTGAAGGTTCGGGGCGAATATGCGGGCGTCCTCGTAGATTGTCCTGTCCTGGATGATGACATCGCTGCATCTTGAGATGTCCACGACATCCTTGAACCTTTTGTTCAGGAAATATATCTGGAGATTGAACGACCAACGCTCCATATCGGCGTAGAAGTCGGAAAGATAAGGGTTGAAATCAACCGATTCGAACTTGGGAGTCCAGCCGTAATGGGCTGCCAGCATCTTTGTCAGGGTGGTCTTGCCGCTGCCTATGTTGCCTGCTATCGCGATGTGCATATCCTTGATGTTTATTTTGTTCAGTCTCACTGCCTTTCAGTTGGTCTTTGACACTTGCTGAAGGCAATCAGTACAAAAATAGTAATTTTGTCTCAATATAGCCTATAGAATATGCCGTAAAAGTTTTTGTGTTGCCTAAAATTTTGATATTCAGCGATTATGCTGATAACCCTTAGTCGCGTTCTACTACAGATGATATGTTAACCCCTTGCCAGTCAGCGCATCACTCCTCACCGCTTGATTGTTAATAGGTAAGTGTCAACTGGTTGTTAATGAATACGATAGGCCTTTGCCTTACGGTGATACTTACCAAAGATGTTTGCACTATTGTTTGATTTTCATAGGCTTATCCACCACTGGCCTTGATGTGGAGGAATTTCCGTGCGTGATCTATGCTGACCCTGCAGCGGCTGACGAGTTCGTTGAGGTAGGCGATATGTCCCTCGGCCGGAAGCCTCATCACGTCACCGATGCCGGAAAAGCGCACATCCGAAGCCAGATGGTGTGCCATCTTCCTATATGCAGCCCCTGAATGGGGCTCATACGGCTCTCGGATCTCATATTCACTGCCAGTGTTGCTGCCGAACGCCGTGAGCATCTTGCCATAACTTCCATAGTGACAGATCGCTCCGGCGAAATCGATGACTGAATATTGCCGGACAATGAAATCGACAAGCTGCTTCTTTTCATTGACATTCAAATCCTTGAGCAGGCTGTCGAGTACCTCGTACGACAATGGCCGCTTATGGTTGTGCAGGACTCTGACCATAGACACAGCCCTTCTCATCCTGACGGAAGCCTCACGCAGAACAAGTTTTCTTGAATATGGATGGTCCGATTCAGCATAGGCGAGAAAGTTCCACTGCCATTCCTCTGCACGTTTGCAGATCTGGTCCTCAACCGGGTTGTTGTAGAGATAGGCTAGCGATGTCCTGATCTGCTTGTCTCCTCTTTTGTTGGAAAGACCGAATGTGGAGAACAGCCTTCCCTTCAGGCCGTACCTGGCGTTGTAGGCCTTTGAGAATGTTGAACCGCATTCCCTCATAAACCCTGCTACGGTCTGATGATCTTCCGCCTCTATCAGTATGTGAATATGATTGTACATCAGACACAACCCCAGCACCCGGATGTTGTGCCTGGACGCGGCAAGCGAGAAAACCGTGAAGAAAACCAAGGAATCCTTTACGCTGTAGAACACGACGAAACCGGACAGTGCCCTTTGGTAGATATGCCCGACCGTTCCCCTCTGATAGATCATTCGCCTCAAACGAGCCATAATTCAATAATTTAAGTTGGTTTTACGATGCATTGTCGTTCGGAATTGGCAAAGTGTGGCCAAAGTCTGAAAACAAGATGACTCAAGGTAATCATTAATCTTGACATCTCAAAAAAGAATTTCAGGCTGTGATGGGTAACATTTGATAATCATTAATAAAGCAGATCCTCTTCAGGATGTCTGAACTGAAGGATATCGACTAATCCTCAATCAATCAAAACTCTACCTGCCACTCGTTGATTATCAGTGAGTGGCGTGTAACATTACGTGAATGAGTACGATAAAGCTTTTGCTCAGGTGCTGTTCAACTAAAGACTTGCGACTATGTTGCAGGTAATCAGTGCCTTACTTGCCACTGACTGATTGTCAAAGGGTGACGATTAATGTGCTGAAAACAAGGACGGTAAGGCTTTCTCTTTAGGGGGCAATCAAGGGGAAACGTGTTTGTGCTTGTTAGTGAGATTGTTATCCTCCACGTAAAGCAGTGCGACCACCCGTAGTGCTGATAAGTGACAACTCTTGTGAAAGGGGATCTGCCCTGTTGAAAACAATGATTCTTCTGTCGGATTGAATGCGATATCTGTTTCAGAGGCAAATTCCAGGCCAGGTAAAAGCAGTTATCCTTCCGTCGGTGAGGCGGAAGGATAATGCATAGTTTGATATTCCTAATTAGTGACATTCAGAACGTGACAGTCCGGTTCCGAAGGCCGTGAAACATCTATTAGAGAGTGTGGATGGCCAGACCGGAACGGAGTTTCGGCTCGAACCACGTGGTCTTCGGAGGCATGATGTTGCCGGTGTCGGCTATGTCGATGAGCTGCTGCATTGAGACCGGGTAGAGGGCGAATGCAACCTTCATCTCACCGCTGTCAACTCTGCGCACCAGCTCGCCCAGACCTCTGATGCCTCCCACGAAATCAATCCGCTTGTCCGTGCGCAGATCCTTGATTCCGAGCACTTTGTCGAGTACGAGATTCGAAAGGATTGTGACATCCAGAACCCCGATCGGATCTTTGTCGTCGTACCTGCCCGGAAGAGCCTCCAGAGAGTACCACTTCCCATCCAGATACATCGAGAAGTTGTGCAGTTGGTCAGGGGTGTAGATTTCCTTACCAATTTCCTTTACCGTGAAGTTCTCCTCCAGAGCGGCGATGAACTGTTCCTTGGAAAGGCCGTTCAAATCCTTCACGACACGGTTGTAGTCAAGGATTTTCAGCTGGCTTTCAGGGAAGCAGACCGCCATAAAGAAGTTGTACTCCTCGTCTCCGGTGTGGTTCGGATTCTGAGACTTTTTCTCGGCCCCGACACGAGCCGCCGCGGCGGTACGGTGGTGGCCGTCAGCCACATAGAAAGCGTCGACATCGTTGCAGAACAGCCTTGTGATCTGGTCGATGGTCTTGTCGTCATCTATCACCCAGAACTTGTGGCCGAACTTGTTCTCATCGATGAAATCGTACTCCGGAGCCTTTTTTACGGTCTGGGCGACAATCTCGTTAAGGACGTGGTTGTCCTTGTAGGCGAAGAACACCGGCTCGATGTTGGCGTTCTGGATGCGTACGTGTACCATCCTGTCATCCTCCTTGTCCTTGCGGGTGAGTTCGTGCTTCTTGATTTTGCCCGAGGCGTAGTCATCCGTGTGGGCGCAGAGTACGAGGCCGTACTGGGTGCGGCCCTCCATTGTCTGTGCATAGACGTAGTAGCACTCTTTAGGGTCGCGCCGGAGCCAGCCCTTCTTCTGCCACTCTTTGAAATTCTTCACGGCCTCGTCATAGACCTTCGGGTCGTGGTCTTCGAGGATAGGGTTGAAGTCGATCTCCGGCTTGGTGATGTGGAGAAGGGATTTCTCCCCGGCCATCTCCTTGGCCTCTTGGGAGTTGAGAACGTCATAAGGCGGAGCCGCCACTTCTGTCACGATGTCTTTCGGCGGCCTGATCGCCGCGAACGGTTTTACTCTTACCATAATGTCAAGTGGTTTTCAAAAGAAGCGGCTCCCGGTACCGGAGGACCTGCAAGGGAGCCGCTGACATATTCATAAATTACTTGTTGACCTGGAAACGTGTGTTGCCTGTTGCGAAGAAATCCACAATCTGGCGGGCTGCCGCAAGGCCGGCGTTCATATTCGCCTCGGCTGTCTGGGCTCCCATCTTCTTCGGGGTGGCGAATATGCGGACACCGAACTTCTCCTTCAATGCGGCGTAGTTGTCCGGCGCCACGTCGGTGATGTACTTAAGGTCAGCCCTATCCTCAAGAGCCTTCTCCAGTCCGGCCTCGTCGATGACCTCCTTGCGGGCGGTGTTCACCAGGCAAGCCCCCTTCGGCATCTTGGTGATCAGGTCGTAGCCGATCGAACCGATGGTCTCGGGAGTGGCGGGAATATGCACGGAGATGAAGTCACAGGAGGCGTACATCTGCTCAAGCGAGTCGGCCGGCTCGGCTCCCGCCTCGCGGATTTTCTCCGCCGGGATGAACGGGTCGATGGCCATCACGCTCATTCCCAGAGCTTCGGCCTTCTTCCCGACCAGACGTCCGACGTTGCCGAAGGCCTGGATTCCCAGTTTCCTGCCCTGGATTTCCGACCCGGTGGCAGGGGTGAACTGGTTGCGGCACATATAGATCATCATCGCGATGGCGAGTTCGGCGACAGCGTTGGAATTCTGCCCCGGAGTGTTCATCACAACCACCTTGTGGGCCGTGGCCGCAGCGAGGTCAACATTGTCGTAGCCGGCTCCGGCGCGCACGACGATCTTAAGGTTCTTCGCGGCGTCAAGCACAGCGGCGGTCACTTTGTCAGAGCGGATGATGAGAGCGTCCACGTCAGCGACGGCGGCGATAAGCTCCGAAGCGTCGGCATATTTTTCAAGAGCGGCGAACTCGTGTCCGGCAGCGGTGACAATCTCCTTGATCCCGGCGACAGCAGCCGCTGAAAAAGGCTTCTGTGTTGCGACTAATATCTTCATAATGAGTTATTTCTTAAGTTCCTCAAAATCCTTCATACAGTCAACAAGAGCCTGAACGTCCTCGACGGTGCAGGCGTTGTAGAGGGAAGCCCTGAAGCCTCCTACGGAGCGGTGTCCCTTGATGCCGATCATTCCGCGCTCTTTGGCGAACGTCAGGAACTCGTCCTGAAGAGCCTCGTGACCCGGCGCCATAACGAAGCAGACGTTCATCAGCGAGCGGTCCTCCTTTGCGGCGGTGCCGACAAACAGAGGGTTGCGGTCGATCTCTGAATATAAAAGGTCAGCCTTCCGCTGGTTGATCTTCTGGATGGCCGGCACGCCGCCGATGCTCTTGAGCCACTTCAGGGTCTCGTTCATCATAAAGATCGAGAACACCGGAGGGGTGTTGTACATAGACAGTTTCTCGATGTGGTTGCGGTAGTCAAGCATCGCCGGGAGGTATCTGGAAACCCTTCCGAGGGAATCCTTCCTGATGATGGCGAAAATCACGCCGGCAGGGCCGACATTCTTCTGTGCTCCGCCGTAGATGAGGTCGTACTTGCTCACGTCCACTGGTCGGCTCATGATGTCGGACGACATATCGGCGATCAGAGGGACAGGGCAGTCGATGTCTTCCTTGATTTCGGTGCCGTAGATGGTGTTGTTCGTGGTGATGTGGAAATAGTCGATGTCCGTCGGAATCTCGTATCCCTTAGGAATGTAGGAGTAGTTCTTGTCGGCAGAGCTTGCGAGAGCATACGCCTCGCCGATTCCCTTGGCTTCCTTGAGGGCTTTCTTCGCCCAGACTCCTGTCTCAAGATAGGCGGCCTTCTTCTCAAGGTAGTTCATCGCTACGTACAGGAACTGCAGAGAGGCTCCGCCTCCGAGGAACACAACCTCGTGGGTGTCCGGAATATTCAGAAGTTCTCTCCAGAGTGCGCGGCACTCGTCCATCGTGGCGTCCCATTCTTTGGTGCGGTGTGAGATGCTGAGGACTGAGACACCGGTGCCCTTGAAATCCTTGAGGGCTTCAATTGCATTGTCGATGGCCACCTGCGGGAGCAGGCAAGGGCCGGCGTTGAAAACGTGTACTTTCTTCATTTCTATTATGGTTTCAAAGTATTATTAATTGTATGCGTTCCAAAATGGCCATAGGGAACATCCGATAATAATTGTCAAATACTCTCGGCATATTCTCTATGTCTGCAAAATCAAAACTGATTTTGTGGTAAAGATAGACAATTAAAAGGATTTGCCCAACAATTACCGTAAAATTATAACCGATTACCTGTAGCCGAGGAGGTACGAGATGATGGCCATCCTGACGTACATTCCGCCGCCGGCCTGCTGGAAGTAGTAGGCGTAAGGTGTGCCGTCGATGTCCGTGGAGATCTCGTTGACCCTTGGCAACGGGTGCATTATCTTCATATTCGGCTTGACAGAGCCGAGCATCGAGGCGGTGAGCCTGTAAACATCCTTGACCTTGTTATATTCATCCATATCAGGGAACCGTTCCTGCTGGACTCTGGTCATATAGAGGATGTCGCACTCGTTCAGGCCGTCCTCTATCCTGTCGGTCTGCCTGTAGTCAATGCCTTCGCGGTCAAGCAGTTCAAGATATTTCTTCGGCATATTCAACTCTTCCGGAGAAGTGAATATGAAATGTGGGTCGAACCAGCGCAGGGCTTCCACGAGCGAGTGGACGGCGCGGCCGTACTTGAGGTCTCCGACCATATTCACAGTCAGGCCGTTGAGTTTGCCTTGGGTTTTCCGGACGGCGTAAAGGTCGAGCAGGGTCTGCGTCGGGTGCTGGTTGGCTCCGTCGCCGGCGTTGATGACAGGCACCGAGGCCACCGAAGCCGCGATGTCCGCCGCTCCGGCCTGCGGATGTCTCATCACGATCATGTCCACATAGTTGGACACTATCTTTATTGTGTCCTCCAGGGTCTCTCCCTTTGTCTGGCTGGTGTTGCGGTTGTCAGGGAATCCGATGACTCTGGCTCCCAGCCTGTTGACCGCCGCCTCGAATGAAAGGCGGGTTCTTGTCGATGGCTCGAAGAACAGGCAGGCCACCACTTTGCCGGCAAGGAAGTTCTGCTCCCGGTTCGCTTCGAATTCTTTCGCCACCTCAAGGATGTGAAGGATCTCGTCCTTTGAGAAATCCTGGATTGAAATTAGACTTTTAGGCATAACACTTATGATTTAAAGTTCGTTTATCTCGCAGCCGTCAACTTTGGCGAATCTTGTTCTGAAATCATCCTCCGAGGAGAGACGCACCCACGTCTGAAGCGAGCATTCCGTTCCGAAATCCTGCCTTTTCTGTTTGAGTTCCATATCTTTGATGATTTTCATAACGCTGTTCATTGCCTCGTAACCGAAATGGACATTGAACCATTTCCCGGCAATCTTCTCGATGCTCCCTGCTTTGTCAAGGGCCTCCGCCGTGGAGGTTCTGTAGGCTCGGATCAGCCCCGGAATCCCGAGTTTGATTCCGCCGAAATAGCGCACGACCACCACTAAAACATCGCTCAGCTCTCTGGAGTCTATCTGGCCGAGAATCGGTCTTCCTGCGGACGAGGACGGCTCACCGTCATCGTTGGCCCTGAACTTGTCCCCGAGGTAGCCGAGGCGGTAGGCATAGCAGTGGTGGCGGGCGTCGTGGAACTTCTTTTTCAGGTCGCTGACGATGTTCCTGACCTCATCTTCTGTCTCGACGGGGAAAACGAAAGAGATGAAGCGGCTGCCGTTGTCTTTGAACAGCCCTTCAGCCGGTCCGGGAACGCTCTTGTAGGAGTCTCGGATGATGTTTTCTGGTGTCTCCATTCCTAAAATACGAAATTAGCGTTTTTAACATAATTTTGCAACGGAACGGGATTTTTTGTAATTTTGAAATGGTTTTGAATCAAAAATATTTATGGTATATAAATTCAGGGTGACTCTTGCCGGGATCAAAGGATTCTACCGGGTTTATGAGATGCGGGGAGAAACTACTCTTTACGACTTTCACAAGCAAATGCGTGCGGATATGGAATTTCCGCAGGATCAATTGATTATGTTCAAGGCTATGGATGCCGGCGGCGGTGTTGTCGGCCGCTATGGCTTGTTCGACCTTGGATGCGGCACCGTGGACAACATCACTGTGGCGCAAGCTGTCAAGAATGGTGTGGCCTCGTTCCTTTACTTCTACGATGTGCCAAACCGCAAGAGCGTGATTGTTACATTCGAGGGTATGGAAGAGAAGCCGGAATGCTCCCCGACAATCGTTGAGGTGAAGGGTCCGAACCCGATTGAGTTCGAGAATGGCTATGTTGCCTTTGAGGACCTTCCTGATTCGCAGAGGCATCTGCCGGGCCAGAAGCCGGACTGGGGTCTTGATGACGATGACGACGAAGGAGGTTCTTCCCTCTCTCCCGATGACGACACGGAGGATGATGACGATGACGAGGACGGAAAGATTGTCTTCGACGGCACGGAAGACCTTGAAATATAAG
This sequence comes from Eggerthellaceae bacterium, assembly GCA_963604245.1. Lineage (GTDB taxonomy): Bacteria > Bacteroidota > Bacteroidia > Bacteroidales > UBA932 > Cryptobacteroides. The sequence continues at coordinate 28,283 of CAVCPY010000225.1, forward strand.
AAGCTGTTTAAAAATGGTTCCCGCATTTTATTATGCGGAATTTTCGAGACA